>JAJTFQ010000115.1 GCA_021299955.1 Chitinophagaceae bacterium
GCTCGCCCAGGTCTGTATCGATCACCTCAATGCCCTGCTCTTGCAAGTATTCATTCAACCCGCACTCTTCCGTGAGCATACTCTTGCTCTTCACCATCCGTCGGATGCCATTGCGACGGATGATCTCATGAATGATGCGGTTATGTTCCGCCGCATCCGCCGCCCAATGCACCTGCACGCCATTGGCCAACGCCTTGCCCTCGAATTCCAAGAGATATTCATCGAGATCGGACAGTGTGTGATCCTTGATCTGTGAAGCCCAGGAGCGCAAGGTCTCCCATTCGGGCAGATTCTGCGCCGCACGGTCTCGTTTCTGACGGACGAACCACAAAGTCTCGTCATGCCAACGGGTACGGGAGGCATCCTGGTTGAATACCTCGGCGGCAGCTGCATGGGTCAATGTCTTCATGAGACGCTGTTGAGGATTTCTGCAATGTGAATGGTACGTACCGGACTGCCCTGCCGGCGCAGCAGTCCCTCCAAATGCATCAGACAACTCGTATCCACACCGGTGATATATTCGATGTCGTTGGCAGCATGCTCTTCGATCCGGTCGCGACCCATCCGCACACTCACCGCCTCTTCAAATACACTGAACGTACCCCCGAAACCGCAGCATTCGTCCACGCGCACAGGCATCACCACCTCCAGGCCTTCCACCATCGAAAGCAGCCGGGCAGGCTTGGAAAAGGACGGCAGCATCCGCTCGCTCATCGAAGAAATATGAAGGCCCCGCTGGCCGTGGCAGCTGTTATGCAATCCCACCCGATGCGGGAAACGAGCACCCAGGGTTTCAATTTGAAGGATGTCGGTCAGAAATTCAGTGAGTTCGTAAATATGCCTTCGAATATGCGCCGATCCCTCAGGATCTGAGGCATCCTTGAGATGCTCCTTGATATGCAGCACACAACTGCCCGAAGGCGCGACGATATGATCGCAATCCCGGAACTGACGTGCGAAATTTTGGTCACAGCCCTTGCCCGCCGAAGCGAAACCGCTGTTGGCCATCGGCTGTCCGCAACAAGTCTGGTCTACCGGAAAATGCACAGAACATCCATGCCGCTCCAGCAGCTGGAGCGTCGCAACCCCGACCTGCGGATAGAACTGGTCGATGTAACAGGGAATGAACAATCCCACCTTCATAGCCTGCAAGTTAGCCGTTCGATATCAGCGTGACAAGCCTTATCTGACAAACGCCGCGGCGACACCGCCATCCACATTGATGACATTGCCCGTGGACTTGTTCATCAACCCGCCAACGATGGCATAACAAGCGTTGGCGATGTCCTCCGGCAGGATGATCTCACCCAGCAGTGTCCGACCGGCATAATAGGCCGGAAGCTGCTCGATCGTGATCCCGTAAGCCTTGGCCCGGCCTTCCGCCCAGCCACCACTCCAGATATTGCTGCCGGCGATGACGGCATCAGGATTGACGACATTCACCCGGATCTTATCCTTGCCCAGTTCCGCCGCATTGAGACGTGCAAGGTGCAATTGAGCCGCCTTCGCGGAACCGTAGCCCGCGTTATTCGGTCCACTCACCAGGGCGTTCTTACTGACGATATTGATGACATCCCCGCCAAAGCCCTGCTGACGCATGACAGCCGCGGTTCTCTGCGTAACAAGGAACTGCCCCTTCACCAGCACGTCGTACAGGATGTCCCAATCATTTTCAGTATGATCCTCAATGGTTTTGGAGATCGACAGTCCGGCATTGTTGACCACCAGGTCCACACCGCCAAAGGCCAGAATGCCCTCGGCTACGGCAGAATCGATCGTGGAGGCATCGCTCACATCCAGTTTTGCAGCAGCTACGACATCACGACCAAAAAGTTTCACGAACTCTGCCTTGGCCTCGGCCAGCCGTTCATCGTTCAGGTCGTTCAGGATCACACAAGCGCCCTCCTCCGCAAAACGGCGGGCAATGGCCTTACCGATGCCACCGCCGCTGCCGGTGACCAGTGCCACGCGGCCACTCAGCGCCTTGGGCTTGGGCATCCGCTGCAACTTGGCCTCTTCCAGGAGCCAGTATTCAATATTGAACGCTTCCTGACGGGGCAGGGATGTGTAGGCCGAGATGGCCTCCGCCCCCTTCATTACGTTGATCGCATTGATATAAAACTCTGCCGCCACACGGGCCGTCTGCTTATCCTTCGCAAAGGTAAACATCCCCACACCAGGGTACAGGATGACGACCGGATTCGGATCGCGCAGGGCCGGACTGTTCGGATGCTTGCAGGTTTCGTAATATTCAGTGTAGCCCGCGCGATAGGTTTCGAACAGCGGAGCCAGGGTGTCCTTGAGCTGCTTTGCATCGGACAGATCCGCAGCGGGCGCCAGGTTCAACACCAGCGGAGCGATCTTGGTCCGAAGGAAATGGTCCGGGCAGCTCGTTCCCATAGGTGCCAGCCGGTCGATATCATTCGAATCGATGAATTCCAGGACGCGTGCATCATCGGTGAAATGCCCGACCATCCGCTGTTTCGAAGAACAGAACCCGCGCAGGACAGGCGCCAGCGCAATGGCCTGACGACGACGATCCGCCTCCGGCAACGCGTCCATCCGCTGGCCTCCGAAGGGCTGTCCCTGACGGTCGAAATGCTCCTGTAGATATTCAGCACATTTTTCGATGACCTCCAGGGTGTTGATGTACGATTCATAGGCTGTGTCACCCCAGGTGAACAGTCCGTGCGAACCGAGCATGATCCCTCGGATCCCCGGGTTTTCGTCCAGGCATCGACGCAGTTGCAGACCCAGGTCGAAGCCCGGTCGCTGCCAGTCGACCCAGCCGATCGTACCGCCAAACAACTCCTGCGTGATCCGCCTGCCATCCTTCGCGGCAGCGATCGCGATGGCCGCATCCGGATGCAGGTGATCGATGTGTTTGAAAGGGAGCATGCCGTGCAGCGGCGTATCGATCGATGGCGCCTTCGAATCAAGATCGTAGATGCAGTGATTGAAGAGTCCGACCATCTCGTCCTCATGCTCGATGCCGCGATATACGTTTTTAAGATTGAGCAGGCGGTCCATATATAAGGCTGCCAGTCCATTGCGCTTCATGGTCCCCAGGTCACCACCACTGCCCTTCACCCACATCACCTCCGTTTGTGCACCCGTCAGCGGATCGGCGGCCATGACCTTGCAGGAAGTATTACCGCCACCATAGTTCGTGAGCCGGAGATCGGCCCCCAGGAGATTGGAGCGGTAGACCAGGAGCGCAACCTCGTCTCCCTCCAGGCGGGCGGCCGCCTCATCATCCCACAAATAACTGACATGCTTGAACGTACGCTTCGGATTGGACATGTTGAAACTTTTAAGGGCAAAAACTAGGAATAAAGATAAGGATCGCCACCCCTTTCACCATCATGCCCTGTCTTGCCACAGACCACCAATTACAACCCGCCGCTGTGGCTTTTGTGGGGTTTGCACTACTTTTACCCCGGACACGACACCCTCACCCTGCGCCATGGCATCGGAAAACATATACCGGCACATCCTGATCGACGAGGATTCGGTCACCCCGAAATACCTGCAGATCGTCAATTCCGTGCTGAAAGCAGTGCAGCAGGGATATGTCGGCATGGATTACGTACTCCCCTCCATCAACGACCTCAGCTTCGAACTCAACATCGCCCGCGATACGGCAGAACGGGCCTACCGGCAACTCAAGAAGCTCGGCGTCGTGGGTTCCATCCCGGGTAAGGGCTATTTCATATCGGATGTGGATATCCGGCAGGATATCCGGGTGCTGCTGCTCTTCAATAAGCTCAGCGCCCATAAAAAGATCATCTATGACGCCTTCGTAGATACCCTGGGCGACCACGCCGCGATCGACTTCTACATTTATAATAACGACGTGGCCCTCTTCCGACGGGTCGTGCGCAACAGACGAAAGGGATACACCCATGTCGTCATCATCCCTCATTTTATCGAAGGGTCAGAAAAAGCCGCTGAGATCATCGACAGCATCACAGAAGGACAACTGATCCTGCTCGACAAGGCCGTGGAAGGCGTTCAACGTCCCTATGGATCGGTGTACGAAGACTTCGGTACTGACATCTACGGGGCGCTGGTGCAGGCCCTCCCACGCCTCAGCCGCTATCGCCGGCTCAGGCTGCTGACCCGCACCCCTTCCTATTTCCCGGCCGAGATCCGGGAAGGATTCGAACGCTTCTGCATCCAGTATGCCTTCCCCTTCGATACCCTGCAAAACGCAGATCAGATCCGGCCGGATGAAGGCGATGTATTCCTCAGCCTCACCGAAGACGACATGCTGACGCTGATCGATCGGATACTATCCGAAGGACTCCAGCCGGGAACGGATGTGGGACTCATCTCCTACAACGAAACCCCTGGAAGCGATTCATCCTCAACGGCATCACCACCATCTCCACAGATTTCAAAGCCATGGGAGAGATGGCCGCCCGAATGATCCTCGACAATGCACCGGAACATATCGCCGTGCCCTTCGCCCTCACCATCAGGAACTCCCTGTAAAAACACCCGCCCCTTATGAAAATGAAAAAAGGATTCAGGATCTTCTCCGTGTCGCTTGCGGTCTTACTCGCCGCCTATTTTACCTGGTCGGGTGCAGGCCGAAAGCAACCGCTGGTGGACATCCGGCTGGAGATCGACAGCACCTATTCCCTGTTCACCGACTCCGGAAAAGGGAATATCGTGGGCATCAGTCCCTACATGGTTCCGGTAGACTACGCCTCCCGCCAGCACTTTCTCAACAAGCTCGACGGTTACATGCAGGCCGCAGAACTCAAGGGATGGCTCACCCCAAAAACCGTGGTCATCTTCCCGGAATACATAGGCACCTGGCTGGTGGTGGAGGGACAGAAAAGCAGCATCTATCAGGCACCAACCATCGAAGATGCCATGCAGACCTACATGACCTCGAATCTATTCTCCTATCTGCGCGACTGGTTCACCACCCCGGATGATACGGGCGACAAGCTGAGCCACTCCATCTTCGCCAGTCAGGGCTACCGTATGGCCGCCAGCTACCGCGAAGTCTTCGGCGTGCTCGCACGGAAATACGGCGTGACGATCATCGCCGGCTCCATCCTCCTGCCCAATCCCGAAGTGGTGGACGACCGCATCCGCATCCGGATGGGCCCCCTGTACAACATCACGGCGGTCTTTGACCCGAACGGCCGCATCCGGCCACACCTCGGCCGCAAATGCTTCCCCGTGGCCGAAGAGCAGCCCTTTGTAGCCCGCGATACCCCCGGTAAGACACCCGTCTTCGACCTGCCCTGCGGACGCGCCGCCGTTCAGATCTGCGCCGACAGCTGGTTTCCGGAAAGCTACACAAGCCTGAATGACCGGCAGCCACAGATCATTGCCGTACCGGCCTATATCTCCGGATCCGGCAGCATGGATAGCCTTTGGCAAGGCTACAGCGGCTACCCTGCCCCCGCGGATGTCGATACCACCGACCGCGGACGCATCACCCTGGCAGAAGCCTGGCGAAAATACACGCTGCCCGCCCGCATCCGCAGCAGCAGTGCCCGCTTTGGCATGGTCGTGCCCCTGCGCGGTAAACTATGGGACCTCGGGACAGATGGCGGGATCATCGCAGTCAGCGGCGACAGCGTCTTCACCGCCCGACCCTCTACCGGCGCCGCCATCGTCAACATGTACCTGAACTGAGATCAGCGCGGTGTCATCCGCACCAGCGGCACGATCATCTCCTCCAGCGAAATGCCCCCATGCTGAAAACTGTTGCGGTAATAGTTCGCAAACTGGTTGAAATTATTGGGATAGCAGAGGAACCGCTCCTCGCGGGCGAAGATATATGACGAATTGACCGTCGGCGTGGGCAGGCCCGCTACCTTCGGATCCCGGTATGCCAGCACGTCCTGTGGACTGTAATCCAGATTCCTTCCGTGCTTGTACCGCAGATTGGCCGTGGTTTGCCGGTCGCCCACCACCTTGCAGGCATCCTTCACCCGCACCGATCCGTGATCCGTGCTCAGGATCAGCGAAACACCCTTTTCCGCAAGTTTACGCAGCGTCTGCAACAGGGGAGAATGCTCGAACCAGCTCCGGGTCAGGCTGCGATAGCTGCGCTCATCGCCCGCCAGTTCCTTGAGGACTTCCATCTCCGTGCGGGCATGACTGAGCATGTCCACAAAATTGTAGACTACGATCGAGAGGTCGAAATTCAGCAGATTATGGGCCCCCTCCGCCAACTTCTGGGCATCCTGGTGCGAGGTGATCTTATGATATGAAGTTCGGATATCCTCCCGCCGCAAACGCTTCAGCTGCGCCCGGAAGAACTCCTCCTCATGCAGGTTCTTACTGCCTTCCTCCTCATCCTGCTTCCATTTACCGGGGAACTGACGCTCGATCTCCATCGGCAACAGGCCTGCAAATATGGCGTTCCGCGCATACTGCGTGGCCGTCGGCAGGATGCTGTAGAACATGTCTTCCTGAACAATGCGGAAGGTTTCAGCAAATACCGGCTCGATCGCCTTCCACTGGTCGTACCGAAGGTTGTCGATCAGCAGCCACAAGGTCGGACGCCCCTTTTCGATATGCGGCAGGATGAGCCGGCGAAACAATGTATGGCTCATCACGGGTGCCTCATCCTGTAGCCGGGGATCCACCCATGAGGCATAGTGACGGGATATGTATTTAAAGAACTCAGCATTGGCATCGCTCTTATGCGACTGATGGACGTCCTGCATCTCCGGACTGTCGGATCGCTCCATCGCCATCTCCCAGTAGGTCAGCCGGCGGTGGATGTCCATCCAACCCGCCTGGTCAGGATCGCTGTTCAGCGCCATAAATAACTGTCGGAACTGCTGCTGGTAGTCGGACGTGGTCTTTTCCGCCACCAGCCGGCGGTTATCGATGATCTTCTTGAGACTCGACAACACCTGATGGGGATTGACGGGCTTGATGAGATAGTCACTGATCTGCGCACCAATGGCCTCGTCCATCAGATTCTCCGTCTCGTTCTTGGTGATCATGACCACCGGGATGTGCGCATCCTGCTCCTTGATGCCCGCCAGGGTCTCCAGGCCTGTCATCCCGGGCATGGTCTCATCAAGCAACACGATATCCGCCGGATTTGACCGGAGATATTCCAGCGCATCCGGACCATTCGAGAGCATGGTGACCGCATAGCCCTTCGCTTCCAGGAACCGCTTCTGCGACGCCAGGCTCTCGATCTCGTCATCCACCCAGAGGATCTTCGCCAGTGACATGTTGCATTGATTTTAGCGTACGAAGTTAACCTTCCGCGGCATACCCGGGCGGCTGTCGTAATTTTGTACCACAAATCACAACAAGATGGCGTTCCGCAAGATCATCAACGACCCGGTACACGGCTTCATCACCCTCGACGACCCGCTGGTGTACAAGGTGATGTCGCACCCCTGGTGCCAGCGCCTGCGCAGGATATCGCAGATGGCACTCTCGCACCTGGTCTACCCGGGCGCCGTGCATACCCGCCTTCACCACGCCCTGGGTGCTTATCACCTGATGACCCTCGCGCTGACGCAGAATGCGACGGACAACTGCAAACGGCCATCGACATCTTCCAAGACACCCATCCGAAGCGGTTCCTGCACCAGCTGGTGAGCGGACAACTGGACGTAGACCGGATGGACTACCTCGCGCGGGACAGCTTCTTCACCGGCGTGATCGAAGGCACGATCGGGTACGACCGGATCCTGAAGATGCTCACCGTTCACGGAGACAATCTCATGGTAGAGGAGAAGGGCATTTATTCGATCGAGAAATTCCTGGTCGCCCGCCGGCTGATGTACTGGCAGGTGTACCTCCACAAGACCGTCATCAGCGCGGAAGTCGTCCTGGTCCGCATCTTCGAGCGCGCACGCGCACTCGCTGCTGCCGGAGACATGGCAGTACGCCGGACGGATGCGCTGGGGCTCTTCCTGTTTCGGGAAGAACCCATTGACCCAGCCCTTCACCTGGCGGAATTCTGCCGCCTCGACGATGCCGATGTGATCGTCGCGATCAAGCAGTGGAGCTTCCACTCCGACCGGGTCCTGGCCATCCTCTGCCAGGCATTGCTCGACCGCAAACTCTTCAAGCTCAGGCTCCAGTCAGAACCCGTCCCGCAGCATGAACTCGAATCCATGCAGCAAGCCCTGAAACAACAGCTGTCCATGAATGACGAGGAAGTCCGTTACCTGGCCTTCACCGGCACCGCCGTCAACCGCCTGTACAATCCAAACGACGAACGTATTGACATCCTTTTCCGCGATGGCTCTGTGCGGGATATTTCCCAGGTCGATCACGCACTGATCCACCAGACCCTCTCCCAACCAGTGAAAAAATTCTACCTTTGCCACCATCCGGCCAACCTTTAGTGGACATTGTACGTCTATGTATATTGGCACCGTCTCGTTGCGTTGCCGACCCGATGAATAATCGAAACAGGCTGGGTTGAGAACCCCGCATTCCATCAGAAAAAAGGCTCCAACCCAGAACTATGCAATTCAGCGCTGCTCAGATTTCATCTATTATCAACGGCAGGGTGGAAGGCGACTCTTCCGCATCAGTTTCCTCTTTCTCCAAGATCGAAGAAGCTTCCGCCGGTCAGCTGGCCTTCCTGGCCAACCCCAAATACGAAGAATACCTCTACACGACCGGGGCGACGATCATCATTGTGAACGATCACCTCGAACTGAAGTCGGCCATCAAGTCCACCCTCATCCGGGTGCCGGATGCCTATTCAGCCTTCGCCCGGCTGTTATCGGCCTACCAGGATATCGTGAGCCTGCAACTGAGCGGGATCGAACAACCCA
>JAJTFQ010000116.1 GCA_021299955.1 Chitinophagaceae bacterium
ATCCCTCCGCCAGTGATCCACTGGCCAGATACAGCAGCCGACCCTCCTTTGCCATTTTGATCTACCCGGTCATCTCTCTCAAAGACAGTTTTGCGCATAAATACAGTGCAGAAATGCTGACAGGAAAAGAGCCAAACCCTGCGATGAGAGACTCCCTGAGCACATACAACCGGGTCACGTCCCAAACACCGCCCACTTTTATAGTCTTTTCAAGTGACGACAAGTCCGTTCCGGTGCAAAATGGCATTGTATTTTATCAGGCCCTGCTACAAAATGGCGTCAAAGCCAGTCTGCACGTCTTTGATCATGGAGGTCACGGTTACGGAATGGGCCCCAAAGATCCCGTCCTGAACCAATGGCCGGGCATGGCCGTCAGGTGACTGGAAAGTCAGGGTATGCGTTGACGTTAGTGCGACTCAAAGAGATCTATCCGAGGATGATGGCGCCGAGTGGTGGCAGGTTGACAATGAGATCAATGGCAGAACGATCTCCCTTGACGACTTCCGTCCTGACGATCGGATTGTACACATCACCCGTGCCGTAGTAGGCCTGGTCATCTGAATTAAAGATCTCCTTCCATTTTCTTTTGCCCCGAACATTGACCCTCCAATCGTTGCGTACTACGGGCGTCATATTCAGGATGACCAGTAGGTCTTCGGAGGGTTTAGAGGATCTGCGTTTATAAACGATCACCGAGTCCTCCCGGTGGTTGAGATCTACCCATTCAAAGCCATCCGCCTCGAACTGTCGGATATGCAGGGCAGGCAGGTCGCGGTAAAGCCGGTTGAGGACCCGGATGCAGTCCTGCATTTTCCGGTGTCCGTCGTATTGCAGGAGATGCCAGTCCAGGTCACTTTTGTAGTTCCATTCCGATGTCTGACCGAACTCGTTGCCCATGAACAGAAGCTTTGCCCCCGGATGCGTGTACATATATGTATAGAGCAGCCTGAGGTTCGCGAACTTCTGCCATTCGTCTCCGGGCATCTTATAAAGCATGGGCGATTTTCCGTGCACGACCTCGTCGTGGCTCAACGGCAGCATGAAGTTTTCGTCGTAGTAATACATCATGCTGAAGCAGAACTGATCCTGCTGGAATTTGCGGTAGAGCGGATCCTGCTTGAAGTACCGCAGCGTGTCGTGCATCCATCCCATCATCCATTTCATACCGAAACCCAGTCCATCCTGCCAGGTGGGTCTGGACACGCCGGGCCAGTCTGTGGCTTCCTCCGCGATCGTTTGTACATCCGGAAAATCCCGATAGATGGTGGCATTGAGGTCGCGAATGAATGCGATGGCTTCGAGGTTGCCATTGCCCCCATGGACATTGGGTTCCAATTCCCCCTGCTTCCTGGAATAATCCAGTTTGAGCATCGAGGATACCGCCTGACTTCTCCACGTGCATAATTGAAAACATAGCTGTTCCAATCCGGGTGGTAGCCCTTGCGCATGTCGGCATACTCATACGTGTGCGTTCCATCGAACATGAACAAGCCATGGGCATCATATGGAAAGTGGGATGGAACCCAGTCGAGGATGACACCGATGCCTTCCTGGTGAAAGCTGTCCACCAGATGCATGAAGGCTTCCGGATGACCAAAACGGGCGGTAGGTGCATAGTACCCGGTTCCCTGATATCCCCAACTGCCGTCAAAGGGATATTCCATCACCGGCATGAGTTCGACATGCGTGAAACCCATATCCTTTACATAGGCTACCAGTTTTTCCGACAAGTCGTCGTAGCTGAGGTAACTTTCCTCATCGTTCCTGTCCGGACGCATCCAGCTGGCGAGATGAACCTCATAAACAGAAAATGGAGCCTTCAGGGCGTTGTGCTTTTTTCTGACCGACATCCAGTGATCATCCTTCCATGCATAATCAAAGTTCCAGGTGATGGATGCCGTGCCGGGTCTCAGTTCCCAATAGTGCGCGTAGGGATCTCCCTTGTCGAGCTGCCGGCCTTCGAAACCATGGATATGATATTTATATACTTCTCCCCTTTCGACATGTGGAATGAATCCTTCCCAGATACCGCTCTGATCGAGTCTGACAAACAACGGATGCGCTTCCGTATTCCAGTGATTGAAGTTACCGGTAACGGAAACGTTGGTAGCATTCGGAGCCCAGACCGCGAAATACGTTCCCCACACGCCCAGTACTTCCAGCTGTTTGTTGCCAAAGTATCGATACGCATCATAGCAAGTACCCTGCTGGAAATTACGGATGGTTTCATCCGTGAAGAGCGAATAATTCCAAACCGGTCTGGCCGTATCCACGAAATGGATATCCTCGTATCTGGCTGTTCCCTTCGATCCCGACCCGGTTTTCTTTTTCATACTGTATAAAGTTGCCGGCCGCCATCCCTGTGATCCTGCTCAGCGTCTTAGTTCGAAGATACCGATACTATTGGCAGGCAGTTCGAGTTCCGATGAAATTGACACCGTCTGGCCCGATAACACATCCTTTACGTTCTTGAAGCCTGAGGTTCGCTCTGCATAACGTGCCAGCGGGTGCGTCATCTTTTTATCATTCGTGTTGAGTACGCACATGACCGTCTGCCGCTCATCGTACCGGAAGTACACGTAGACGCCGTTCACCGGAATGAACTGCATGGTCTTTCCGGAACCGATGGCAGAAGATGTCTTGCGGAAATTGGCCAGGGTTTGAACAAATTGAAAGGCTTCCTTTTCCTGGTTGGTGCGTCCGGCGGGACTGAATTTATCGGTTACATCGCCCGGCCAGCCGCCCGGGAAATCCAGGCGAACGGCCGCATCATTCGGATTTTTGAAGTTTCGGGCGAGCACTTCCGTACCATAATAGATCTGGGGTATGCCCCGGAGGGTAAACAACAATCCCATCGCCATCTTGAAGCGATCCATACGTTCGCCAACCATGGAAAACAAGCGAGTCATGTCATGGTTGTCCAGGAATATGCAGTTTCGCATCGGGTCTTCGTAGAGGACATCCTGTGCCAGCGTCATGTACAGACGGGTTACGCCTTCCGTCCATCCGGCGGGCTGATTGACCGCATCGAAAATCGCTCCGCTCACCGGGAAGTCCGTTACGCCCAGGGCGTTATGTCTAAAAGGTGCCTGGATCCGGTTCCTGGAAAAATAGGCCCCTCCGGTGATGGTGTTCGTCCATGCTTCCCCAAAAACGGTCAGGCGCGGAAATTCCTTCAGCAGCACGTCGTTGATCCGATTGAGGAAGGCCTCATCGCATTACTTGTAAGTGTCCACCCGCCATCCGTCGATGCCAAAGCGTTCCGTATGCCAGACGGTGTTCTGGATGATGAAATTGGCCACGAAGGGGTTGGCCAGGTTTAGATCGGGCAGATGAGGAACGAACCAGCCACCGATCATGATCTGCTTGTCTGCAGCAGATGCGTAAGGATCAAAGAATACCTCATCCCGGTGATTGGAGCCCTGATAGACAGGCCATTGATTGAGCCAGTCTTTCATGGGCGGATCGATGATCGTGTGGTGCTTGTTGCCAACGTGATTGTACACGGCATCCTGAATGATCTTCAATCCCTTGGCATGCGCCGCCTCCACGAGCGACTGATATGCCTGCTCGCCTCCGAGGCGGGGATCGATCCGGTAATGATCGGTGATCCAGTAGCCGTGGTAGCCGCTCATGTTATATTGTTCGGCCTCGATGGTTCGGGGCATGTCGTTTTCGACGACAGGTGTCATCCAAAGGGCGGTCACCCCCAGATCATGAAGGTACCCGAGTCTGCTTTCGACACCTTTCAGGTCGCCGCCATGGCGGGCATACGGATCGGTGCGATTACAGCTTGTATCTCTGAGCGACGGGAGCCTGTCGTTGGCCGGATCTCCGTTGACGAACCGGTCGGGCATGATGAGGTAAACAAGATCATTTGCCCTGACGCCCTGTTGCCCCTCTATGGAAAGCCTGCGATTGCGTGCCTGTAGCGGAAAGGCCACCTGCCTGTCCTTGCCAAGCCGGATCATCACATTCCCGGCTTTGGCCGACGGCGCAATGTGCAGGTCTACAAACAGATAGCGTTTATTGTCAGGCTGGTACACGCGTTTGACCGTCACGCCCGGATGACTGACGCTGGCAATGGCGGGGAGTTCCGAGTTTCCGTGAAGCATGACCTGGACAACAGGCTGTTTCATGCCTGTCCACCACGAGACAGGATAGGTCTTGATATCCTGTGCTTCAGCCAATGCGGCCATCAGGCATGCAATGAGGCCGAGCATGACAAATCGAATGTCCTTTTTTTTCATAAACAGGTTCTGCATGTTAATTCTTTTTGTCCTTGATCATGAATACTGTGATGGCGGCGGCCAACAGCATGAAAACGGCGCCCAGGGTCAGCGCAGCCAGCCGGTCGTTGTTCAGCACGTTGCGCATCAGCCACCCGAAACCGAGGGATGCCATGATCTCCGGCAGCACAATGAAAAAATTGAAGATGCCCATGTAGATGCCCACTTTATGGCGCGGGAGCGAGCCACTGAGCATGGCATAGGGCATCGAGAGGATACTGGCCCAGGCAATGCCGACACCCGCCATGGATACAAAGAGCATATTGGGATCGGTCACCCAATTGACGCTGATCAATCCCAATGCACCGGCCGCCAGACAGAGCGCATGCGTCCATTTTCGTCCCAGCCTGTCTGCAATGGATGGAAGTACGAGGGCGAACAGAAAGGTAACCACACTGTAGAAAGAGAGGGTCAGACTGCCGAAATCAGCCCCCCTGGCGTAGGCGGGGTCACCGGCATCCACGCCATGGAATACATTGACCGCTACTGCCGTCGTGTAGTAGAACCACATGAGAAAGAGGCCTGGCCAGGTAAAGAACTGAACGAGTGACACCACCCGCATCCGGTCCGGCATATTCCGCAGTGCGTGGATGATCTCCCTGATCCCATGCATGAAACCGGATGGTTCATCTGTTACATTGGAGACAACACCTCCGGCGGGCGGATACTCCCGGGTAGTGAAAACCGTGTAGAGCACGGCGGTCAGAAAGAAAAAGGCGCCGATGTAAAAGGATGCCATTACGTTCATCGGAATGTCTCCCTGCTCAGCCGTATTTGCCATGCCCATCAGATTGGTCATCAGCCAGGGAAGTGCCGATGCGATGCTGCCGCCAAGGCCGATCATCAGGCTCTGCATGATGAATCCCCTGTTCACCTGAGATTCCGGAAGCTTGTCTGTTACAAAGGCGCGGAATGGCTCCATGGCCACGTTTCCGAATACATCCAGGACCCAGAGCAATCCAGCCGCCATCCACAACTCACTGCTGGAAGGCATGAACAACAACGCAATTGAACTGACGATCGCCCCGATCAGAAAATAGGGTCTGCGTCTGCCCCAGCGTGGATGCCATGTGCGGTCGCTCATATATCCGATGACAGGCTGAACCAATAGTCCTGTCAGCGGTGCTGCCAGAAAAAGCAGGGGCACCTCATCGGGATTCGCACCCAGGTTTTCATAAATGCGACCCATATTGGCACGCTGCAGGTCCCATCCAAACTGGATGCCGAAAAAACCCACACTCATGTTAATGATCTGCTGTAGACTCAGACGGGGTTTTTCAGATTCAGCCCCCACCTGATCCCTATTGATTTCCTGGCTCATGGCAACCGTTTTGGCACTATGTTAATTATACACGTTACTGACAGAAAAGACTTCAGATAACCAATATAAGATATTGGCTATCTGAAGATTATGTTCAGATCACGAATCCGTCCGGAAGGATCGCGCCTTTCTTTACAACGATGATGCCGTCCTTCACCGCATAGAGCGAATGGTCGGCATTGGGCAGATGATGTCCTCCATTGATGCGCACATCGTTGCCGATTCGGCAGTTCTTGTCGATGATCGCATTTCGGATGTAGCAGCGTTCGCCGATCCCCAGTTTCGGGATACCCTTCCTGACGGCATTGTTCATATCGTCGAGGGTTTCGTAGAAGTCGGTACCCATGATATAGGAACTGACGATGGTGGTTCCGGTTCCGATGCGGGTGCGGATACCGATGACGGAGTGTTCCACCCGGGAGGCATTGATGATGCAGCCTTCCGCAATGATGGTCTTTTCAAGCGTAGTTCCACTGATCTTGGCGGGTGGCAGCATCCGTGGACGGGTGTAGACCGCGTTGTCGTTATCAAACAGATTGAAAGGCGGAATATCCTGCGTGAGGGCGAGGTTGGCTTCAAAGAAGGAATAAATATTTCCGATATCCGTCCAATAGCCATCGTATTGGTAGCTAAGCACCTTGTAGCGCTCGATGGAATACGGGATGATCTCCTTTCCGAAATCGGTCGCATCCTTGCGGACATCCTGCAGCAGGTCGAACAGCACACGCCGGCTAAAGATATAGATGCCCATGCTGGCCAGGTAGATCCTGCCCTGTGCCTGCATTTCTTCCCCGGTATCACTGACCCAGTCTCCCAGGGTTTGCTTGGCGGGCTTCTCAACAAAGGACGTGATGATATCTCCATCACTCTTCTTCATGATCCCGAATTCCGGGGCTTCGCGGTCGCCCACCGGGATGGTGGCGATCGAAATATCTGCCCCTTCCTTTATATGGCGGGCGACCATCTGCTCGAAATCCATTTGATAGAGCTGGTCGCCGGAGAGAATCAGCACATAATCGAAACTTTGCTGCTGGACATGCCGAAGCGACTGCCGGACGGCATCTGCCGTTCCCTGGAACCAGGTCGGGTTGTCGGGGGTCTGTTCCGCGGCGATGATGTCCACAAAGGCGGAGCTGAAGGCGCTGAAATGGTAGGTATTCTTGATGTGTTTGTTCAGGGAGGCCGAATTGAACTGGGTAAGCACATAGATCCTTCCGATATCGGAATTCAGGCAGTTGGAGATGGGTATGTCCACCAGGCGATACTTGCCGGCTATGGGAACAGCGGGCTTGCTGCGGGTGGATGTCAGCGGAGAAAGTCTGGATCCGGCGCCTCCGCCCAGGATGATGGCCGCACTATCCTTTTTCATATTCTTCGGTTTGTTCCTTTATTTGAGTGTCTTGTACAGGTCTGCATATGATTGGGCGCTACGGTGCCAGCTGAAATCGAGCTTCATCATGCGTTGACGAACGCGGTGCAGCTCGGCCGGATGTTCGTACAATCCAAGGGAGCGAAAAATGCCATGGGTGATATCCCCGACCGAGGCGTGCCGGTGTGTGATGCCATATCCTTTTTCGTCGCCAATATCCACGACCGTATCCTTTAATCCGCCTGTGAGGCGAACAACCGGAACGGTTCCGTAACGCATGGCATAAAGTTGGTTGAGTCCACAGGGTTCAACCCGTGAAGGCATGAGCAGGAAATCAGCCCCGGCGTACATCCGGTGCGCAAGGTTTTCATGATAACCAAGATAGAGCCCGTAGTCTCCCTGGCTCATGCCAAGCAGGGCGTTCAACTTTGACTCCACCTCCCGTTCGCCACTGCCGAGCACCAGAAAATTCATTCGTCTCCCGATATGCGCGAAGCTATCAGCGATCACGTCGGGCAGCAGGTCCGCAGCCTTCTCGCCTACCAGGCGCCCGATGAAAACGAATAGTGGTTTTTCCGGGTCCAGATGGAATACTTCGCAGAGGGCGCGCTTAGCGGCCTGTTTGCCGGATGCCACGTCACGGGTTCGGTAATGACGATCCAGGGCCGGATCGCTGGCCGGATCCCAAACCTGCGAGTCGATCCCATTGAGGATACCGGAGCATTTACCCTTTTCGTACTCGAAGAGTGGTTCCAGCCCGTTGGAAGATGCCCGCATTTCCTGCAGGTAAGAATGGCTGACGGTGGTCACGCGCCATGCGCAACGAATGGCGCATGCCAGGGGATTTATGCGCCCATCCCATTCCAGGAGTCCCCGTTTCCAGCTGTCCCAGGATGGGATGAGCACGCTCTTATCCCAGTGCATGGCGCCCTGGTATTGCGCATTATGGATGGTCAGCACCACGGGTACTGAGGCCAGATTTCGGTAAGCCAGGCAGTGCTGCATCATGAACGGGATGAGTCCGGCATGATGGTCGTGGACGTGGACGATATCCGGTCGATGCTGCCAGCTCGACAGCCAATCGATCACGGCGATCTGAAAAGCGATGAATCGTTCGTCGTCATCTTCATAGCCATAAACACGTTCCCGGTCGAGGAGACCATGCACATCAACGAGGTACAGATCAAAACCGAGCCGGTTGGTCGCTTCCTGTATGATCGTGTATTCGAACCAGGCCGATCCGAGGGCAGCCCCGCCCTTGTGGACGACAGTCCACTGGTTTTCGTAGAGGAAACGTGTCCTGTACATGGGCATGACCACCTTGGATACATGTCCCGCCTCTTGCTGATACCTGGGCAGTGCACCCACCACATCTCCAAGGCCGCCCGCCTTGGCCACCGGATAACACTCTGCAGAAACGTGAACGATTTCCATGTCAGACTTCCTTACGAGGTCAAATTAGTGAAGTTTGCCCATAGCCATCCCCGGCTCAATAAAATTATTTTTAACTACGGCATTTCTTACTATTTTCATCCGGCTAAAACGAATGAATAAAGTAACCGCATCATGAAACAACCTTCCAGCCAGGCGGGCATCCCCACCAATTACGGCGCCCTCGGGACCCTCGTCATGGTCTTTTTCTTCTGGGGATTCATTGCTGCCTCCAACAGCATGCTGATCCCTTTCTGTAAGACCCATTTCCAGCTGACCCAGTTCGAATCGCAACTGATCGGGTCATCGTTCTACGGCGCCTATTTCATAGGTTCGCTGATCATTTTTGTGGTATCGAACAACCTCGGGTACGACATCATCAACCGGATCGGCTACAAGCGC
>JAJTFQ010000117.1:0-11664 GCA_021299955.1 Chitinophagaceae bacterium
CGAGGACACGGGCATGCTGGTCTATCATTACCGGCCCGGGACCGTCGGGGGGCATACGCTCGAGTTACGATTTTGCCTCGACGGGGGCACCTGGTGCAACGAACGGCGGATCGACTGCGATGGTTGCCGCGACGATGCATCGGTCGCCTGCGAGCACAAGGGGCCGTCCATTGACCTGCTCCAGTTCCGGTTTGAGCCGCCCCACCTGGCGCATTTCGTGAAGAGCCAGGGCCCGGAGAGCCCGGCGGCTGCGTTGCTCAACTTCAGATACAGAGAATCCTTCTACCAGCACATCAGCATCACCCGGAAGATCCGCGAAACCCTGGTGTCCATCCTGGGAAATACCTACACGGATGCCACGGAGAATATCTTCATGAATGCGCAGACGCAGATCCTGATGCTCTACACGCTGGAGTCGATCTACCAGACGGAAGTGGAGGAAGCTGTTCCTGCCTGTAAGTTCCTGTCCAACGCCCTTGACCGCGAAAAGATCGTACTGGCCCGGGAGATCCTGCTCCTGCACATCGGAGACCCGATCACGATCAGGGAGCTCAGCCGTAAGGTAGCCATCAACGAGTGCTATCTCAAGAAGGGTTTCAAGGTACTTTATGGTATGACGATCTTCGACTTCTACCAGGACCAGCGCATGGAGCATGCCAAGTTCCTGCTCTATGAAAAGGGCCAGTCCGTCTCCGAAGTGTCTGTTTCGCTTGGCTATTCCTCGATCTCCCATTTCTCGTCTGCGTTCAAGAAGCATACGGGCATCAAGCCCTGCGAACTGCTGTCGCGATGAATATTAACGGCGGCGCAACCCCGGCCTGCTGTTCTTTCCGGATGTTGATATGACCGGACACTTGCATCTGAATGGGAATATGTTTACTTTTAGGCACCGAATCCTGCGAATCACCGTACTCTTCACCATTTTAAACGCAGCAGATGATCAAGTCATCGATTCTGACGACGGTTGCAATCCTGTCGTTCCACCTTTCGGTCCTGTCACAGCCGGTCCCCGTGTATGATTCCGTTCGCAAGGCCTACAAAGCCGCCGCCGCTTACCGCATGGTAGAGTTGCAGGCCATTGGCACGGGGGATGCTGTCCCACTCTGGATGCGGGCCGGACAGTACGGCAGCAATCCTTACCAGGGGACTTCCTTTGCGGCCCTGGCACACTATGTGAAGCCCTATCGCCAGGATTCTGCCAGGGACATCGATTGGGGTGTGGGCATCCAGCTCCGGGCGGATGTCGGCAGCGTGTCCGACTTCCGGGTGATCGAGGCCTATGCCAAATTAAAATTGAAGATGTTTGAGATCAGGGCCGGCCGCTCGCGCATGATCTCCGGTTTGACCGATACCACGCTGTCCAGTGGATCGCATACCATCTCCGGGACGGCCCTGGGCATCCCGCAGGTCTCTCTATCCCTGCCCGACTATTCCTTCCCGCAGTTCGACAGCCTGATCAGCATCAAAGGCTCACTGGCACAGGGGTTCATGGGCGATGTGCCGACTAATTACAGCAATAAACGCGACATTCTTCCCGGATACCTCCATCAGAAGTCGGCTCATGTGCGGATCGGAAAACCCGGCTGGAAGACCCGTTTCATTTTCGGTGGCGTACACCAGGTGTTTTGGGTGGACGGAAAGTCGCTCGTGGGACCATCCTATGAATTGAGTCAGATGCAGACCCTTTGGTATGTGATGACCGGCAAGAACTATATCTACAAGCCCGGATCCACCTTCACCACCAACGTCGGCAACCACCTGGGATCCATTGACCTGGGATTGGAGCTGACCGGCAAATCGTCCAGGACGCTGATCTATCATCAGGTGTTGTATGAGAGTGAGAACTCCTTCAAGCAGGGTAGTTTCAACGACGGGCTGACGGGCATCAGCATCACCAACACGGCTCCTGCCGACGGAAAGGGCTTCCGGCTGCAAAAGGCGGTCGTGGAATACTACCGGACGGCGAACCAGGCATATAACGCCGCCAGGCCTGCCAATCACGATAATTATTATAATCACGAATTCATCATGAACGGAAATTCATATCTCGGCCAAAGCCTGGGCAATCCGTTCATTACGTCAGACGCGAACATGCTCCCAACCCTTCCCCGCGGCAACAATCCATATTTCTTTGATAATACCCGGGTAAAGGTTTTCCATGTCGGGCTGGAGGCTACAGTGGACAAGGTGTTCCTGCGGAGCCGTACCTCATTCTCCAACAACATGGGTCTTTGGGAGATCGTCAATAAGTTCAAACCCGTGAATTCAATGTCCATGAGCCTCGAGGCAGGTATGCCCCTGAAGAAGGGATGGCAGTTGCGCGCAATGGTAGCCATGGACAACGGCGGCCTCCTCCCCAATAGTACCGGCGGGATGCTTTCGGTCGCCCGCCTGTTCTGATCCCGAGCGGTCATATTTATG
Organism: Chitinophagaceae bacterium; assembly: GCA_021299955.1. Taxonomy (GTDB): domain Bacteria; phylum Bacteroidota; class Bacteroidia; order Chitinophagales; family Chitinophagaceae; genus Pollutibacter. Next base: position 2,422 of record JAJTFQ010000117.1, read on the forward strand.
TAGGCGTAACGTAAATATACGACCCCGTCCAGAAGCCGAAACCGGCCGATGGACGGGGTTCCTTATTTTTATTTATTTCCGTAAGCCTTTAATGGAAAGGGTTTCAGTCACCTGGGGCTTCATATTTTCATGTGATGGATAAATCCCAAGTAGTTATTACACAACACTTTGATGGCAGGTCGTAAATGAACGTATCATGAAATAAAAATTATTTCGTATTAATACCTTGTATTTTTGCGTGATTCACACAATCTTTACGCAACAATCGATGGGGAAATCCCTGAGATCATCAGGCGGTTCTCCCGCAACACTCCAAATCCTCTGACAAGACCTTCTGGCGTAACGCCAACTCCAATCCTGTTTCAGACCACCGTATCCAAATCTCCATTGAATTTCCGTAGATCCATTCCCATGAGGGCCAGTACTGTTTGCCTCGCATACACGAAACCACCTCATCCGTACCACAATGAAATCTTTGCTCTCTCACCGTGCTTTCCGCAGTGTCACCTCGCGTTGGGTGATCCTCTCCATTGAATTGGTCCTGAGCGGCATGGGCGCGCTGCTCACGATGCTGATCTTTTTCCGCATCCGGCTGGTTCCGATCGAGTCTGTTGACATGATCGCCATTCTTTTCCTGAACACCGTCATCAGCGCCTTGGCCATGCTGGTGAGCAAGTCGCATCACGGGCTGATCCGTTACTCTGAGATCCGCGATCTTTTCACGGTATTGCGTTTCGCCATCCTGCAGTTGATGATCTGGCTGCTGATGCTGCCGGTTGTTTCCAGGGGCTTTGATGTGGATGCGTTGTCCAAGGTATTAGCGCTGATCGTCAACACCCTGATCACCTCGATCCTGATGTCGGCCTTCCGGCTGCTGGTAAAGGAAGTCTACACGAAGGCTGTACACGGACTGACCTAGAAGGATAATGTAGTCATCTATGGAGCCGGCGACATCGGTATGGCCACAAAGAACGCCATCGAGTTCGACAAGAAATCTAACTGTCGCGTCATCGCCTTCATCGATGACAGTCCCGAGAAGGTCGGCAAGGTGCTGAACGGCAAGCGCATCATGTCTTCCGAGCCGCAGGCGCTGCAGGCTTTCCTGCTCCGTAACAAGGTGCGTGAGATCATCCTCTCCGTTGACCTGGACGCCGCCAAGAAGGCATCGCTCAGCCAGCTTTGCATCGGCAAGGGGATCCATATCACCGTAATTCCCCCGCTCAGCCAGTGGATCAAGGGCATCTTCAACCGCAGCCAGCTGAAGGAACTCACCATCGAATCCCTGCTGGGCCGCGAAAAGATCGAATTGCTGAACCTGCAGTCTCGCCAGGAGCTGGAAGGCAAGGTCATGCTTGTGACCGGTGCCGCAGGCAGCATCGGCAGCGATATCTGCCGCCAGCTTTGCCGCTACAATCTGGGTCGTTTGATCCTGGTGGACCAGTCTGAGACCGGCCTGCACGATCTTCGGATCGAACTTGGTAAGCTTGATCTGGACTTTGAGGTGACCATGGAGCTTGCCACCATCCGCGACCGCAAGCGTATTGATAATATCTTCCGCAAGTATCGCCCGCACTTTGTATTCCATGCCGCCGCTTACAAGCATGTGCCCATCCTGGAGGAGTATCCTTCTGAAGTGGCGCTGACCAACGTGCTCGGCACGAAGAATCTGGCCGACGCCGCCATCGAAAATCAGGTAGAGAAGTTTGTCATGATCTCGACGGATAAGGCGGTCAACCCCACCAATCTGATGGGTGCCTGCAAGCGCATCGGTGAGATCTACGTCCAGGCGCTCTCCGAAAACAGTCGCACGCAGTTCATCACCACGAATGGTTCAGTCGTACCACTGTTCAAGCAGCAGATCGCACAGGGCGGCCCGGTGACGGTCACCCATCCTGACATCACCCGTTATTTCATGACGATCCCGGAAGCCAGTAGTCTGGTGCTGGAAGCAGCTGTGATGGGTCGTGGTGGCGAGATCTTCGTCTTCGACATGGGACAGCCTGTGAAGATCATCGACCTGGCCCGTAAAATGATCCAGCTGGCGGGCTTCCGACCGGACGTCGACATCCCCATCCATTTCACGGGCCTCCGCCCCGGTGAGAAGATGTTTGAAGAATTGTTCAAGGATTCCGAGAACCTGTTGCCGACGCACCATCCCAAGATCATGAAGGCGCACAAGAGCCAGATCGAGGCCGAGTTCAATGAGATGGTATGCGAACTGGTCGCCTCCGCCCAGGATTACGATGACAAGACGGTACGCTCCATGATCCGGGTCATCGTTCCCGAATACCGCCAGCATATCGCTTTCGAATCCTCCAGGGTGAAGACCCTCACCGCGATCCCGGGCAACAAAAAAGAACCGGTAATGACCTCGATAACTTCCGCCGCAAAATAATTTGTTCCTGCAAGTATGCTTGCATCCGGATGGCTCCTGCCATCCGGATTTTTTTTGTCACGGAAATGTCATTTCAGAAAAGTGTTGGTTCTTATGACAATTCCATGATGATCGCCGGATCTGGTCGTCGCAATTTTGCGTCCAATTCGGAGATATGCGAATCTTTCTTCTTCCAATGTTGTTGTTCATCGGGTTCATCGGGGTAGCGCAGACAGCGTCTGTCGCCGACTCGGCCCGGTCTGTGGACATGGATGAAGTCGTGGTCACCGCCACGCGTTCCGAACGTCTGCTGGGGAATACGGCGGTTCCGGTCACCCTCATCCGCCAACAGACGATCCGCCAGAGCGGTTCGCTGCGCCTGCACGATATACTGGGAGAGCAGACCGGCCTGTTCATCACGCAGGGATTCGGCCGCGGGGTGCAGATGCAGGGGTTGTCGCCGGATTATACGCTCATCCTGCTCGACGGGGAGCCGCTGATCGGCCGAATGGGTGGGGTGCTTGACCTGACGCGTCTGACGGTGGGGAACATCCGCAAGATCGAGATCGTAAAGGGGCCATCCTCCAGTCTCTATGGCTCGGAGGCCCTGGCGGGTGTGATCAACATCATCACCGACGGCAGCGGCCAGCGGAAGTTTCAGGCCGATGCGCGGTATGGTCGCTTCAACACGGCCGATTTGTCCGTTGACGGATCCACCCGCTTCGGTCGCCTGCGATTGACCGGGTTCCTGAATTACAATAGCACACAGGGCTACAGCCTCCTGCCCAATTCGATCCAGAAGACCGTCGAGCCCTACTGGAGGCTCACGGGCCAGCAAAGTATCGCGTACGATCTCAGTGAGCGCACGCGTTTCCGGGCATCCTTCCGTCAGCATCACGAAGACATCGTCAACTCCATCGTGGTTCAGAACCTGGGCAGCCAGCTCCTGTCAAAGGGCCGTGAGCTGAACAACGATTACAACATCACCCCGAGCCTCAGTCATCGCTTCAGCGACGCGGTGCGGACGACGCTGCGCGGGTATGCATCCGAATTCAGTTCCCGACAGTTACTGGACGTAGCCGGGGAGTCCAACAGCTACAACGACCGCTTTCGGCAGCGGTTCATCCGGATCGAGGACCAGACCGACATTTCCCTGGGTGCATCCCTGAGCCTCAACGTCGGCGGCGGTTATATCCTGGAAACGGTCAGGTCCAACCGCTATGACAGCCTGGAGACGGAGCGCCGGAACACGATAGGGTATGCATTCCTCCAGCAGGAGTGGAGGGCAACGGAAAAGTTGGTATTCACAGGTGGCGTGAGGTACGACCGCAACGCAACCTACGCCTCTGTCTGGAGTCCGAAGCTGGCGGTCCAGTTCCGTCCGACCGCTTCCCTGCGGATCAACGCCTCCGTTGGTCGCGGTTTCAAGGCACCCGATTTCCGCCAGCTCTATCTCAATTTCACCAATATTGCGGCAGGCAGCTATTCGGTATTTGGCTCCCTGGTGGCCGCCGAGGAGATCCGTCGGTTGCAGGCCGATGGTCAGATAGACCAGGTCTTGCCCGCCTTCGGACTGCTGAAGGACCTGAAGCCTGAGACATCCACCGGGATCAACCTTGGCCTGCAGTACGATCTCAGGCCAGGCTGGCAGGCGAAGGTCAATCTCTTCCGAAATGACATCGAAAATCTGATCCTGACAGATATCATCGCCTACAAGCGGAACGGCGGACAGATCTTCAGTTACCTGAACGTTTCCGAAGCCTTCACTCAGGGTCTGGAGGCAGAGTTGGCTGCGCGACCGGCCGAAAAGCTCTCTGTTTCCGGCGGCTATCAGTTTCTCATTACCGCCGACAAGTCGGTACTGGCCGAGATCCGGGCAGGCAGGGTGTACAAGCGGGAAGCCTCCACAGGTATTTCCTCCCAGCTTGACCGCGCAGGCTATGCAGGTCTGCCGGGTCGTTCAATGCACATGGCAAACCTCAAGCTTTTTTACGGCTCCGAAGCTGACAGGTGGTCTGCCAACCTGCGTATGATCTGGCGCAGCCGGTGGGGTACTTCAGATCTCGACGGAAATGGTCTGATCAACCGCGACGACGAATTCGCCCGGGGTTATCTCCAGGTGAACCTGGCAGGGAGCTTTCGGGTCAACCGCATGCTCCACGTAATGGCAGGTATTGACAATCTCTTCAACTACAGCGATCCATATAATCTGCCGGGTCAGCCGGGCATCAACCCGTTCCTGAGGCTCAGCCTTTCGAATCCGGGGTCAAATAGCAAAAGTCTTTCCATCAAATAAATAAAAAACAGACGTATGAAGATCAACATCATCCGCATCCTGAGTTTCTCCGTGCTGCTCTCTGTGCTGGTTTCCTGCGAAAAGAATGACGAGGGTCAGGGTACACAGGTGGTGACCACCAAGACGGTCCGTGACCTGCCTGCAGACACCATCCTGGGAATCAATACGACCACCGGCCAGCCTTATGGCGCGGGCAAATACACTTTCTACAGCCTCGAAAACAACGTCATCGTTGCATCAGCGGATTCGGCCACATCAAAATGGGACATCGGTTTCCGCGGCACCACCATCATTACCAACAGCGGCAACAGCGGTCCCGGCCAGGGCGGCGGTTTTGTATTCACCGGATTGTTCGATGATCTGAAGACGATCCCGGCCGACTCGACCTTCCGGACCGACAATGCCCCATCCTCTTATGCCATCCCATCCGGCAGCAACCGCGGTTGGTATGTTTACAACGGCCCCGTGAATCTGGTAACGGCGATCCCCGGCCGTGTGCTGGTGATCCGCACCGCGTCGGGCAAGTTTGCAAAGGTTGAGATCATCAATTATTACAAGGGCGGTGTCACGCCTGCAACGACCGATTCCGATGATATCAAGCTGCGCCGTCAGCGTTTTTTCACCTTCCGTTTCACCTTCCAGCCGAATGGCGCTAAAGCCTTCTGATCCCGGACGTTTAGATCTAAAGTGGATGGCTGGTCATATGACCAGCCATCCGTCGTTTCGGGGGATGTCCTGCACAGTCAGGATGCAGATTTGTCGTACATTCGCACACTTTCAACCGACATGCAGCCGAAATATCGTGAATACCAGCAACTCGACCTTCCCGGATCCGAAAAGGAAGTCCTCGCCCTTTGGGAGGCCGAACATTCTTTCGAGGAAAGTGTGAAAGTCCGCGAGGGGGCAAAGCCCTTCGTGTTCTATGAGGGGCCGCCCAGTGCCAACGGGATGCCCGGCATCCATCACGTGATCAGCCGGACCCTGAAGGACCTCGTCTGCCGATACAAGACCATGTGCGGTTTCCAGGTCAAAAGAAAGGGCGGATGGGACACGCATGGCCTGCCGGTAGAGCTCGGTGTCGAAAAGGAGCTGGGCATCACCAAGGAAGACATCGGCAAGAAGATCTCTGTTGAGGAATACAACCGCAAGTGCCGGGAGGCGGTGTTGAGGTACAAGGACCATTGGGACGAACTCACCCGCAAGATGGGCTATTGGGTTGACCTCGACAAGCCCTATGTCACTTTCGAGAATGACTATATTGAGAGTCTCTGGTGGTGTCTGCGCAGGTTGTACGACAAGGGCCTGCTCTACCAGAGCGTCAGCATCCAGCCTTATTCGCCGGCGGCAGGTACGGGTCTGAGTTCCCACGAATTGAACCAGCCGGGCACTTACAAAGATGTAAAGGATACATCCTGTGTGGCTATGTTCCGGGTACGCCGGGATACGCATTCCGCGGCATTGCGTGAGGCCGCAGGATCCGACGAGGTGTTTTTCATGGCCTGGACGACAACGCCCTGGACCCTGCCTTCCAACCTGGGCCTGACGGTCGGACCGAAGATCAGCTATGCGCTCGTCAGCACCTACAACCCATATACCCATCAGCCCTGCCGGGTGGTACTGGCAGAGGCACTGCTCCCTAAACATTTCAAAGCGGAGGCGGAAAGCCTGCCGCTGGAAGGATATCAACCGGGCGATAAGCTCATTCCCTGGAAGGTGCTCGGGGTTTGGACGGGTGCTGAACTGGCCGGCATCCATTACGAGCAGCTGCTGCCTTTTGAAGCCAACAGCCCGGAGGTGATCGAGTCCATCACTCCGGGGGCGGATCCCTTCCGGGTGATCACCGGAGATTTCGTCACCACGGAAGATGGTACGGGCATTGTACACACGGCCCCGGCCTTCGGTGCGGATGACTACAAGGTCGGGAAGGCCCATGGCATCGGCATCCTGACGATGGTCGACCGGGAAGGTCGTTTTGTGGACGGATTGGGCGAGTTCAGTGGCCGGTATGTGAAGAACTACAAGAACGATCCTGATTACGCCGACGTAAACGTCGATATCTGTGTCCGGCTGAAGAAGGAGGGACTGGCCTTCCGGGTGGAGAAATATGAGCACAACTATCCGCACTGCTGGCGTACCGACAAGCCGATCCTGTATTATCCGCTGGATGCCTGGTTCATTCGGACCACAGCCGCCAAGGAGCGGATGGTCGAATTAAATAAAACCATCCAGTGGAAGCCGCGTTCTACCGGCGAGGGCCGTTTCGGCAACTGGCTGGAGAATATGGTCGACTGGAACCTGAGCCGCAGTCGCTACTGGGGAACACCCCTGCCCATCTGGCGTACGGAGGATGGCACCGAGGAGGTCTGCATAGGTTCGATCAGTGAGCTGGAATCCGGTATACGCAGTGCCGCCGCAGTCCTGGGCGGTGATGTCAACGCCCGCTTCCTGGAGGAGGGTGTCAGGGATCTGCACAAACCATTCGTGGACGAGATCATTCTGCTGAGTCCGCAGGGCCGGCCCATGCGCCGCGTGCCCGACCTCGTGGATGTCTGGTTCGACAGTGGGGCCATGCCCTACGCGCAATGGCATTATCCTTTCGAAAACACGTCGATGGTAGACCCTGTGGATGGTCGTCCGGCTGAGGCCTTCCCGGCGGATTTCATCGCCGAGGGCGTGGATCAGACAAGGGGTTGGTTCTATACCTTGCATGCGCTGGGCGTTTTGCTGTTCGACAGCGTCGCTTACCGGACGGTGGTCTCGAACGGGCTGGTGCTGGACAAGCACGGCAATAAGATGAGCAAGCGGCTCGGCAACGTGGTGGATCCTTTCGATACCATCGGGAAATTCGGGGCGGATGCCACGCGCTGGTATCTGATCACGAATGCGTCACCCTGGGATAATCTGAAGTTCGATGTAGAGGGTATCCGGGAGGTTCAGCGGAAGTTCTTCGGCACGCTGTTCAATACTTATCAGTTCTTTGCGCTCTATGCCAATGTGGACGGTTTCGCGTATCGTGAGGCCTCCATTCCATACGCCGACAGGCCCGAGATCGATCGCTGGATCCTCTCGAGCCTACATTCTCTGATCGGCAGGGTTCGCCAACACATGGATGACTACGAACCTACCCTGGCAGGCCGGGCGATCGAGGATTTTGTGGACGGACAGCTCAGCAACTGGTATGTCCGACTCTCACGTCGCCGTTTCTGGAAGGGAGAATACGAACAGGATAAGATCAGTGCCTACCAAACGATCTACGAATGCCTTGAAACCCTGGTGCGACTGATGGCGCCCGTGTCGCCATTCTTCTCCGATGCTCTTTTCAGGAATCTGAATGCCGTGACCGGTCGGTCTTCTGCCGTTTCCGTTCACCACGCGCTGTTCCCGGTGGCGGACCGGGCGGCGATGGATCCGGACCTGGAGGAGCGGATGCGACTGGCACAGGATGCCTGCTCCCTCATGTTGTCCGTCCGGAAGCGGGTGAACATCCGTGTACGTCAGCCACTTCAAAAGGCACTGATCCCGATCCTGGACGCCGACATGCGTCGCAGGCTCGGACAGGTCGAGGAACTCATCAGGGCAGAGGTCAATATCAAGGAGATCGAATACCTGTCCGGCGACAACGATTTCATCCGAAAGCGGGTAAAGCCCAATTTCGTCATCCTTGGAAAGAAACTGGGAGGCCGTATGAAGGCAGTTTCCGCATTGCTTGGACAATTGACGCAGGAGGAAATACGTTCATTGGAGTCTTCAGGTCGCATCGGCCTGGTGGCCGATGGTGAAGCGGTGGAGATCCTGTCTTCCGAAGTGGACATACAAAGCGAAGATGTCCCCGGCTGGATGGTGGCAACCAAGGGTGGGCTCACCGTGGCACTGGATATCCAGGTGACGGAGGAGCTCGAGTTGGAGGGCAACGCCAGGGAGCTGGTCAACCGCATCCAAAAGATCAGAAAGGATAGCGGATTAGAGTTGACGGACCGAATTCACGTGAATTTATCTTATGTGGAAAATCTGACTTCCACCATCACAAAATATAAGGATTATATTTGCGCGGAAATCCTGGCGGACGGATTGATGTTTGATGCCAATCTGACAGACGGAACAGATGTCGAGGTGAATGAAATCCCCCTGAAGGTACAGGTCATTAAAAAAGGGTAAATCATGCCTACAAAGAAGAAAGCACCCGCTGCACAAGCCGAAGAGAAGGCTTCAAAGCCGGTCCCTGCGAAATCGTCAGCCAAACCGGCCGTCAAGGCTGAACCGAAGGCTGCCGAGCCGGCTGTGAAGGAGAAGGCGCCTGCCAAGGCTCCTGCAGCGAAGACCGCTCCTGCAGCGAAGACCGCCCCTGGGGCAAAATCTGCGCCTGCAGCCAAGTCAGTACCCGCGTCAAAACCCGCGCCCGCCGCCGCCAAGACGGAGAAGCCGGCTGCCGTGAAGGCTGCCGCACCTGATCCGGCACCGGCCCCCAAGGCTCCGGCAGCCAAGAAGGCCGCTCCTGCTCCGAAGCCGGAGCAAGCCATTGACAAGGCACCCGAGCCTCCCAAACCGGTCACCAAAGTGGCTCCGCCTGCCGAAA
>JAJTFQ010000117.1:11719-14904 GCA_021299955.1 Chitinophagaceae bacterium
AGCGCCGGCGAAGCCCGCAGTGCCGGCGAAGCCTGCCGCCAAGCCTGCCGCCAAGCCTGCCGCCGGCAAGGCGCCCGCTCCGAAGCCCGCAGTGGTGGAGAAGCCGGAACCAGAACCGATCATCGCGAGTACCGCCCCCGAAAGCAAGCAGGCTGCGATCCAGAGCCAGGCCCTGAAACAGGCCGAACAGCGCAAGGCAGCTAAGGCACAGCAGGAGACATCAAAGACCCAAAAGCCTGTTTCCGTGCCCAAGATCACCACAACGGCCTCCCGCAAATACGAACCTGAATTCACCCGGTCTGTGCTTGACCAACCCGCCCAGGAACCCATGGGTCCTACGCTGAGATATAGTGATGCCGAACTGCAGGAATTCAAGGAACTCATCACCCGCAAGCTGGAGACGGCTCGTAAGGAGATCGCTTATTTGCACGGGATGATCACCCGGAAGGATGCCATGAGCGGAGAGGATTCCGACAGCCGTTACATGACGATGGAAGACGGAAGTTTGAGCATGGAGCGCGAACAGATGAGCCAGATGGCCAGCCGTACGCATGATTTCATCGAGAAACTGGAGAATGCCCTGGTACGCATCGAGAACAAGACCTATGGTGTATGCCGTATGTCAGGCAAGTTGATCGACAAAGCCAGGCTCCGCGCCGTTCCTCACGCAACGCTGACGATGGAGGCCAAGCTGGGTATGGTCAAAGGTCACGGTGCATAATAGTCCGATCCATACGTACGAAATAGCAAGGATGCCGGTGAGTTCTTCACCGGCATCCTTTTTTATTTGACCTCCTGCATCTCCACCAGTTTCCGGTAGAGGCCAGCCTGCCCTATCAGTTCGTCGTGTTTTCCGCGTTCCACGATGCGGCCCTTCTGCAGAACGATGATCTCATCTGCATGGCGTACGGTGGATAGCCGGTGGGCAATGACAAGGCTGGTGCGGTCTTTCATGAGCCGGTTGATGGCGTCCTGTACGAGTTTTTCGCTTTCGGTGTCCAGCGAGGAAGTAGCCTCATCCAGGATCAGGATCGGTGGGTTCTTAAGTACGGCACGCGCGATGGTGATCCGTTGTTTTTCGCCTCCGCTGAGTTTGGAACCTCTGTCGCCGGTATTGGAAAGATATCCGTTTTCTTTTCGGATGATGAATTCGTGGGCGTTGGCGATGCGGGCGGCCTGTTCGATCTCCTCCATCGTCGCATCCGGTTTGCCGAGGGCGATGTTGGCGGCAATGGTATCATTGAAAAGCAGGGGCTCCTGCGTGACGATACCCATGAGATTCCGGAGGTCGCGGATGGCGAATTGTCTGATGTCGATGCCATCGATCAGCAGGGATCCGGTGGTCAGGTCATGGAACCTGGGCAACAGATCGGCGAGGGTTGACTTGCCGGCACCGGAAGAACCGACGAGTGCGATGGTCCGCCCCTTGTCGATCCTGAGGTCGATATCCTGCAAAATGGGTGTGTCGCCATACGAGAACCCCGCATTCCGGAATTCGATCGATGTGGAGAAGGCATTGATCCTGACAGGCTGTTCAGGTTCCCGGATCTGTTCCGGCGCCTCGATGAGCGATTCGATCCGTTCGATGCTGGCGGCGCCCTTCCGGATGTTGTAGGAGGCGGAGCTCAGCGATTTCAGCGGATTGATCACCTGGGTGAAGATGGCGATATAGGTCAGGAAATCAGTGGCGTTGAGCGAAAAGGACCCGGCCAGTACCAGTCGTCCGCCATAAAAAAGTACGCAGCAGACGGCCAGGATGCCGAGGGTTTCAGAGACGGGTGATGCCAGGTCGCGGCGTCTGTTGGCCTTGTTCTTGATCGCGTACAGCAACCTGTTTTCCGTCTGGAAGCGATTGAGCTGGTGATCTTCCGCATTGAAGGCTTTTACGACCCGCATCCCACCCAGGGTTTCCTCAATGGTGCTGAGGATATCGCCCAGTTTTTCCTGCACAAGGGTGGATACCCTTTTTAGTGACCGCCCGACGCGTCCGATTACCAGGCCGGCGACGGGTAGGAAGATCAACAGAAACAATGATAGTTCCGGGCTCAGCCTGACCATGGCAAAGAGATAGAAGCTGATCACGATCGGCTCGCGGAAGAAGGTTTCCAGGAAACTGATGGTGGAAAATTCGACATCCTGCAGGTCGTTGGTCAGCCGGCTCATGATCTCTCCTTTTCGTTGTTCGCTGAAGAAGCCGATCGGTAATTGCAGGATCTTCCGGAACATATCTGACCGCATATCGTTCAGGATCCGGTTCCGGATCGGCGCCAGCGTGAACATCGACAGGTAGAGGAAGGTATTTTTCAGCAGAATGGCAATGACCAGGATGACGCAGATGAATCCCAGGGCCCGGATCCGCCCCTCGGTGGTGGCCATGCCTGAAGTCAACATCCCCTGCAGGCTATCCGTCAGACGGCCGAATCCGAGCCCGGCGCCGTTCTTTCCACCGTAATCGATCTGAAAGATCAGCGCGAGGAATGGGGAGAGGAGTGTGAGCGAAAGGGTCGAAAAGAAGGCCGAGAGCAGGTTGAGGACGAAGTAGACGCCAACGAGACCGGGATAGTTTCTGATGTAACGGAAGATGATCCGCAAGCTCTTCATGAAGGATTCGCTGATTTTCGGGGATTAGGGTCAAAAGTAGTTAATTTTGATGCCTTCAACCGGAATACCATGCAGGAAGGAAAACGACAGAAACAGGTGGCAGGCGTCATCATGGAGGAGATGAACGATATCTTCCAGCGACTCGGGCTGAACATGATCGATGGGGGCATGGTGTCCATTTCTTCGGTCAAGGTGACACCGGACCTGCTCGAGGCCCGGATCTACCTGAGCCTGTTCAAGATCCCGGACCCCGACAAGGCATTCCACCAGATCGAGGTCCGCAATTTCGAGGTGAAGCGGGAACTGGCATTGCGCGTCAAGCATCAGCTGAGGAGGATCCCGGAGCTGCGATATTTTCGGGACGAAACCCTCGACCATGTCTTTCGGATGGAGGAGGTCTTCCGTCAGATCCAAGAAGGCAAAACCCCCTGAACGCCATGCATTTCCGATTCGCATGGAGATATTTCCGTGCGCGCAAGTCGACGCAGGCCATCAATGTCATCGCCTGGGTGAGTGTAGCCGCCATCCTGGTGGGCACGGCCTCCCTTATCATCATCCTCAGCGCTTTCAATGGATTCGAGGGC
>JAJTFQ010000019.1 GCA_021299955.1 Chitinophagaceae bacterium
CCAGAGTGAAGTGGATATAGCCGCCCTGGCAGACCTTACCATCGTCGTGCTTGTCCCTGAATCTGGTGATGAAGTGCAAACCATGAAAGCCGGACTCATGGAGATCGCTGATATCTTTGTGGTCAATAAGAGCGACCGGCCCGATGCAGACCGATTCCTGCGGACCCTGCGTCAACTCGTCCCTCCCGCGGGCGATGCCTCTCATGTCGCAGCTCAGGTCCTGGCCACGGTTGCGGATAAGGGCATCGGCGTGGCGGATCTGAGGAATGCCGTTGAAGCGACCCTTGAAAACGACCCCCGGCCAGCCGACCGCCTCAGGATATGGACGGAACGGGCATTCCACCTCATCCGGAAAAAAAGGATGAAAGACCTGCAAAAGCAGGACCTTCGCACGGCGATATCGGATGCGCTCAACAAAGGCGCTTTCAACTTGTATACATTCATCGAAAAATACTGAAACATGGATACCATTCCCAATGAAGGATTTCCCAGGGCAGCGAAGGCAGAACCCTGTTGCGTACAGACCGAGCCCGGAAAGACGATCGCCTGGTGCACCTGCGGCCTGAGTGAAAAACAACCCTTCTGCGACGGACGACACAAGCAGATCGAAGGCATGCCCTACAAAAGCCTGAAAGTGACCTTCGAACAACAGGAGGAAGTATGGCTCTGCCAGTGCAAGCAAACCAAGAACCCGCCGTATTGCGACGGCAGCCACCGAAATCTGAAGGCCGACTGATCTGCCCAACGATCCTTCACCCTGCCGACACCCGCCCGCATGCAAACCGATTTCCTCGTCATTGGTTCCGGCATCGCCGGACTCACCTTCGCCCTTAAGGTAGCAGAAGCGCGTCCCGATAAGCGGGTGATGGTGATCACCAAGACCATCTCCGACGAGACGAATACCAAGTATGCGCAGGGGGGGATCGCCGCCGTGTGGGATGAGGATTCGGATGACTTCAACAAGCACATCGAAGACACCCTGATCGCAGGTGACGGACTCTGCCAGCGCGAAACGGTGGAGGCGGTGGTCACGGAAGGCCCGCAAAGGGTCCGGGAGATCATCGAATGGGGTGCCAGATTCGACAAGGATGCCGACGGCGACTACGCCCTTGGAAAGGAGGGTGGCCACAGCGAATCCAGGATCCTGCACTACAAGGACGTTACCGGAAAGGAGATGGAACGCGCCCTGCTCGAGGCGGTGCGGCTGCGACCCAACATCGAGGTCATGAGCCACTGGTTCGTGGTCGACCTGATCACCCAGCATCATCTGGGCTACCTGGTGATGAAGTCAACCCCCGACATCGAGTGCTACGGCGTGTATGCGCTCAACCTCCAGACGAACCGGATCGATAAGATCCTGGCAGGTATGACCCTCCTGGCGACCGGTGGCAACGGACAGATCTATCGGACGACCACGAACCCTGCCATCGCCACCGGTGATGGTGTGGCCATGGTCTACCGGGCCAAGGGACGCATAGAGAACATGGAATTCATCCAGTTCCATCCCACCGCACTGCACGAACCCCAGGTGAAGGGGCACTCCTTCCTGATCACGGAGGCCGTGCGCGGAGACGGCGGCATTCTCCGTAACCATTCGGGTGAAGCCTTCATGGAGCGATACGATGAGCGCAGGGACCTCGCACCACGCGATATTGTCGCCCGTGCGATCGACAGCGAGATGAAGATCCACGGAACGGAACATGTCTGGCTCGACTGCCGCCACATGGATGCCGGCAATTTCAGCCGACATTTCCCTAACATCCTGGAGAAATGCCGGAGCATAGGCATCGACCCGTCAAAAGACATGATACCTGTCGCCCCGGCGGCCCATTACAGCTGCGGCGGGATCAAGACCGACCTTTACGGTCGTACCAGCATCCGGCAACTCTACGCTGCCGGCGAATGTGCGTCGACAGGGCTTCACGGTGCCAACCGCCTCGCCAGCAATTCCCTTCTCGAGGCGATGGTCTTCGCCCATCGTATCAGCATCGATGCGGCTGTTGCGATCGACCGGGTATGCATCCGCAAGGATATACCCGACTGGGATGAGGCCGGCACGACCGAGCCCCGCGAGAAGATCCTCATCACCCAGAGCCTGAAGGAACTGCAGTGGCTGATGTCTGACTACGTGGGCATCCTTCGGTCTGATATGCGTCTGCAGCGGGCCAGTCGCCGGCTTGACCTGTTGCATGAGGAAACAGAGGCCCTCTACCAGAAGACGATCCTCTCCCCACAGCTCTGCGAACTCAGGAATATGATCACGGTATCCTACCTGGTGGTGAAAGGCGCACAGTTCAGAAAGGAGAGCCGCGGACTTCACTACAATACCGACCATCCTTACAAGCAGCGGCTGGTCCAGAACATCGTACTCTGAACCCCCGCCCACCGCGCATCCAGTCAACGCAACCGACATGTATCAGCTCGTCAACGCCCTGCTCTATCTGCTGTCCCTGCTTCCGTGGTTCATCATCTATGCCCTGTCGGACTTCATGTATTTCCTGGCGTTCCACGTCTTCGGTTATCGGAAGCGTGTCGTCTTCGAGAATCTGCAGCGCGCTTTTCCGGAACTGACGGATGTAGAAAGAAACGGGCTCGCGAAAAGGTTCTATAAGAATTTCACCGATACCCTGCTGGAATCGATCAAGATCATCAGCATGAGCGACCGGGCCTTCGATCGTCATTTCAAGGTGAATGAAGATACCATGTCCCTCATCTCGGGTGTCGTGAGATCAGGGCGGACCTGCCAGATCCACGCCATGCACAATTTCAATTGGGAGTTCGTGAACCTCGGGGTGGCCCGGGCGCTCGACGTGCCCTTCCTCGGCGTGTACATGCCCCTGAAAAACCGGGCCCTGGAACGCATCTTCAGAAGGTTCCGGAGCCGATACGGCACGGTGCTCGTGCCGGCCACCGCCTTTAAACGGAATTTCGATCAGGTGGAGCGGGAATATGCACAAACGGCCTATGCGCTGGCCCTTGTGGCAGACCAGAGTCCGGGAAAACCTGCCGAAGCCTGGTGGCTCAATTTCTTCAACACCCCCACCGCCTTCATCCCGGGCCCGGAGCGCGCTGCCCGGGAACGGAAGCTTGGCGTCGTATTCGCCCATTTCTACAAGATCCGCAGGGGTTGCTACACTTTCGATGCCGTACTGGCCACAGAAGACGCTTCTACGACGGCGCCCGGCGAACTCACCCTGGCCTATGCCCGCTATGTGGAGGAATGCATCCGGAAAAGTCCGGATAATTATCTCTGGAGCCATCGGCGCTGGAAGCACGCCTACCGGCCCGAATATGCCGAACGGGTACTGGAACCCCTCAACGGCATCAGTTGAGCTTGTCGGTCTCCTTTTCGATGGGTATACCCTTCTGGCTGCGGATCGCCTCCCAGCCACCATCCACCGTACGAAGAATGGAATAGCCCTGGTGAAGGATGACGGAGGCCGCCATGATACTCTTTTCGTCGGAAGGACCGCATACATACACATGTTGCTCCTCTTCGATCAGCGAAAGTGTCCAGGCGTCCGAGATGCTGTGCATGGGAATGTTCATCGCATCCCGCACGTGACCCTCCGCAAATTCCGCTTCGGTGCGTACATCCACCACCAGCAGCAGTTCATCGTAGGGCAGGTCCATCGCCAGTTCATCTGCCTCCACCCTGATCACCAGATGGAACTCCAGATGGTCCGCCACCCAGGCAGCCATCCCGCCCCCGAGCCATCCCTGCGGCACCGGCCTTCCGCAACGCTCGATGCGCTCTGCCAACGGAGCCGCCATTCTATCCGGACATACCAGGAGGATCCCGCGTCCCGCCGGGATCAGTGTGGTCAGCCATTGGTCGAAATGCTCGTTGAAGGGAATGAATAGTGCGCCGGGAACATGCCCGTCTGCAAATTCATCCGCATGGCGACTGTCAAGTACGATAATACTGTCGTCGGAATCTAATAATTGCTTGAATTCCAATGGATTGAGTGCGCGCATCTGCAAGAATTTACCCGGGATGAATGCATCCGGGATCGCGAAACTACGTCAAAAATGCGGGCAGCCGAGACGCGGAAATCAGTTCAGCAGCGTGTCGACGAATTCGTTGATGCGAAGCACCCTTTCCTCATTGATGCGGTAGTAGATGAATTTTCCGTCTCGCTCGGCCTTTACGATCCCCGCCCGACGCAGGATGGCCAGATGCTGGGAGGCCACCGACTGCTCCAGCCGAAGCTGGACATATAGTTCAGTCACCGTCATCCGACGATTTTCCTCCAGCAGCCTGATCATCTGCTGCCGAAGTTTATGGTTCAGGGCACGCAACACCAGTGCGGCCTTCTTGATGCTCAAATAGTTTATCTTGAACGGTCCTTCCATGGTTGCTTCCTGCTCTCTTGGAGATGGAGGTTTCTTGATGTTATCGGTATTGTTCATATGGCATATTGGGTACGTGGCCTTGTTAAATCGATTTCGCTGACTAAGGTAGAGCAGAAATGTGCTCGGAAGGGTCACATGATAAAACATTTTAATGTACTCCCCGCCCTTTTGGGGTCACTGCAGCTTCGCGGTGCTGTGGAAGGCCTTTCCATAGAAAGGTTCTGCGTAGGCTGTTTCGGCGAAGTCTCGTCTACCGAAGGCTGCAAGGCCAAGCGTAATGAGTTCCCGGCTGCCGGAGGTCATGTCTGCGAACCGGGCATTGGGATGATCGCAGATCTCCCGGAATTTTCCCGCACCGTTGCCAAAGAAGACAGCCTCCCGGTCGCGCAGCCAGCCAATGAAACTGTCTGGCGTAAGGATCATCGGCGAACCTGGCATGAGCTGTTGCCCATCCACATCAAAAACGGCCGTAAACACTTCCATTCGCCGGGCATCGATCATCGGACAACGGAGCATCTCGCCCGACAAACCCACAGCACCGGAGGCCATCCATGCGAGGGTGTTGCAGCTGATCAGCGGAATGGACAGGGCGTAGCAGAGGCCTTTGGCTGCGGCCATGCCAACACGCAGTCCCGTGTAGGACCCCGGCCCTTCCACGACCTGAATAGCGTCGAGTCGTGACATGCCCCATCCGGCTTCAGCCATCAGTTCCCGGATACCGACATGTAGAAAAGCAGCATGGTCGCGCTGGTTGGGGTTGGTGCGTTCCGCCATCAGCTCTGACCCGTCCGACAGACAGATGATCGCCGTTTCCAGCGCCGTATGAATATGCAGGATCTTTGCCATCTCTTACCTTTCTCAGGGTGGCCGCCGGGCGGAACGCAGATCCCCGTTTTTTTGAATGACATGTGGGAGACCAGCGACGCCAACAGCTACCTTTGCGACACAAAATTACGCAAGCCATGCCCAAAATCATCATCAATACCCCGGATGCTCCCGCACCCATAGGACCATACAACCAGGCCGTCAAAGTCAACGGCATGTTGTTCGTTTCCGGACAGATCGCCATCGACCCCGCCAGCGGCACCATGCGGACCGAAACCCTGGCGGATGAGACCAGGCAGGTCCTGCGCAACCTGGAAGCCGTCCTGAAGGCTGCCGGGATGGACTTTTCACATGTCGTCAAGACCACCATCTTCCTGAGTGATATGTCGCTCTTCGGCGAGGTGAATGAAATCTACGCCACCTGCTTCAGCGGCGACTTCCCTGCCCGGGAGACCGTTGCCGTAAAGGGACTGCCCCGCAACGTCAACGTAGAGATCAGCGTCGTGGCAGCCGAATGACCGGCGTCACGCACCGGGTTTGTTTTATTGCATACATTCGTCGCAATCCCCCGCAGCTGAAAAGAGTCCTGACCATATGCCTGCTTTCCCTGCACCTGTTCACCCTGACGGGATACCATCTGGTGTTCGAAGGACTTGAGTCAGGCAGCCGGCGCCGGGTGAACGACCGCCTCGACGGACAGGATGTCCGTCCGGAAGATCTGCTTGAACTTCGGGTCGCGGTGTCACTGCCCTATCCTTCGTCGTCGACCGCATTCGAGCGGATCGATGGTGATATTGATATTGATGGTGTGCATTATAGCTATGTGAGTCGACGGATGGTCAACGACACACTCATTCTGCAGGTCATTCAAAACCACGACAAGACCCGGATACGTCATGCCCGGGAGACCTTCTTTGCCCTGGTCAACGATATGCATGACCTGGATGACGGCCGCCGCGGGACGCCGGCAGCCCCTTCGGTGAAGAAGCCCTTTTCCTTTGACGCAACGACCTTTGCTGCGTGGCCGGATTGGCCGGTAAGGCCCGTCGTCAACAACGACTGGATGGTCACCGATATCATGGGACTTCCCATGGCCACGCGCTCCGCATCGGAGCCACCTCCGGAAGGCAGCTGCTGACCTTAAGCACTGCCCTGGCCAATTCATCCATCAATCAATCATCATGAAGATCATATCGGCGCTCTGCGCCATCATCGTGTTGTGCTCTGCCTGCGGAAACCGCAATGACATATCATACCGGTCCGTCACGAACGACCCCTTATTGTACAGCAAAACGGTTAAGAACCTCAACGACATCGTACTGGAGAACAATTTCGCCCCAATGGTGGCCGCCCGTAACTACGTGTATGCCAATATTGCGGCCTATGAATGTATATCGGCCGGAGATTCGACCTATCCCAGTCTGTCCGGACAGATCCGCCATCTGCCTGCCATGCCGAAGCCCCAAAGCCAGGACATCGACTATTCACTGGCGGCCCTGCTGGCGCTGGTCAAGGTCGGCAATGCGGTCACCTTTCCGGAAGGCAGCATGATGTTGCACTACGACCGGTTGGTTCACATGGCCGATAGTGCGGGCATGCCGCGCAGCATGCTGCGGGATACCAGGGTTTTCGCCGATAGCATATCTTCTGCGATCCTGGCCTGGAGCAAGGGCGACAACTACGCCAGAACCCGCGGTGCCTCCCGATTCAATGTGCTCGATTCGCCCGGCAGATGGACGCCCACGCCGCCCATGTACGCAACGGCCCTCGAGCCGCACTGGCGGCTCATCCGGCCGATGATGATGGATTCCGCATCGCAGTTCATGCCGCCGCGGCCTCCGGAATTCAACATCGGCGACCAGCAGAGTGTCTATTACCGGGCAGTGATGGAAGTGAAGCACACGGGTGACAGTTTGAGCGACGAGCAAAAGCATATCGCGGATTTCTGGGACGACAATCCCTTCAAGATGAATGTCACCGGACATGTCATGTATGCCACCAAAAAGTTTTCACCGGCCGGTCACTGGATGAATATCGTGGGGATCGCCGCCAAGAAAGCGGGCGCCGATTTCAACCGGACGGTAGCCGCATACGCAGCAACCTCCATCGCCCTGTTCGATGCCTTCATCAGTTGCTGGGATGAGAAGTTCCGGAGTAACTACATCCGCCCGGAGACGGCGATCAATACGTACATCGACCAGGACTGGCGGCCCTACATCCAGACGCCCCCCTTCCCTTCATACACGAGCGGTCACTCCACGATCTCCGCCGCAGCGGCAGAACTGATGACCAAGCATTTTGGAGACCGTCTCGCCTTCACCGATACCTCCCTGCTCGAATTCGGCATCGCCAACCGCGAGATCCCTTCTTTCCGGGCGGCAGCCCAGGAGGCCAGCGTCTCCCGGCTCTACGGTGGCATCCATTACCGGTTCGACCTGGATGCGGGCAATAAGGCCGGAGCCGCCCTGGGCACCTGGATCTCACAGCGGCTGAAGATGCCGAAATGAACCAAAGCGCCCCCGGATTGTAACCAACAGAGGCGCCGACCTGGTGTCAGGGCCGGCGCCTCTGTTTTTTCGTTAACTTCCGTCAAGATCCCTGATATCATGGTAAGTACACTGACAGCACCATCCGTTACACAATCCGCCGACTTCATGGACCGGGCAGAACGCCTGTTCCAGGCCCAGCAGGCCTATTTCAGGAGCGGCGCCACCCGCCCCATCGCTTTCCGTAAACAGATGCTGAAACGTCTGCGGCAGACGGTGGAACGCCGGGAGAAGGACATCTCGGCCGCCCTGTACAACGACTTGCGGAAGTCTGAATTCGAGGCCTTCGCCTCGGAGATCGGTGTTTTTTATCAGGAAGTGCGGCATACGCTCCGGAACCTATCCGACTGGATGGCTCCTCAGCGGGTGGCAACCCCGCTCATCTTCTTCCCCTCCTCGAGCCGTATCATCCGCGATCCGCTGGGGCAGGTATTGATCATGGGCCCATGGAACTATCCCTTTCTGCTGATGATGCACCCCCTCGTGAGCGCCATTGCCGGAGGGAATACTGCCTTTCTGAAGCCTTCCGAACAAGCTCCGCATACGGCCGCGATCGTTGAGGAGATCGTACGGGAGACCTTCGAGGAGGAATTTGTTGCCGTCTTCCAGGGGCATGGCCACATCGTGGGTCCCGGCCTGATGGATCGATTTCATTTCGACCACGTGTTCTTTACCGGCAATCCAACCGTGGGCAGGAGCCTCATGGAACTCGCCGCCAGACAGCTGACGCCGGTGACCCTCGAACTGGGGGGCAAGAGTCCATGTATCGTGGATGCCTCGGCCGACCTTGCTCAGGCTGCCCGGAAGATCGCCTGGAGCAAACTATTCAATGCCGGACAGACCTGTGTGGCACCCGACTATGTACTTGTCCATGCCGATGTGCGCGATGCATTCCTGGAGAAACTCAAGGCAGCGTTCTCCTCCATGACTGGAGCGGATCCCCGACAGGCACCTGATTTTGGCCGGATCATCAACCGCAAGCGTTTCGATGCGGTCAGCCGCTATCTTACAAGCGGTCGCATCGCTTACGGAGGCCAGACAGATGCAGATGATCTCTTCATTGCACCAACCATTCTGACGGACATCGACCCCAATGACCCGGTCATGCAGGAGGAGATCTTCGGCCCCGTTCTGCCCATGATCACCTGGCGCGATCGCAGCGAAGTGCTGGACTGGATAGAGCGTAATCCTTACCCGCTGGCCCTTTATGTATTTGCAAAGTCCAGGGATGCAGAGGATTTTTTTATCAACAATGTTCGCTTTGGCGGTGGTTGCGTGAACAACGGGATCATTCATGTCGGAAACCCTGACCTGCCCTTCGGAGGTGTGGGTCCGAGCGGCATCGGACAGTATCATGGTAAATCGGGGTTCGATACTTTCACCCGGCCCAAGAGCGTGCTCAGATCCCCGACCTGGTTCGATGTGCCGCTCTGGTATCCTCCCTACAAAGACCATCTGAAATGGGTGAAACTCATGTTCCGACTTTGAACGCGTCGCCTCAAACTTATCCGTCACATGAAAAAATGGCTCCTGCTGGTCCTGTTACCCCTGCTATTGCTCATCTTGTTCGTACTCGTTCAAAACCGTGATGCCGTGAATATGACCTTCCGTCAGAAGATGCTGCGTACGATCTATCCCCTGCTGGCCCGGGTGACCAAAAAAGCTGGCCCGAACGGGGTGACGGCGAGGCCCGATCGGCCTGTCACGCCCCCGGTCAGCCCCTTCGTACTGAAGATCACCCTGATCGACGGCGACACCTGCACTCTCGAAAAATTCCGGGGCAGGAAGATCCTGCTGGTGAACACGGCCAGCGACTGTGGATACACCGGCCAATATGCCTCGCTGCAGGCCCTGCAGGAGAAATACGCTGACAAACTCGTGGTGATCGGCTTTCCTGCCAACGACTTCAAGGAACAGGAAAAGGCCGGCAACGAACAGATCGCCGCCTTCTGCCAGCGAAATTATGGTGTAACCTTCCCACTCTCGGCTAAAGTGTCGGTTGTGAAGGGCGCGGGACAGGATCCCGTGTTCCAATGGTTGTCAGATCCTGCCCGAAACGGCTGGAACGACCGACCACCGGTGTGGAACTTCACCAAATTCCTCATTGATGAGCAGGGGAGACTGACCGGATACTTTGGTCCTGCCGTCGATCCCCTCGACCCGGCGTTCATCTCTGTCCTGGAACCCTGATCGAACAGGTTTGTCAAATCGGGCGGCAGGGTGGAAGTCCGGCCAGGCAGATTGCTTTCGTCATGTCGGCCACAAGCCTTATCTTGATGGGGAATCTCCCTTTTACACCCGCCAAAACAACTGTCACATGCTGTCCAGAACAGAATTCGAACGCTATTTCGCTGCGGAGAAACAGATAGGCCTGATCTTCATTGTCTTTTCCATCCTGGCCATCGCCATCGCCATTTATCTTTATTTTGTACAGAAAACAGACCTGCTCAAGGGTTTTTCGATCCCGTTACTGCTGCTGGGTATTCTCTTCCTGACACAGGGTCGCACCCTGTATGGCCGGGCTGATGAACTCATGGCCACCAATGTTCTGGCCTTTGAATCGAAGTCCGCTCACACCAAGGAAAAAGAACTTCCCCGCATCAAAAAAGTATTGGACGATATTGCGCTATACCGACTCGCAGAGATCGGACTGTTTGCCGCCGCCGCACTGCTCACGTTTTATCTGCGGTCTAAACGACCGGAACTTAATTTCTGGTATGGCCTCACCCTGTCCGTGGCCATCACCGCCCTCTG
The DNA here is from genome assembly GCA_021299955.1 of Chitinophagaceae bacterium. GTDB lineage: Bacteria > Bacteroidota > Bacteroidia > Chitinophagales > Chitinophagaceae > Pollutibacter. The sequence continues at coordinate 10,482 of JAJTFQ010000019.1, forward strand.
TTCGCACGGACTGAATTTCATGGTGAAAAAACAGGCGCGGGATTACGCACAAAAGGTCGAGTCCTTTGTTAATGCGAAGTGAATGATCGGATCATAAACTTCAAAGATGATGACAGACTCGGTGGTGCTTGTGAACGAATTCGATGAGGAAGTCGGGACCATGGAAAAGATGGAGGCCCACCGGCAGGCACTGCTGCACCGTGCCTTCAGTGTGTTCATCTTCAATGCCGGCGGAGAGATGCTTCTTCAGCGACGGGCGCTGACCAAGTATCACAGCGGAGGTCTGTGGACAAACGCCTGCTGCAGTCACCCGCGTCCGGGAGAGTCTGTCGAAGCAGCTGCCACCCGCCGATTGCAGGAAGAACTGGGTTTTGTGGCCCCTTTGGAACCCGCTTTTTCCTTTACATACAATGCTCCGTTCGACAACGGACTTACCGAATATGAATTCGACCATGTGCTGACGGGAAGCTATGACGGGGATATCCAACCCGTTCCGGAAGAGGTTTGTGATGTCTGTTACTTGAGCATGGATGAAATCCGTGCCGACCTTTTCGACCATCCCGAAAAGTACACAGCCTGGTTTCGTATAGCCTTCCCCAAACTGGAGGAATTCATGGCATCCAGGGCCTGAACCTTCAATCTCCAATAATATATATCAAATACATGCCCCGGGTAATCGTCATCGGCAGTGGTATCGGAGGATTAGCCTCTGCCATTCGGCTGGCATGCAAGGGCTATGAGGTAACGGTGCTTGAAAAGAATGAAGCGCCCGGTGGTAAACTCGGAATGATAGAGCGGAACGGTTATCGTTTCGACACGGGGCCGTCGCTCTTCACGCAGCCTGCAAATCTGGAAGAACTCTTCGAACTGGCAGGCGAATCCATTCAGGATTATTTTCGTTATCGCAGCGTTGATGTTTCCTGCCATTATTTTTACGAAAACGGCAAGCGGCTCAAAGCATACACCGATCGTCATGCATTCGCCGATGAAATGCAGCGTGTTACCGGAGAGGATCGGGAACGCGTTCATCATTACCTGGCCGAGTCTGAACGGATGTATGACGATGTAGGCAGGATCTTCCTCGATCATTCCCTGCACAAGGCATCCACCTGGCTGCATCCCCGTGTGCTGAAGGCGATGAGACGCACGGGATTCGGGCATGTATTCCGATCGCTGGATCGCTTCAACCGGGATCGTTTCAAATCACCGGAAGCCGTCCAGCTGTTCAATCGTTACGCCACGTATAACGGGAGCAATCCATACAAGGCACCCGGGATGCTCAGCCTCATCCCGCACCTGGAACATAACGAAGGTACTTTCTATCCCGAGGGCGGCATGATCTCCATCGTGGAGGCCCTGCACCGGCTCGCCCTGATGAAAGGGGTCGAATTCCATTTCGGTCAAAAAGTGGAAGGCATCCGAACGGCGCGCGGGAGGGTGACCGGTGTTCAGTCAGGAGGCCGTTTTCTTCCCGCGGACATCGTCGTGAGCAATGTCGATGTCTACTACACATATCGTGATCTGTTAAAGGACGAGCGACGGGCGGCCAATGTCCTGAAGCGCGAACGCAGCAGCAGCGCGCTGATCTTTTACTGGGGGATCGGTCGCTCTTTTCCGGAATTGCATCTGCACAACATCTTTTTCAGCCGGGATTATGCGGCGGAATTCAGTCACCTGTTCGATCTGAAACGTGCTTATCCTGATCCGACCGTGTACATCAACATCACCTCCAAGATGGAGGGTGGCCAGGCACCGGATGGATCGGAAAACTGGTTTGTCATGCTCAATGCACCGGCCGGCGATGCCCTCTCGGATCCCGAGGCGGTGAAGATCGCCCGGGAAAACACCCTTGATAAACTGGAACGCATGTTGGGCAGCGACATTCGCCCACACATCCAGACGGAAGACATCCTCACCCCCAAGGGCATCGAGCGCCATACCGACTCCCACCTGGGTTCGTTGTACGGGACGAGTTCCAACTCTAAGTGGGCGGCTTTTCTGAGGCATCCCAACCAGCGTTCCGCATACCGGGGTCTGTTCTTCACGGGGGGTAGCGTGCATCCCGGAGGTGGGATCCCCCTATGTATGAAGAGCGCCCATATTGTGTCGGAGTTGCTACCGCCCGCCAGGCAATGGAAGCCGTAAATCAAACTATGCGTAAAAAGATTAATTCTGCCCCTTAATTTCGTTAATTATGCGTTTTTTCCTCTCAATTATGCTCCTTGCGCATGTTTTGTTCATTCAGGCTCAGCCGGATGTCAGAAAACGGGTACAGACCGATCTGATCCTGGCCGAAGATGGTGACACCGTGAATATCCCTGAAGGAGTCTTTACCATCGATGCGACCCTGTCCATGGAAGGCAAGAAGCGGGTGGTCATCCGCGGTGCCGGGATGGATAAGACGATCCTGAATTTCGCCGGCCAGGTCACCGGTGCGGAAGGATTGCGCGTGTCGGCGGCGGAACATATCACCATCGAAGATCTCACTGTTCGGGATGCAAAGGGTGACGCTGTCAAAACGATGAACGTGCAAGGCATCACCTTCCGGAGGGTGCGCACCGACTGGAGCGGAAAACCCAAGTCGAGCAACGGTGCTTATGGGCTCTACCCGGTCAGATGCAGTGATGTATTGATCGAGGATTGTGTGGCCCGCGGCGCCTCGGATGCCGGCATTTATGTCGGGCAGTCCAGGAATATCATCGTGCGGGGTTGCAAGGCCTTTGAGAATGTCGCCGGCATCGAGATAGAGAACTCCTCCCATGCCGATGTCTATAATAACGAGGCTTATAACAATACGGGCGGTATCCTCGTGTTTGATCTGCCCGATCTGCAGGTGAAGCGGGGCGGCTACACCCGGGTCTTCGACAACCTGGTGCGGGCCAACAACCTCGCCAATTTTGCCCCCAAGGGTAATATTGTTGGGAAGGTGCCACAAGGGACAGGTATCATCCTGCTGGCGGCCAATCACGTGGAGATCTTCCGCAACCGGATACACGAAAACAGGACCGTCGGCACCAGCATCAACAGTTATTACATCACCGAGAACAAGATCCGTGACAAATCCTACGATCCGTATCCGACGGCCATTTCGGTGCATGACAACGATTTTGTCAAAAAGCGCCGGAAAGCCACCATGCGTGGTCGCATGGGTAAGCTTTACCGGTTCAAACTAAAGTTCGGTCGAAACGTTCCGGACATCATTTTCGACGGCATCCTGGATGAGAAACGGAAACCTGTCAATGGAAACTATCCGGGTGAGGATCGCATCTGTATTTCAGGCAATCGCCAGGCGGGATTCGCCAATATTGATGCCGAACATGACTTCAAGAACATTAGCAGGGATGCGGCCCCATACACCTGTCTTCCGACCCCGCTGCCGGCTGTAATGCTTCCCGGACAAAAGTGATGGATATGAGAGGACGTACCTGGAAGATCTCTGCATCGTTGATTTGCGTGTGCCTGACGATATTGTCTGCCACCTTGAAGCGGGAACGCCCTCCACTTCAGAAACTATCCGAATATGGTTTTTTCACGGGCCAGCCTGCCGATCAGCAACCGGCGAATGGCACGATGGCCTATCGCCTGAACACGGCATTGTTTTCTGATAACGCTGAGAAAATCCGGTTCATCCGGCTTCCGTCCGGGGGCACTGTTCCCTATAATGACAGTGCCGTGCTGGATTTCCCGGTGGGAACGGCGATTGTCAAGACGTTTTATTATTCGCAGGACATGCGACGTCCGGAGAAGGGTCGCAGGCTGATGGAGACCCGCGTCCTGCTTCGCGAAACTTCCGGCTGGAAGGCCCTGCCTTATGTTTGGAACGAAGACCAGACAGAGGCTTTGCTGGATGTGGCAGGTGTGACTCTCGAAGCATCTTATATTGATGTGGATGGCAGGAAGCGTAAACATCCGTATTATGTACCCAACATGAACCAGTGCAAGGGCTGCCATAATTACTCGGAAGTGTTGCGCCCGATCGGGCCCTCCGCCCGCCAATTGAGTGGTCCGTTGCAGCAGGGGGGGGTAGGACCTTCCCAGTTGGAAACCTGGGCTGCGCTGGGTTTTCTGACCGGTCTGCCAGCCGGTGAACACCGACCTGCGGCTATTGTCTGGAACGATCCATCCAGCGGAACATTGGAGCAACGGGCCAGGCTTTGGCTGGATATCAATTGTGCGCACTGTCATAATCCCCAGGGACCCGCCTCTACATCCGGACTTTTCCTCGGAGTGAATGAATCGGATCCCCTCCACCTGGGGATTCGGAAATCACCGGTGGCCGCCGGTCGAGCCTCCGCCGGACTGACGCACGACATAGAACCCGGAAGGCCGGAGGCCAGTATTCTCTTGCATCGGATGGAATCCACCGATCCGGGTGTCATGATGCCCGAACTGGGGCGTAGCCAGGCCGATCCTGCGGCTGTTGCGCTGGTTCGCGAATGGATCCGTTCCATGCAGCCTTCGCGCTGAACATTCCCGCTGAGGAAATTGTTATAAACCTGATGTATTCTTCACTCCATGCTGCATTTGATGAAGGTTCATCCACGCGTAGCCAACAATTTGTCTGGTCGCTGGGGGTAGCGCTTATTGTTCACGTCGCCGGTCTGATCGGAATGGTCTGGGGAGATCCCGTCTGGTTTTCTTCCAAGACGCCGTTCAATCTCTTGCTGATGTGGCTGCTGCTCCTCATAAACCAGCAAAAGCGGGACAAAGCGTTCTTTCTCTTCATGATCCTGGGGTTCTTTACCGGCATGTTCACAGAAATGATCGGGGTACATACCGGCATACTATTCGGGAATTATGCCTATGGAACCATCCTCGGCCCCTCCTGGAAAGCTGTACCCTTCCTTATGGGATTGAATTGGTTTGTGACCGTCTTCATTGCCGCAGGCACAGCTCAACTGATCCTCGAACATTTCATGCCGAATGACTCCGGGATGATGCTCGCGCGCATTGTCAAATTCCTGTTGATCCCTTTGACGGGGGCGGCCATCGCTACATTTTTTGACTGGATCATGGAGCCGGCTGCGGTATCCCTGGGATTTTGGACATGGGCAGGTGACGGAACTATCCCGATGCTGAATTACATTTCCTGGTTTGCCATCAGTTGGCTATTGTTGACGGCGGGCATGCTACTGGGTATGGATGTTCGCAATCGTTTCTCCATCCCGTTACTGTTGATCCAATCCTCTTTCTTTTTCTTGCTGCGTTTATTTTTCTGATTTTATCCTCCACTCTTCGTCGATCAGTCGCATGCACTCCATGCCGCTCAGGTTCCAATTTTCCATGACCTGCCCTGAAATGTGACGAATATCATAATTTCATTCAGGGAATGGCCGGATGGCCACTTACCGCTAACCACGAAACACCAGACATGACACAACGTGAATACACTGTGATGGATCTGGAGCGCATACATCTTATCTATTTTGTCATCAACCGGGCATTGGAGATCACAGATAGCGGAAAGTTGATGACCCAGCGCGTCCTGCTGGGAGCTAATCTCAGGGAAGCCTTTGATGTGCTGCGTCCAAAGTTCAGGCGGGAACTGGAATTCGATGATATCGCCTCCTTTCGGGATCGCATATTTGTCCTGCGGGCAAAGCCCGGTGAATCCAAGACTTTTTTCAGGGGCGAATTCGTGCGTGGAGACGATCCGGACACACTGACATTTTACGGCATTTCATGGTCTCCCACAGAGGCGGACCTCCGGGATATGCAAAATGGCTCAGTTTACGCGGTGAACGGTTTCTCGAAAGGGACCGATGCAGAAAATGTCGGGGGTAATGAGCTCTTCCGCATGCGATTTGACAGTTTCAGTCAGATAGATGCGTCTTTGCTGAGGGAAAAACAGCGATTTGAAGCGCTGTTCGATTACTCCACGATGGCCATCCTGGTGTCCGATGACACTGGAGGCATCGTACTGGCGAACCCGATGGCCAAACATACCTTCGGTTACGAACCGGAGGAGTTCATCGGTCGAAAGGTGGAGGATTTCATGCCGGAGCGTTTCCGTAGAGGGCATGTCGGAAAGCGCGAGCACTTCCACAAACGACCCCAAAACCGAACCATGGGTCCGGGGCTGGACCTATATGCCCAGCGAAAGGATGGCAGTGAGTTTCCGGTCGAGATCAGTCTTGGACATTATGCAACGGAGGAAGGCAGATTCGTTATTGCCTATGTGATCGATATTACCAGGCGGAAAGAGATCGAACAGGCCATCCTGCGTCAGCAAGAGGAAATGGCAAGGGCTCATGCCGAGATCGAGACGCTCAACGAAGAGTTGGAAGCCAAGGTGGAACAGCGCACCCGACAATTGCAGGAGACCATGGAGATCCTGGAGAAATCGCGTGACGATCTCGAACAAGCCCTCAGCAAGGAAAAGGAATTGAGCGATCTGAAAACACGTTTCGTGTCCATGGCCTCGCACGAATTCCGCACCCCCCTCAGCACCATCCTCTCCTCCGCGTCCCTGGTTGCTAAATATATACTTTCAGAAGAGCAGGATAAGCGGGATAAACACATTCAACGGATCCGTTCTGCCGTGAGCAACCTCACCGACATTCTCAACGAATTCCTGTCGATCGGAAGGCTTGAAGAAGGAAAGATCCAGGTGAATGTTTCCGAATTCAATCTCAGGGATCAGGCTCAACTCGTATGCCATGAGATGCAGACGATCCTCAAGCCCGGCCAGCGCATACAGTATGCGCACCAGGGTTCGATGATGGTCAAATTGGACCTCTCGATGCTCCGTAATATTTTCATCAATCTCATTTCCAACGCCCTTAAATTTTCTCCGGACAACGGACTCATCGAAGTGGAAACCGAGGTGAATGAGCAACAAATTCTCATTTCCGTCCGCGATCATGGCATCGGTATTTCTGAAGAAGATCAAAAACATTTGTTTGAACGCTTTTTCCGCGGAAAGAATGCCACCAATATTCAGGGAACGGGGTTAGGTTTACACATCGTTTCAAAATATGCGGAACTGATGGGTGGCTCCATTTCGGCGGAAAGCGCATTGGATGAGGGAACCAGATTCATCGTAAAATTCAGGATATGAAGACCATACTGCTGATCGAAGACAATCTGGAAGTGCGGGAGAATACCGCGGAGATCCTGGAACTGGCCGGCTACCTTGTGGTGACCGCGGAGAATGGCAAGATCGGTGTGGAGGCCGCCATGCAGCAGAAGCCCGACCTGATCATCTGCGACATCATGATGCCTGTACTCGATGGTTATGGTGTGCTGCACCTGTTGCGCAAGAATGATCAGTTGCAGAACATCCCCTTCATCTTTCTGACGGCCAAGGCCGAGCGCACCGACTTCCGAAAGGGCATGGACATGGGCGCGGATGACTACATCACCAAGCCCTTCACGGACATCGAACTGCTGAACGCCATCGAGCGAAGATTGCAAAAGGTCGAATTGCTGAAGAAAGAATATGCGGCGGATATACATGGTCTGCACGACTTCATGCGGGATGCCGACCGGGAGGATGCGCTGAAGGCACTGTCAGAAGACCGCAATATCAATCATTACAAGAAGAAACAACTCATCTACTCCGAAGGCAACCATCCACTCCGCTTATATTTTGTGCAGAAGGGTAAGGTAAAAACCTTCAAGTCGAATGACGACGGAAAGGAACTCACCGTAGGGCTCTTTCGGGAGGGCGACTTCTTCGGTTACATTTCGCTGCTGGAGAACACGGTCTACCGCGAAACCGCAGAGGCCATGGAGGAGTCCCAAGTGGCGATCATTCCAAGGGACGAATTCGAATCCCTCATCAATGAAAATCCGGAAGTGGCCAGGCGATTCATCAGGATGCTGGCGAGCAATGTGTCGGAGAAGGAGGACCAACTGATCGGACTGGCCTACAACTCCCTCAGGAAAAGAGTGGCAGATGCCCTTATGACCCTGCAGCGCAAGTATCATCGCTCGAATGCAGAACCCTTCTCCATCCACATTTCGCGGGAGGATCTGGCGAACATCGCCGGAACGGCCACGGAGTCCCTGATCCGGACACTCAGCGATTTCCGCGCCGAAAAACTCATCGACATCCGCGATGGCTACATCGTTATCCTCAATGAGAAGAAACTGGTCGGCATGCTCAACTGACGGCTGACCTCCGCATCATACATCTGAAGGAAACATTACATGTGACAACCTTTTGTCATCCGTTCATTGAAGGGTGGAGGACAGGTAGTTATTGAATTCGTATCGCAGGCTGTTGAACTCTTTTTCCAGGTAATGGATCTGGCCGCGGAGCTGCTGCTGACGATCTCTCATCGCCGAGTCCGGTGAAAAGTTCTGGTGACGGAATCTATGGGTCAGATCCCGTTCCTGTTCCTGTACATCGTGCCGGAGTTCATCCAGGAACTCATCTTTGATGATGAACTGGTTCTGAAAATGTTCGGCCTGCGCCAGAAAATCACGATCCGTCGTGCCATCTACAACCTCCGCCAACCGGTTCTTCAGAAAACTATTTTCCTGCCTGAAGAAATCGATGGATCTCAACCAGGTCATGTTCTCATGATGATACTGCTCCAATATGTTCACCAGCGCGTTCACCTTCGTTCTCTTCTGATGTTTTTCATGATCTTCATTCCGGATACGCCATCCTTGCCCGTATCCATGTCCGAATTCCCGTCGTCATTCCCTGGCTTGTTGCCCATGAGGACTGGCTGGTAAGTTTTGTTTAAGATATCACCCCTCCTCAATAAACAAATGTAAGATTTGGGATGTGCAAATTCTGTAATTTCTGTCAGACAAGAAACTGATATATATCAGTTTGGCCGGCAGTGTACCGCCTGGTTGATACTGACCTTCAGGCGCGGGCTCAGATAGGGAATACCGAGATCCAATCCCCTGATGATCAGGAGAATGGACATGATGATGAGTAGGGCCGGGTACATTTTCCGGAGCTTGTAACGCACCTGATGATGCAGGATCGAACCCATCCACACCGTCGCAAGCATGACAGGGGCGGTACCCATACCAAAGAGGGCCATGAAGCCGGCTCCCTGCAGTGGACTCCCGCTGACGGCGGATCCGGCCAGTGCCATGTAGGTCAGTCCGCAGGGCAGCAGTCCGTTCAGTAGTCCGGTGGCAAACATGGCGCTGGGCGTGCCCCTGAAAAGCACTTTTGCCAGGACCTGTCGGATCCGGACCATCCGGCTTTGCATACCCCTTTGCAGCATATCCGTCGGTGCGATCGCAGGTGCAATCATGAATACGAGGATCGTGATCCCCAGGATGAGGGAGACCCGTTGCTGCCATCCAAACCAGCGCAGTCCCGCCCCCAGCCAGCCGGCCAGGAGGCCGAAGGCGGCGTAGGTCGTGATCCTGCCGGCATTGTACATCAATCCTCCGGAGATCTTCCGCCAGGGTTCGCGGCCCTGCAGGGGCATTGCCATGGCGATTGGTCCGCACATCCCCACGCAGTGGAGGCTGCCGGCAAGGCCCATGAGCAAGGCTGGGATGATCAATTCTCCTGGCATTTGCGGATCACGGTTTGGCTGAAAGGATGTTTTCCGTGTAATAATCGATGCCATCACAGGTCCATGTGGTCTTGACGACGGACATGCCTGTTCGTTTACGGTTAGAGGGCATCACCAATTGTTGAAGACCATCGCGGGTGTCGATGTCCACCTTTACATCCAGGGATTCATCGGCGGGATAATAAACCCAAACCTTACCTGTGATCATCTTTCCGGCCTGCTCTTCCGGAAATCGGATGAAGAGGCTGTCGCCCGAGACCATGACAGTGAGTTTGCCGGGCAGCGCATCTGCTCGTCTCGACTGATCTATCCGCTCCTGATACCTGATCTCCTGTTCATAATAGTCGGGTGTGACGAGGTCGATCTTCTGACGGCTCGACTGCATGACCAGAAAGAGGATGCCGGCTACAAAGAGCAGGTATGCGATGGTGATCTTGGTTCCCCAGTTGAATTGCATGGTTGGTTGGTATTATCGCATCGGACCCATGAAGGTCACGTTCACGTTTTTGATATTGATGCCTTTTTCATACACGCCGATCCGGATGGGTGTGCGGCGCTGGCGGATCTCCGCGGGCTCCACCCTGATGATGAAGGTGGCGGTCTTGTACCCTTCCTTTTCCACCACGATGCTTCCACCTGCCACTTCGATCTCCCCCCGGATGCCTTCGAGCTGAAGGGTGATGGGAATGTCTTCACGTGTTTTATTGGCGAGTCGGGCGTTGTACACATTTGCGATGCGGCCGTCGGGCAGTTCCCGGAAGACCGTGCCCGAGGTCCGAAGGATGGTCACGTCCACGTCATCCCGGCTGGCCAGCATGAAGGCAAGGGCACCTGCGAGTGAAAGCAGTACAAAGGAGTAACCGACGATGCGTGCATTCAGCCGGGGTTTTTCACCCTTCACCACGTTTGCCTCGGAGGCGAAGCGGATGAGGCCGGTGGGTCTGTTGACCGCTGTCATGATCTCATCACAGGCATCGATGCAGGCTGTGCAGTTCACGCATTCCAATTGCGTGCCGTTGCGGATGTCGATACCGGTCGGACAAACCCGTACACAGGCGGCACAGTCTACACAGTCGCCATGCGTCTGTTCCGTCTTCCGGGCCTTTCCCCGGGGTTCGCCGCGTACATAGTCGTAGGCCACCACGATGGAATTCTTGTCGAGCAATACGCCCTGCAGTCGTCCGTAAGGGCAGACCACGATACATACCTGCTCCCGAAACCAGTAATAGACAAAGAAGAAAACCGTCGTAAAAATGGATAGGGCGACAAAGGTTCCGAAATGCTGATCGATGCCTTCCGTCATATATCGCTTCACCTCATCCATGCTGATCAGATAAGCCATGAAGAAGTGGGCGATCAGGAAGGACATCAGCCAGAAAACGATGATCTTGACGGCGCGTTTCCTGATCTTGTATGCATTCCAGGGCATCTCCCGCAGCTGTCGCTGCCTGATATGGTCGCCATCGAGCCAGTATTCGATCTTCCGGAATACCATCTCCATGAAAATGGTCTGCGGACAGGCCCATCCGCAGAAGACCCTTCCGAAGACCACGGTGAAAAGGATGACGAACACCACAAAGGTGAGCATCCCAAGCATGAAGATGAAAAAGTCTTCCGGTCCGAAGATCTGACCGAAGAGAATGAATTTCCGTTTCAGGATATTGATCATGAAAATCGGCTCCCCTTTTATCTTAATGAAAGGAAGTCCGAAAAAGAGGATCAGATAAAGGATGCTGGCGATGGTTCGCTTGTTGTAGAGGCTGCCTTTTGGCTTTTTCGGGGATATGTAGTTCCTGGAGCCTTTTTTATCGATGGTGGCCACGGAGTCGCGGAAGGATTGATCCATCTGCGACTTTTTGGCCAGGGCTTCCGCTGTGTCCCGGTGATACATGCGTAATGGTTTACAACTTGAGCGATCAGGGATCCTGCCGGACGTTCCCTTCCGGCAGGATCCTGTGCAGGTGATATTATTTCGAGAACGGTTCCCCCTGCGGTTCCTTCGGATTGGCGGGCTTTGTGCCTTTCATAGATTTTACGAAGGAGACCAGGTTTTTCATTTGAACGGGGTTGTACACGGACTGCCATGACTGCATCCCTTTTTCGGGATACCCCAGTTTGATCGTTTTATAGATATCGTTCATACCGCCGCCGTGTATCCAGTGATCATCTGTCAGATTCGGACCGATGCCTCCGCCGCCGTCCGTGGCATGACAGGCTACACAGCTTTGATTGTAGAGGGCTTTACCGGCAGCGATGCCCGCTGCATCAGCCAGGGTGACATTGTTCTCATCCACCAGGTCTTTTGTTTTCGCCTTGTACAATTCTTCCTGTTTCCGGCCTTCGGCCATCTCGGCCGCATACTCCTGTTCCGGATTCTTGCCGGTTCCGAAGAGGTGGAAGTTGAAAACATAGATGAAAGCTGCAACGACCGTTACATAGAAGCCATATTTCCACCAGGGCGGCAAAGCATTGTCGAGCTCACGGATGCCGTCGTAGTCGTGGTCGAGCAAGACATCCGCTTCCTGTTCCACGGGAATGGCCCGCGTAAAAAAGTGCCGGTCGAGTCGGTTCCACCATTCGACCCAGCGGGAGGATATCTCCGTCTCCTCCACGGGCTTCGGCTCGTCCAGACCCATCAGGGCGCGATAGGTACGCCGGGCCATGAAGGCCAGGAAGAGGATGACGATGACTTCCAGCACAATTACGCCGGACAGCATGTAGAACTCGAGTTCAGACAGTCCGCCGTAGTTGTTTGTTTGTACCATGGTGGCGACGGTTTCTTCTGCCTGCCCCACCGCCGTGGTGTTGACCCCGAAGAGTCCGATCAGGAGGATGGTGATGTTTGCCGCTTTCCGCTGTTTGTCTGTCAGATGCCGGCTGAAGATCAGCAAAGACTGGCCCAACCCCCAGATGACCGCCAGCAGGATGATGGCCGTGAAGAAAAGCATGATCTCAAGCCAGTTGGTGTCGGGCCTGCTTGATGGAGCAACTCCGCCACCCTTTGCCAGGGCAGATGCACCGGGCAGGAGCAGCAGCACTGCTGTTTTTTTCAGGTATGCGTAACCGTTATGTAGTGACATGTTCGGATCGTTTTATCGTTATCAATGTTTGTTGTCCTCTGACAGGTCGAGGGGAAGGTTGGACAGTTCCGAGACCTCTTCGTTGGGCAGACGCTTCACATACATCAGCACACCGGCGAAAAACAGGGTGAAGATGATCAGGGAGGCCACAGGATACCATTCGATGCCCGCGATCTGATCTGCGTATTGTTTGATGATCTTCGACATGTCAATGGTTTTGTGCGGTCTGTTCCTTTCCGATATCCGTTCCGAGGCGTTGCAGGTAGGCGATGACGGCAATGATCTCTTTGTTGGGTGGTGTTTTGATCCCATCCTTTGCGAGATTCGACTGAATGTTTTCTGCCTGTTTCATCAGGTCATCGTTTGCCTGTGCGTCATAACCCTCCGGATAAGGGACACCCAGGCGTTGCATTGTGCGGATCTTGGCCGGGGTGCTGGCGGTATCGAGTTCGTGCTCGAGCATGAATGAGTAAGCCGGCATTAAGGATCCGGCGGACAGGGCCTGCGGGTCGTCCATGTGGTTGTAGTGCCAGCTGTCGGATTTCCGGTTGTTGCCCACGCCTTCGCGGGCGAGGTCCGGCCCCGTGCGCTTGGAGCCCCACTGGAATGGGTGATCGTACACAAACTCTCCGGCCTTGGAATATTCTCCGTACCGGGCAGTTTCGGAACGGAACGGACGGATCATCTGCGAATGGCAGGTGTAGCATCCCTCACGGATATAAATATCTCGACCCTGCAGCTCCAGCGGTGTGTAAGGTTTGACACTGGCGATCGTCGGTACATTGGATTTGATCAGGAAGGTCGGGATCATTTCCACCGCGCCTCCGATCAGGATGACCACAAGGGTCAGCACCAGCAGTTGCACGGGCCTTCGTTCGATCCAGCGGTGCCAATGCTCTGAACCGTGATGCCTGTAAGTTTCTTCAAGGGCCGGAGCAGCGGCCTCTTCTTCAGCGAGCAGCGATCCCTTCGCACAGGTCTTGAACAGATTGTATACGCCGAGGATCGATCCGAGGAGGAACAGGGTTCCGCCGAATGCACGCATCGCATAGAATCCCTTCAGCTGGGTGACGGTTTCGAGGAACTGATATTTAAGCTGCCCTGCTTCGGTAAAATCCTTCCACATCAGGCTCTGCTTGAAACCGGCCCAGTACATCGGGATGGCATAGAACAGGATGCCCAGGGTGGCGATCCAGAAATGCATGTTGGCGAGTTTGCGCGAATACAACTCGGTTTGGAAGATCCTCGGCAGCAGCCAGTAGAGAATGCCGAAGGTCAGCATCCCATTCCATCCCAGGCCACCGACGTGCACGTGGGCAATCGTCCAGTCGGTGAAGTGACTGATGGCGTTGACATTCTTCAGCGACAGCATCGGCCCTTCAAATGTGGACATGCCGTAAGCGGTCACCGCCACGACCATGAACTTCAGGATGACATCTTCTCGCACCTTGTCCCAGGCTCCACGCAGGGTCAGCAAGCCGTTGATCATGCCGCCCCAACTCGGGAAGATGAGGGTGAAACTGAATACGACACCGAGCGACTGCGCCCAGTTGGGCAAGGAGGTGTAGAGCAGGTGATGCGGTCCGGCCCAGATATACAGAAAGATCAGTGCCCAGAAATGTATGATCGAAAGCCGATAGGAGAATACGGGACGATTGGCTGCTTTCGGCATGAAATAATACATCAGCCCGAGGTAGGGCGTGGTCAGGAAGAACGCCACGGCATTATGGCCATACCACCATTGTACCAGCGCGTCTTGTACGCCGGCGTACGCTGAATAACTTTTCAGGAAGGAGGCGGGGAACTCAATGGAATTGACGATGTGCAGGACCGCTACCGTCACGAAGGTGGCGATGTAGAACCAGATGGCCACGTACAGATGTCGTTCCCGGCGTCGGAGGATGGTCCAGAACATATTGACCCCGAAAACCACCCAGATCAAGGCGATGGCAATATCGATCGGGAGTTCGAGCTCGGCGTATTCCTTGCCTGTGGTCAGGCCAAGCGGAAGGGTTAGTGCCGCCGCCACAATGATCAGCTGCCAACCCCAGAAATGGATCCGGCTCAGCAGATCGCTGGCCATGCGGGTCTTCAGCAAGCGTTGCAGGGAATAGTAGACGCCCATGAAAATGCCGTTGCCGACAAAAGCGAAGATCACCGCATTGGTGTGCAACGGCCTCAAACGACCGAAGGACAGGCCGATGGTCTCCTTGCCGACGGCGATCGCAGAGAGATTCCATTCCGGAAATACTAACAGCAGGGCGACCCAAACGCCCACCAGCATGCCAACGATCCCCCAGATCATGGTGGCGTAGGCGAAATTCCGGACGATCCGGTTGTCATAACTGAAATTCTGGACTTGCATCACTTGTGTATTTGATTGTTTTGGGGTGAGTGATCGTTGGAAGGGGGAGGAGCGGCATCGTCGAACAACATGCGTACAGAAGGTGTGTAGTCATCGTCATACTGACCATTGCGCACAGACCAAAGGAAGGCGACGAGGAAGCCACCGGCGATCAGGATGCTGGCGGTGATGAGGACGATGATCACACTCATGTGCTGGGCAGAATTTGCCGCAAAACTATCCTCAGCTTCCCGGGCGGTCCATGACGTGGGTCAAAATCGGGGATGATTCACGTCATGGAATAGTCAATAGATATAAAATATTTATTGATATCCATCTGATAAAATATAATTAAAAATCAATATATAATTTTTCTGTCCCATGCCTGGTGTGCGAACCGGCTGCGCCTGTGCTTGGGTAACGGAGACAGGGTGCCGGTCACTTCTGCCGTTCTTCCCGAATTTTCATCCGCTCATCTTGCCCATCGCCCTGTGGTCCCCATCTTTCTTGTGGGACTTCATGAGTTTTAATTACTTTGTATTTCAAAGTACTTTATATAATGAACATGTCAACGGAACAGGAACATCTGGAGTCGATCCGCGAAATGCGGAACCTGATGGAAAGGTCAACCCGGTATTTGTCGGTCAGTGGACTGGCGGGGGTCATTGTGGGCTTCATTGCGCTCGGTGGTGTGGCCTGTCTGCTGACCAACATGGACATTCCGATCGGGCGACCGGTTTCCTTCAATGAATTGGCCGCAGCGGGCGGTCCGCAGGCTTCATTGATCAATGAGCGGATCCTGACCATGGCAGCCGGAGTGTTTTCGCTCTCTTTGATCGTGGAGATCGGACTGGCCTACCGGAATGCACGTAAACTGCGTTTGCCGCTCTGGGATGCTACGGCGCGACGGATGATCACAGCCCTGGGGATTCCGATCCTGGGGGGCGGGGTCTACTGCCTGAGCCTGATCCAGGCCGGACAGCCGGATGGTCTGGCCCCGGCTTCTCTGATCTTTTACGGACTGGGTCTGGTGCATGCCGGCCGGCATGCGGTACCGGATGTCGGTCGACTGGGACTGGCCGTGTTCGTCTCCGGTCTGACGGCTTCCTTCTTTCCGTCGCTGGGCGTCTATTTCTGGGCGTTTGGATTCGGCATACTTCATATCATCTATGGCATCACCATCCACTTCAAACATCAGCGGTGAAAGGATTCATAGCGGATTTCAACAAGGCCTTCGAAAGCCGGATCCGATTGGGCATCATGTCGATCCTGGTGGTGAACGATGCGGTAGATTTCGCTTCGCTCAAGGTGCAACTTCAGGTCACGGACGGAAACATGGCGAGCCATCTTTCCGCGCTGGAGAAGCTCGGGTACGTAGAGGTAAGCAAGCAGTTCATCGGCCGAAAGCCGAATACTTCCTATGCCGCGACCGACGCCGGACGCCTGGCCTTTGCCACACATCTTGATGCGCTGGAAAAACTGATCGGACGCAGGGAAACATGATTCCATTTCAAATACACAGACAAAAACAACCCATATGACTCAGGATCTAACGTCCGGACAGCCCGATCTCAGGGAATCCATCTTGCAACACATCGAGGAGCCGGCAGTACTCGAACGCCTTTACAGAGTTGATGCCACGGCTTTTGGCAAGACCTTCATGCAACTTTATCCGATGATCAAGGACCAGGTCATCGCCCGGGTCTGGTACGAACGACTGAACCATCGGAGTACATCTGCAGTCAGCAGCATGCGTCGCGACTGGATCTTCATCTTCATCGCCACCCTGGCGGCAGGCGGGCTGATGAAGTTTCCGGATCTTTTTGGTTTCAGGGATGATGTGTTCTATCCCCGTAACATCGCCTTCGCTGTCTTTCCGATGCTATCCGCCTTCATTGTCTGGCGCAATGGTCTGAGGATGTCTGCATATCTGCTGCCGCTGGTCGTAACGGTGCTGGCCGCCATTTATATCAATGTGCTGCCGACAGATGGAACGCGTGATTCTGTTATGCTGGCCTGCATCCATCTCCCATTGCTCTTATGGGCTGTTCATGGTTATGTGTTCACGACGGATGCGGGGCATGCCCACTCCGCCCGCATCAGCTACCTGCGTTATAATGGCGACCTTTTGGTGATGACAGCCCTGATCACCATTGCCGCTGTCATCTTTTCGATGATCACCTTCGGGCTGTTCAACATGATCGGGATGGACATTGAAAAGGTCTGGGAATCGTACATCATCGTTTGGGGTGCGCCGGCCGTTCCGATCCTGGCCAATGTCCTGGTCAGGGAAAATCCTTCGCTGGTGAATCGCATCTCTCCGTTGATGGCTAAGATCTTCACTCCCCTGGTACTGGCCATGCTGCTGATCTTCCTCGGCACTATGGCCTTCACGGGACGGAATCCCTACCAGGATCGGGAGTTCCTGCTCATTTTCAACGTACTGCTGATCGGGGTCTGATCCTGCTGTTTACGCTCTCCGTGCTGACCATCATCGTCAACGGCATCGCTCTTTCCGCCATCAGTTTCAGATTGGTGGAGTATGGACTTACACCGAACCGACTGGCTGTACTTGCTGGAAATCTGCTGATCATGACCCATTTGCTGATCGTTACGCGCCGCTTATTCCTGGTCGTGAACCGTAAACAATCCGTTGAGGATGTGGAAAGGGCCATCGCGGTTTTCCTGCCCGTATATGCTTTGTGGACGCTCGTTGTCGTCTTCGGTTTCCCGCTGTTCTTTGGCTTCAGATGACGCCTGTTGCATACAATGACGGCCGTTCCGGAACTCTCCGGGGTGGCCGTTTTTCATTATCTCCCGTCGCCAACCGGCCTGCTAAAATATTTAGCCATTTTCAGGGATTCATTGCGGAATGATTAAGAGGTTGAAACCACATCTTTGTAATGTTACCGCGAGGGAATGACCCAGGGTGTGATGCTGAAGGGCCGAAGTTCATTGTGATATCGAAAAAAGTATCTTGTCAGCAGACCTGGCCTCAGCCTTCCAACCCCAGTCTCCGGGCGGTCAGGGTCGAAAGCACGGTCACGAATACCACGATGCTAATGGAACTCGCGGGCATCAGGATGGCGGCGATCAACGGTGATAGGTCACCCTGGATGGCAAATCCCAATCCCACGAAGTTGTAGAGGATCGACAGGACGAAGCTGGCGGCTACGACGTTTTTACCCCGCCGGGCGAATTTCACCAGTGCGCCGAGTTTCGAAACCTGTTCTCCTTCGAGGATCCCGTCACTGGCGGGGGAGAACATGCCGGTGTGATCCGAAACGGCGATGCCTACATCGCTTTGGCGCAGTGCACCTGCGTCGTTGAGCCCATCTCCGAGCATGATGACCTGTCTGCCGGCTGCCTGCAGTTTGCGGATGAACTCCAGTTTTTCCTGAGGATCGCTGCGGAAGCGCATCCGCGTGTCCGGTCCGATCAGGTGGGCGAGGTTTTTGCGTTCGTGGTCATGGTCTCCGCTGAGGACGAAGAGTCCGAAACCCTTGCTGCGCAAGGTGTCCGCCATTTCGGGGAGTCCGTTCCGGTACTCGTTGCCGATCTGGAAGTTGCCGATCAGGTCTCCGTTGAGGGCGATATGGATGCGGCTTCCGTCTGTCCGGAAGTTTTGATGTTGTACCCTGTCTCCTTCGGCTGTGAAGGATGCCGACCCGATCTTCACCAATTTGCCGTCGATGGATCCTTCCACACCGCGGCCGGGATATTCGTGGAATGATGATACTTCTCGGTTGGAATCTGCTGCCAGACCTTCCAGTTCGGCGGCCAGGCGCCGGCTCAGTGGGTGTGCCGACTGTCGGGCCAGGGAGGCGATGCGTCCCAGGTCAGCGGCATCTGGCATCCTGCCTTCGAAAAGGACCTTTGTGTTTTGACTGTGGGTGAGGGTGCCGGTCTTGTCGAATACGACCGCATCGGCCTTGCCGATCGATTCGATGACCGATGCGTTTTTAAGGTAGAGGCGGTTTCTGCCGAAGATGCGTACCATGTTGCCATTGGTGAAGGTGGCGGAAAGCAGCAGCGAACAGGGGCAGGCCACGATCAGGATGCTGGTGACAACATGCCAGACCTTCGAAGGATCGTGCATCTGCCAGTAGATCGCTGAACCGATGGCGATCGAAAACAGTATGTAGGTGAAATAACGGCTCCAGGGGTGGATGAAGGATCTGTGCACGTGCTTTTCATGGTGGAACACCTCGTTGTTCCACAACTCGGTGATGTGGCTGCCGGAGGCGGGTCTGATCACTTCGAGTTCGATGGCGGACCCGCATTGCCTGGCACCGGCGTAGATCAGTTCGCCTTTCCGTTTGGTAACGGGTGTCTGTTCGCCGGACACGAAACTGTAGTCGATGCTGGCCGTTGCCGACATCAGCACGGCGTCCGCCGGCACCAGTTCCTGATTGCGGACCCGGATGCGGTCATGTCTGGCGAGCCGGCTGACAGGGATGTCTTCCTCCCCGTTGCCGGTGATGCGGGTAACCCCCAGCGGAAAATAGGAACGGTAATCCCGGTCGAAGGAAAAGGAGTCGTAAGTCATGTGCTGGAACCAGCGTCCGATGAGCATGAAGAATACTATGCCGCTCATTGAATCCAGGTAGCCCGGACCGGTTTGCGTGAGGATCTCATAGATACTGCGACCGAAGGTGACGATGATGGCCAGTGCAATGGGGGCGTCTATGTTCAGCCATCGCTGCCGCAGGCCCTTCCAGGCAGACACAAATATCTCCGACGCGCTGAAAAACACGACAGGCAGCGACAAGGCGAGGTTCAGCCATTCGAAGACCCGATCGAGACCTTCAGCACCAGTTTCCCCGCCGGAAAAGTATTCCGGGAAGCTGAGCATCATGATGTTACCGAAGCAGAAGCCGGCGACGCCGATGCGGTGTATTTGTCCGCGGTCGACCTTTCGGCTGGTCTTTTCCACGGCATCCTGCAAACTGATGTGCGGTTCGTAGCCGATGAATGCGAGGAGTTCGACGATCTTTTTTAATCCGGTGAGGGACGGATCGAAGACGATCAGCACTTCCTTGCGTTGGAAATTGGCGCGGGAATGGATGATGCCGGGCTGGATGCGGGGCAGGTGTTCGAGCAACCAGATACAGCTGGCGCAATGCATGGAGGGGAGGTGAAAGAGCACGTGCGACTGCCTGCCATCTGTAAAGCGGACGAGTTTCGCTGTCACTTCCGGGTCGTCGAGGTAATCGAAACGACCATGCTTGAATCTGCCTTTGGCCTGGATCCCGGGGCTCTTTTCCAGGTCATAATACGCGCACATCCCGTTCTCTTCGAGGAGCAGGTAGACCTGTCTGCAGCCTTCGCAGCAGAAGGCTTTGTGTTCATGACGGATGCGTCCATCACAGGATTCACCACAATGATGGCAGGTTGTGCGTGTTGCGGGTGGAGTTGTACTTAGGGTCGTGGCAGACATCGGCTGGGTATAATGGTATCGAACCGGCTTTTCGCTGAAGCCTTGGATACAAAAATACCCTTGGGGTGTGGGTTCGTCTCTGACCGGGGTCAATCGCATGCATGACCCGCGTCAGTTTCAGGCGCGTTCAAGCAGCCATTTACGTGGCTTGATCGGCCGGAGGCCAAATTTCTGGATGCTTCGGCGCAGATGTTCCACGGCTTCTTCCACCGAATCGGTGACCAGAAACAGGTTCATGTCCTCTTCGGAGATGGTGCGTTCCGTCTTCATGCGCTCGATGTGTTCGAGCATGTCGTGGTGGTAGTTGCGGCAGAAAATGATGACCGGAAATTCCTTGATCTTCCGGGTCTGTATGAGGGTCATGGCTTCGAAGAGCTCGTCCAGTGTACCGAACCCGCCCGGCATGATCACAAAGGCATAGGAATACTTGACCAGCAGGGTTTTCCGCACGAAGAAGTAGCGGATATCGACCCATTTATCGAGGTATGGGTTGGGCTTCTGTTCGTGCGGAAGCAGGATGTTGCAACCGACCGACCGGCCGTTCACGTCGCGTGCCCCCCGGTTGGCAGCTTCCATCAGTCCGGGCCCTCCACCAGTCAGGATCGTAAATCCGAGCCTTGCGATTTCTGCGGAGAGCCGGCGTGTCAGGTCATAGAATTCGTGGGTTTCTGCATACCTCGCGGAACCGAAGACGGCTACGCTTGGCCCCGTGAAATGCAGGGCACGGAATCCCCGGATGAATTCACGGGCCACTTTCACCACGAATTTCAGGTCTTCCCACCGGGAGCGAGGTCCGTCCAGAAAGCGGATCTCCTGCTCCCGGGCAGACGGATTATTCGGTACACTCATGCTTACAGGATTCTCGTCAAACCTAAATCAAAATGATGAGAATCCGCTGCAGGGTCTCCGTTCATGCAATAGCGGGGTGAGTTCCTGTCACATCACAGGTGTGCGATGAAGATGGGCATCCGGTGTTGTCGGATCAGGTCGGTCACGAAGCTCTTCCTGAACAACGATGAGAGTTCTCCGCGCCCGTAAGCCCCCGTCACCAGCAGGCTTCCGCGGTGTTCGCCGATCCATTGGGTGAGGCCCTCCCTGTTCTCCCCTGCGAGATGTTCGATGCTGACCGATTCGTAATGGCGGGCCATCAGCTCTTCGATCAGGGTGAGTTGCGGGATCTCCGCATCGCTTTCTTCTGAGGCGCATACAAGCAGGGCATCCATTCGGCTGCAGGTGGGAAAAAGATAGGTGAACTGCCGGATGGCGAAGGCGGATGAAGCCTTTCCGTCGTAGGAAAAAATGAGGTTGAAGGGTTTGATGAACTGTTCGGGCACCAGCATGACCGGACATTCCGCTGATTGCAGTGTCTTTTTCAGGTAGTCGTTGGGCTGGTGGTGGTCGATGTTTTCATAGAAAATTTCGCTGCTCACGATCAGCAGATCTGCGAATCGGGTTTCCGTGATGAGTTCCTGTAGTGCGAAGAGTTCCGTGTCTCTGTGCACCCGGTATTCGAAACCGTCTCTCCGGCATCGTTCCTCGAAGCGGGAGATGTTGGCACTGACGAGTGCGTCGTCTTCCTGAAAGGGAGGCATCACGACCGGCGTTCCCATGCCCATGCCTGTGTAGCCGATCACTTCGCGGTAATCGATCGGGCTGAGGAAGACCCCGGTCATCAGGGCAGGCTCCTGCTCGTTGATCCAGGCTGCCATCTGCATGGCACCTTCTGAAAAATGTTTTCCGTCGAAAGCAATGAGGATCTTTTTCATATACAGTGGTTTAGCGGGTGTCTGAAGATCATGAAGTGGTGGTGCTATCACTCTGCGGGTGGGCCAGGTCGTCCCGCGTCAGCAAGGTTTCGCGGATGCGTTGCAGCATCTGGCGCTCCTTCCGGTTGGTATGCCGGTAGGATGCAGCCAGTCGGTCAGACAGTATCAGGCAGATCTCACGGGTCTCCATGTCGATCCGGTCGCGATAGGAGTCCAAAAAGTCGGCGAAGGACTGGAACGCCTCCTCCGGACTCAGTATCTCATCTTCCGCCGTGTCGAAGCCGAAGAGCGAGTACCAGGCATCGTTCGTACCATACGGATCCGTCAGGGTTTCCCGATGCATCAGCCGGCTGCGGATCAGGTCCAGGAGTTCGTCGCGCTCCTCGGCAGTGACGACCCCGTCAGCGTCTGCCACGGCGTAGAGGAGCTGGCCCAGGGCAGCGTAGAATGACCGTCGGAATCCGGAATTACCATGTATCGACATGTTGTAAAACAAATGAACCTTTGGCGGGTTACCTATGACGGCGGTCAGTATTCCACATTGCCTATAACACTGTAACTTTACCTATTATGACCATCATCTATTTCATCGCCGTCCTGCTGCTGACCTTCTTCGCTATGGAGGGCATCACCTGGGCTACGCACAAATGGGTGATGCATGGATTCCTCTGGTACCTGCATCGCGACCATCATCAGGTGGAGCCCGGTTTCTTCGAGAAGAACGATGCCTTCTTCGTGATCTTCGCGATCCCGAGCATGCTGCTCATCATGTTCGGCAGCCAGGACGGGATGTGGTGGATGCAGGCCATTGGCTTTGGGATCATGGCCTATGGTTTCGCCTATTTCCTGGTACATGATGTGATCATACACCAGCGCTTCAAATGGTTCTCCCGAAGCCGGAACACTTATGTGCGGGCCATCCGCTGGGCGCACAAAATGCATCACAAACATCTGAGTAAGGAGCAAGGTGAGAGTTTCGGGATGCTGTATGTTCACCGGAAATATTGGGAAAAAGTGCGCCGCGATCAGAAGCTGATGGCTGCGAGGAAGGTCGAATACGCCCCCGAAACGGAGTAGACCCAGTCTAAATTCCATCTGCCCTATCCAATGATATAAGGGCATCTCATTTCCTTAACCCACCGCCACAAGCCATACCTTATCGACCATCCGCAGACATACGACTACATCATCGCAGGCATGGGTTGTGCGGGATTGGGACTGGCAGTGCATATGCACCGGGAAGGCTTGTTGCGTGACCGGACCCTGCTGATGGTCGACCGCGATCCCAAGCGACTGAATGACCGGACCTGGTGTTTCTGGGAGACTGGAGCGGGACCATTCGAATCACTGGTGAGTCACCGATGGGAGCAGGCCTGGTTCCATGCGGAGGGATATTCCGGGCGAAAGGATCTTGCACCCTATGCCTACAAGATGATCCGGGGGATCGACTATTACGAATACTGCCTTTCACAATTGCGGGAGATCCCGAACGTCACCATCCTGCTTGAGCAGGTAGATGACATTCGTCAGGACGAAGGTCACGCGATCATGGAAGCGGGTGGTAAGACCTATCGTGCAGGCTTTCTTTTCAACTCCATCCTCTTCGGCAAACTGCAGCCGCTGCCAGGCGACCATCTCCTGTTGCAACATTTTAAAGGATGGATCATCCGGCTACCGGAGGATCGATTCGATCCGAAGGAGGCCACCCTGATGGACTTCAGGCCCGACCAGGGCCAAGGTACCACGTTTGTTTATGTCATGCCCTTTGACAGACGCACGGCCCTGGTGGAATACACGCTTTTCACAGCGGCTCTCCTTGAGCAGGAGGCCTACGACGAAGGGTTGAAGGCATACATCACCGAACAGCTCGGATGCCCGGCCTATGAGGTACTGGATGAGGAGTTCGGGGTCATCCCGATGACCACGATGCAGTTTCCTGCCGATGAGGGCCGGATCATCCATATCGGAACGGCAGGTGGGCAGACCAAGGCTTCATCCGGATACACGTTCACCTTCATCCAGCGACATGCGGCGCGTATCGTGTCTGCCTTGTCGGCGACCGGACGTCCGCCCCGTCCGGAGCCCTTGATCAGGAAGCGCTTCGGCTGGTACGACAGTGTGCTGCTGAACATTCTGGCGAAGCATGTGCTGCCCGGATGGTTCATCTTCCGGGAACTGTTTCGTCACAACCCGACCCATCGCATCTTCCGATTTCTCGACAATGGGACGAGCGTCGCCCAGGAATTCAAATTGATGAACACATTGCCGCGATGGCCTTTCATGCGTGCAGGCTTCACCGAACTCCTGCACATGATCCGCCGGCAAAAAAAATGATCACGCACATGGGTCTGCTATCCTCCTTCATTTCAGGCTGGCTGGTATTGATCGCCGCCGTGATCCTTAACCTGGCGGCCGACCGGCTCGGCATCACCGGCTGGTATGGTTTTCTGACAGGTCTGGCCACAGAGGGGAGGTCCTTTATCGCCCGATTACGCTGGATCGACTTCGCATGGCTCTTTTTCGTGTACCCGTTGGCGTTAGGCATCGTTGCACGTACGGGTATCGTCATAACTTCATTGGTCCTTCAAAAATAACTATATGTGCATGACGAGCTTCGAGTCTTCACAGATAAATGATATCGGATTCGTAGAGCAGACATGCTGGCAAATGCTGTCGGATGCCGTGAAGGATCGCAATCACGCCATGCACACAGTAGTCATCGGCACGGCGGATGGAGCCCTGGCACAGCTGCGCACGGTGGTGCTCCGGCGCGTGGACATCGATACCCGAAAGGTCTATTTTCATACCGATATCCGGAGTGCCAAGATCGGTCAGATCCGAACCACCGGCCTGCTCAGCTGGTTGGCCTATGACCCCTCCCGCCGTTCGCAGATCCGGCTGAGTGGTCCGACCATACTGCATCACGGAGACGAACTGGCTCGCCACCACTGGTCGGGGACGGCGCATTTCAGCCGGAGATGTTATCTCTTGCCCGAAGGTCCGGGTCAGCTGTTGATGCAGGACGTAACCACGGCAGACGAACGCCTCAGCGACTTCTCCTATTCCAAGGAAGAGAGTGAGGCCGGCTTTGAGCAATTTGTGGTGGTGGAGACATCGGTGGATTCCATGGAATGGTACTACACCTTCAGCCGTGGCAACAGGCGGGCTCTTTTCTCTTACCAAGAGGGGCAGTTGGTGGATGCCGCCTGGCTGACACCCTGATGGTGGAATGTGCTGAGTCCTTCTGTTCCTTTATCTTCCCGCATCACTGATCGTGTGCGTGCATCCTTTATGGCGTACCACCGGATTTCCCTGATCGGGATTTGGGTAAGCCGCCGGGAAATGCAATATGTGAATGCTGTAATCGTTTCATAGGGATGTAGTATATATCTTGATTCTGCATGTCAATTGAAACATCAATGAGTACCCAACAACAAACGACCGGAACGCGACTGGCCACCTATCTGCTGATGGCAGCCGCCGTCATCATGTCCATATTTCAGTATCTGTATTGCCGAAGTTTCTGGACAGATGAAGCAGCCGTTGTGGTCAATATCATGGATCGGGACTTCGCAGGGCTGATGAAACCACTGATGTATTATCAGATGGCCCCCATCTTGTATCTGTGGATCACAAAGGCCATCACGACCATATTCACACCGAACGAATATAGCTTCAGGATCCTGTCGCTGATCGCCTACCTGACCTCGCTTTGGCTGGTCTGGAAATTACTGACCCGCTTTGTAAAGGATGGTCTGGCCGTCTTCATCGGTCTGGCTTTTTTTGTGTTCAACAACAAGCTCTTTTACTATTCGTCGGAATTGAAGCAGTACATGACCGATACGATGGTCACGCTGATCTTATTGTATGTCGCTACTGATCCCCTTTCGGCGAATAGGCGTAAGATGCTTGTCATGAGCCTGGTTGGTGCCCTGGCCATCTTCCTGTCGAATGTGGTGGTAACGGTGTTGCCGATGATCTTTCTCTTTATTTTCTTTTCCGAGTCGAAGCCATGGCAATGGTCCCACCTGCGGAGCATGCTGCTCATGGGTTTCGTGTGGTTGCTCGCTTTTGCGATCAACTATTTCATGTTCATGCATGATCATCCCAGTCGCGCACAGCAGTTGATCTTTTTCGCTGAGGCTTTTCCCCCGACCAACCTGCTGTCGAAGCAGGCCCTGGCCTTTTTCGAATACAAGCTGCAGGTAGTCAAGCGCGATTTCGGATTTGGACAAAACAACACGCATCCGACGATTTCGATCCAGGAATACGTGCATTATGCGATCTTTCTGTTCCTGCTGGCCGGTTATGTATGGAATGTCACCAGGCGCGCGAACAGGATCCTCCTGCTCATTGTGATCCCGATCCTGATGCATGCCGTACTTGCCTACTTCAAGGCTTATCCCCTCGCCATCCGGAACATGCTCTATCAGTATCCGCTCATCTGCATCATCCTGGCACTGGGAGCCGAGAAATGGTTGAGTCTGACAAGCCGCATCCGTCCGGTGCTGACAGCCGTTACCTTCATCCTGACTGCGGTCCTGTGTGTCATTTTCGTGAGGGTACAGCTCCCGCATCAGGTCGAGGAGTCCAAACCTGTGCTGTCATTCATGCAGGAACATTCCAGGGGTGAGGAGACGATCTATTCCTATAGCGCGGGTAACTGCACGCTGGATGCATACATCCGAACCAAATATTACAAACCCACGGGACCGGTCATTTGGGGAACTTATTTCAAGGGGGATCATGTTCAGGCGGCTGCGGAGATCGGTTCTCTTCATCCGAAGAGCGCATGGATATTTTTTGCACATTTCGCAGATGGACTGGAACACCGGATCATGGGTGAACTCTCCAACAGTGGGTATCGACAGACCGACAGTGTCCGGGCCAAGGGGGCAGCGGCCTACAGGATAGAAGCTGCTGCGGTGAAATGAGGCGATCTCCGGAATGAAAACGGGGGGACGATGATCCGTCCCCCCGTTTTCATTTTACGGGAGCTCATGCCCTCAAATTCTCATTTCAGATATTTTTCGAACCACTCCAGGTGTTTGCGGTGGCGGTGTACGATGTAACTCGGAACGCGCAGGCCGTGATGCTGGTTGGGGTAGATGATGAGTTCTGTCGGAATGCCGGTAGACTTGAAGGCCTGGTACATTTGTTCGGCGCCGATGACCGGTACGTTGAAATCGTCTTCGCTGGCCATGAACATGGTGGGCGTTTTGATGGTGTTGACCTTGAAGAACGGATAGGAGAGGTCAAGCCATTTTTTCGGGTTCTTCCAGGGGCTTCCCAGTTCGGTCTCGTACTGCCTGATGTACTGGTCCGATCCGTACATCGACAGCTGTAGGGAGCTGCCTGCCCCGCTTACGGCCGCTTTGAAGCGGGTATCTGTCGCAATGGTGTAATTGGTCAGGATGCCGCCATAGCTCCATCCGGCAATCGCCATGCGTTGCGGATCCGCGACACCGGAGCGGATCAGGTGTTCGGCAACTGCCAGGATATCCTTTACTTCCTTATTGCCCCAATCACCGAAGATCGATTTCGTGTAGGCCAGTCCGCGCCCGTTGCTGCCGCGGTAGTTGACGGCGGCCACGGCGTAACCTGCCCCGGCCAGAATGCGCCTGGACATGTCGAAACCATAATCGTCCTGCGCCACAGGACCACCATGAATGAACAGGACCAGGGGCAGATTCTTCGCGTCGGCTTCCGGCAGGTACAGGATCCCGTG
This sequence comes from Chitinophagaceae bacterium, assembly GCA_021299955.1. Lineage (GTDB taxonomy): Bacteria > Bacteroidota > Bacteroidia > Chitinophagales > Chitinophagaceae > Pollutibacter. The sequence goes on from JAJTFQ010000019.1 coordinate 38,337, forward strand.
CACTTCATTCTTGTCCGTGGCCATACACTCGATGCCGCTCACGTGGATCGGCTTCAACGGGGCCAGGAACTCATCGCTGAAGCGGGTGATCCGCTTGAATGTTCCTGTCTCCGACAGGTAAATTTCATTGGGGGTAGAGGGGTCACTGAAGAGGGTTACCATCTTCCCGTCGGATCCTACTTCCAGGGAAGCGTATCGTCCGCGATCCTGGGTGATATAAGCGTGTTGCCCGTTGAAAACGTCGAAACGCGCGATGCGGCCGTTGCGGTCGTCATCGATCAGTGTGAACACGTAACGGCTGTCGGCCGACCATGTCGGGCTGCTTACCGAACGGTCAAGGGTACCTGAGATATTCCGGGAGGTGGCGGTGCCGAGCTCGTGAACGTAAAGATGTGTGGCGTCATACATGTTGAACCCGCTTTCCGTGGTCGATTGCGTGTAGGCCAGCATGCGCCCGTCCGGACTGAAACGTGGAGACCCGTTCTCGCCCTGGAAGGTGGTGATCTGAAGGCTTTTTCCTGTCTTCAGGTCCAGGACGAAGATGTCCTTATTCTCATTCAGGTCAGGGTCAGGAGTAATATTGCTGACGTACGCAACTTTAGCGCCATCCGGGCTAACAACGGCTCCGGTCTCATTCGAACTACCCCGGGTGAGGGTGTCGACTTTCTTCGATCCCAGGTGAAAGCGGTATAGATGGGTCTTTCTTCGGTCGAGATATCCTTCCGAATCGTTCTTGAAGGTAAAGCGATCGATCTCATAAGGCTTCCTGATCTTGCTCTTCGCTGTGTCGGCGGTGCTTGCCTCCCTGATCTCCAGCAGCAGGCTTCCGCCATCGGGGAACCATTTGTACGATTGTATCTCTCCTTTCAGACTGGTCAGCTGGATGGGCTCCCCGCCCTTTCTGTTCATCAGGTGAATTTGCGCCCCTGCATCATCCGATTTGCCACGGGCAACGAATGATATGTATTTGTTGTCGGGACTCCATGCCGCCTGACCGACACCCTTTGTCTGTTCTGTCAGCTGGATATGCTCGTCGCCCCTGAGATTCATCATGTATAGCTTGCCATCATATGCATCCTTCGCCGCATCCACTTTGGAATGATTGTAGAGTATCCACTGGCCATCGGGCGAAAGCCTGGGATTACTGACGGAATAACTCCTGTAAACGTCTTCCGGCCGGATATGCCGTTTCGGCTCCGTCTGCGCCAACGCTACGGATACGATCAGCGTGCCCATGAAAAAACATGAAATGGTTTTCATCTTCTAGGTTTTCTTATTGCAATATGGATGTGTACAGATGCTAAATTATCGGATTCTTGCGGAAGTACTTTCGGAACTCCTGTTTAACATAATTACCCAACCCTCCAAGGGTTACCCAACACTCCAAGACTTGACAACTCTCCAAGACTTGGCAGCTCTCCAAGCGTTTGGAACCTCCAAGTGGTTTTGTGGACTTTCAATCCTGTTTTTGGGGTAGCAGGCGATTGTATGGGATTTGCACAGGTTGGACGTCCGTTCATGAGGGGTTTTAGTTACATTCGATGAATATGAAAAAGAGCTTTAGGTCACCGGCCGCATTTGGGTTGACCGCATTTTTAATTTGCCTGATCACCGGTGGTCTGGTACAGGCGCAGTCCGGGCGCTCTGTCAATCGGAAGCCAAACATCCTGGTATTGTACAGCGATGATCATAGTCATCATGCGCTGGGAGCGGCCGGAAATCGCGAGGTGGCTACGCCTAACCTTGATCGGCTGGCTGCCTCAGGGATGATGTTCACCCAAGCGCATGTGATGGGTGGGCATCAGGGGGCCGTCTGCATTCCGAGTCGTGCCATGCTGCTGACCGGCCGGTATGTCAACCGGTTGCCGGGTGATGGCGGGACGATCCCCGACAGCCTGGTCAGTCTGCCCGAGGTACTCGGGACGATGGGCTATACTACCTATCACACGGGGAAGTGGCACAGCGACAAGGCTTCGCACCATCGGATGTTCAGTCATGGCGGCGACATTTTCTTCGGTGGGATGCATTTTGAGCGCGATGGCGGTCAATTCCATCCAACTGTACATCCGTTCGATCCGGAGGGAGTCTTTCCCCCGTCCACCGCCCGAAAGGCCGACACTTTTTCGACCACGCTCTATGCGGAAAATGCCATCAGCTTTCTCGGCAGCCCCAGGGCCCGGCAGGCTCCCTTTTTCTGTTATGTGGCCTTTACCTCTCCGCACGACCCGCGGACTCCACCCCCTTCGACTGCCAATCTTTATCATCCTGAAAAGATCTCGCTGCCCGCTAATTTTCTGCCCAGGCATCCGTTCGACAACGGCGACCTGAATGTGCGCGACGAACAATTGCTTCCGCGTCCGCTCACGCCCGAGATGGTCCGCAAGGAGATCGCATCCTATTATGCCATGATCACGGAGATGGATGCGCAGGTCGGTCGCATCCTTGATGCCCTCAGGGAGAACGACCTGTGGAACAATACCATCATCGTGTTTGCCGGTGACAACGGACTGGCCGTCGGCCGGCATGGTTTGCTGGGCAAGCAGAATCTATATGAGCACAGCATCCGTGTACCGATGATCATGGCCGGTCCCGGCATCCCGGCGGCCTCTCGTTACGACGGCTTTATGTATCTCAGTGATATCACACCTACCCTTTACCAGATGCTCTCCATCAGGGCCCCGGCCAGTGTTGAAGGTATCGGTCATGCCGCCGTGTTCAGGCAACCTTCAAAACATATGCGCAGGGATATCTATAATGTATATGGAAGCTGGAGCAGGAGCTTAAAGACGTCCGACGGCTGGAAGCTCATCATCTACAACGTAGACGGCGTATCCACGGCACAGCTCTTCAACCTGAACAACGACCCATTCGAGATGGTCAACCTCGCGGATACTCCGGAAGCGGCGGCAAGGGTATCCGCCATGCGCCAGAGGCTCCGACAGCTGATGATGGAAACCCATGATGACCTGGACATCGATATGCCGGACTGGAATCGGACTGCTGCCGGTCGCAAGGCAAGGGGTAAATGATCCGGCATACACAATCGAAAGTCTTTTTTCTCGTTATATATCCGGCAGTTGCATCACGGCGGAGCGCCCTTATGTGCGCAAACCAGGGAAACCGTTCCGCCCGCAGCGCAGTCGCCGAATTTCAAACAGAGAAAAAGACCGCAATGAGAGATTATATCAAGATCGCCCGACCCGATCACTGGCTGAAGAACATTTTTATGTTGCCGGGTGTGTTTTTCGCCCTGATCATGACCAAGACAAGTATTGAGGGCCATCTCCTCAACATCCTGCTTGCATTGGTATCCCTGTGTCTGACGGCGTCCGCCAACTATTGCATCAACGAATATCTTGACCGGGAATTCGATAAGTTCCATCCGCGCAAGAAACATCGTCCCTCTGTGAGTGGAAGGGTGCTGGGGAAATGGGTCGCCGTGGAATATGCGATCCTGTCCGCAGCAGGTCTGCTGATCGCCAGCCTGATATCGACTCAGTTCTTCATCATGGCGGCACTCCTGCTGCTGATGGGGATCATCTACAATGTCCAACCTTTCAGATCGAAGGATAAGATCTATCTCGATGTGCTGAGTGAATCCCTCAACAATCCGATCCGCCTGATGATGGGATGGTTCGTGATCGATACGACCCTGCTGCCACCTGTGTCCCTCATCATGGCCTATTGGTTCGGAGGTGCATTTCTGATGGCCGTCAAGCGGTACTCAGAATACAGATATATTAACAACCCCGAAAAGGCAGGCCTCTATCGGGCATCCTTCAAGCGCTACACTGAGCAGTCACTACTCCAGTCGCTCTTCCTCTACGCGATGTTCACCATCTTCTTTCTCTCCACTTATCTCATCAAGTATAAGATAGAATTCCTGATCGTATTACCTTTCATCAGCGGTCTGTTCGTAAAGTATCTCAACATTGGCATGAAGGCAGATTCCGCCGCACAGCATCCTGAAAAGCTCTACAAAGAGCGAAGACTCCTGGGTTATGTGGGCTTTATTTTCCTGCTGTTCATCGGTCTGCTTTACATCCAGATCCCGGTACTGCATTTGACTCCTGGGTTATGTGGGCTTTATTTTCCTGCTGTTCATCGGTCTGCTTTACATCCAGATCCCGGTACTGCATTTGCTGCTTGACACGAACCTGATACCTTATTGATGACGAACGGCACTGGCACGGACTGGTCTTCCATTCGACTCGTCATCTTGGATGTCGATGGAACCTTGTATCGGCAGACTCCCCTGCGGATGAAGATGCTGGTGAGACTCGTTACCCGACTGGCCCTCAGTCCGAAGGGATGGAAGACGCTCAAGGTGCTCCATCAGTTCAGGAAGATGCGGGAAACCATTCCCCCGGGTCCTCTGGAAGAACCGCTCGAATCATACCAGTACAATATCGTCGCACGCGCACTGGACAGCGATCCGATCGAGATCCGCAGGGTAGTGTCGCAATGGATCCATCAGGAACCGCTGCCCTACCTCCGCGCTTGTATGTATCCGGATGTGCACCTTTTTCTGCAGACCCTTCAAGAAAAAGGGATTGCCTATGCCTTCTATTCCGATTACCCGCTGAAGGAGAAGCTCGAAGCCATGGGGATCCCCGGGGCGGATGCTTATTCCTCCGAAGATGATCAAATCAATCGTATGAAACCCGACCCCGCCGGTCTGGAGCATATCAGGAGCAGATATGGCTTCGAATCCTCGGCGTGCCTGATGATCGGAGACAGATATGAAAAAGACGGACAATGTGCCGCTGCGGCGGGCATGCGCTCCCTTATCCTGGATCAGGGTGTATCCGGCTTCTACACTGAACTGATCACGGATCTGAAGCGATCCTGAAGGGCGAATGCACCGCTCTGAATTCACCCTCTCCCTGTGCAGGCACCACATCCCTGCATTCTCACCCCGGATCAATGGTCCATTACCCTCAGTGTTCGACATGCCCGAATGTGCGGTCATCCGCCTGAAACTTCCCCGACAATCCTTACATTGTGACAGGAAAGCATCTGTGAAAATAAACTGTGAGCACATGAAAAAAATGAGTCTTGCCATCATCATCCTTCTTTTTGCATTGCCCATCATGGCACAGCCATCCTACAACATCATCCCCGCGCCTGTTTCGCTGACCCCCGGCACGGGTGCATTCGAAGTTCGTAACGGCTCTGTCATTCAGGTGTCGGATGCCGAATTCGGTCCTGTAGCGGAAATGCTTGCCGCGCGGCTGAAATCTTCTGCCGGATATGCGATCTCTGTGAAGAACGGCAATGCCTCCAAAGGGATCGTCTTCCGCAAGGATGCATCCCTGGCCCCCGAAGCCTATAAGCTTGAGATCACGTCTTCCCGCGTCGTTGCCACTGCTTCCACCGGTCGTGCCGCGTTCTATGCGCTGCAGAGCATTTTGCAGTTGATGCCTGCCGCCGTCTACGGAACAGTGCCTGCCGGAACGAAGATCACCATTCCCGCCTGCCAGATCGAAGATGCCCCGCGCTTTGGTTACCGCGGACTGATGCTGGACAATGGTCGTCATTATTTTCCGGTGGCCGATGTGAAGCGGTTCATCGATCTGATGGCGATGTACAAGATGAACATGTTCCACTGGCACCTGACAGAGGATCAGGGCTGGCGCATCGAGATCAAGAAATACCCGCTGTTGACGAAGGTATCATCCATCCGCAAGGAATCCCCGGTTGGCCACAACCGCGAGAACAAGTTCGATGGAAAGCCTTATGGAGGCTTCTATACGCAGGATGAAGTTCGGGATATCGTCGCCTATGCCACGGCGCGTCACATCACCGTGATTCCGGAGATCGAGATGCCGGGCCACTCACAGGCCGTGCTGGCAGCCTATCCCCAGTTCGGATGGAATATAGATCGGATCTATCCCGTACGCACCCGCTGGGGGATCTCCGAAGATGTCCTCTTCCCCCGCGAAGAGACATTCCGTTTCCTGGAAGATGTGCTGACCGAAGTGATGGACCTCTTCCCCGGCCCTTATATTCATATTGGTGGTGACGAATGTCCCAAGACCCAGTGGAAGGAAAGCCGTTTTTGCCAGGACCTGATCAAGAAGGAAGGATTGAAAGATGAACACGAACTACAGAGCTGGTTCATCCGACGGATCGACCGCTTCATTACCTCCAAGGGACGGAAACTGCTGGGTTGGGATGAGATCCTGGAAGGCGGACTGTCACCCAACGCCACCGTCATGTCATGGCGCGGTGTCAAAGGTGGGGTAGAAGCCGCCAAGCAGGGACATGATGTGGTGATGTCTCCGAACAGTTATTTTTATCTGGATTATTATCAGGGTACGCCCGCCAACGAGCCGCTGGCGATTGGTGGTAACCTCCCGCTATCAAAATGCTATGAGTTTGAACCTGATCTTCCCGAACTCACCGAGGCGGAGACCAAACACGTGATCGGTGTTCAGGCGAATGTTTGGACCGAGTACATCAAGGACCAGAAATATGCCGAATACATGACCTATCCGCGGGCCCTGGCCCTGGCGGAAGTCGGATGGTCGCCCAAGCGTGCCAAGGACTACAATGCTTTCAAACAACGCGTCATCGCTCATCTTCCGGTGCTCGATGCACTGGGGGTCAACTATGCGAAGACCTTCCTGAAGCAGTGACGATTACTTACATCAGGATATAAATATAAATCGGCCGCCCTTCGAAGGACGGCCGATCTTATTTTAGGGTAAGGGTTACCGTTAGTTATTTGCTCAAAGGGTGGCAACGCGGATGTCGCGGAAGTCGATCGACATCTCGTTCTTCGGGTGCAGCTGAAGCCCGATGGGGCCCGATTCCGGCAGCGTCGTCGAGGTGTAGTTCATCACTTCCACGCCGTTGAGCCAGACCGTGTAGGCATTACCGACGACCTTGACCTTCATCGTATTCCAATCTTTCAGTTTAAGGATGTCTTTCACTTTCGCCTCGACCGGATATCCTTTGCCGGGGATGTAGGGAGAAGCGGTGAGGTCGCGCTTCAACGATCCGGAAATACCGATCTGGATCTGGTCCTTATCGGAGCGAAGGAAGATACCTGAGTCGACCGTGCCGTCACCCATCTTGAATTGGCACTGGATGATGAAGTCGCGATAGGATGCGTCTGTCCACAGGATCGATCCTTTTTTTGCGGCGTTGTTGCGCACATGGAGGACGCGTTTCGATACGGTCCACTGTTCCGGGCCATCCGATACTTTCCAGCCGGATAGATTTTTACCATTGAAGATCTTCCGGAGCCTTGGCTCCTGGGCATCAACCTGGCCGGCGATCAACAGGGCGGCCAGCAAGAGGGAGGATATCTTTTTCATACGATAAATGTAATTGTTTTACATTCATGACATCAACCAAGCGCGTAACTTTCACACCCTTAAAAAACAGAACTCACATGAAGAAAGGCGTTCCGCATTCCCGTCGCAATTTCCTGCGTTCTGCCACCGGCACGGCCCTGGCCGCAGCCATTGCTCCCGTTTCCGCCATGGCAGCGAGCGAGGCGGCTTCCATTCTTCCCGCATCTGCCAGGGGTGCGAATGACAGGCTGAGGATCGCCGTGCTCGGCGTCAACCAGCGCGGCGTGACCCATTGCGAAGAGATCATCGGACTGGCACAGAAGGCCAATGTCGAACTGGCGGCCATCGCGGATCCCGATCTGCCCCTGGCACAGAAAAGGGCGGCTGAACTGGAGAAGAAATTTGGTGTAAAGGTGCGCATCGAGCAGGATTTTCGCCGGCTCTTTGAAGATAAGAATATCGATGCCGTGACCCTGGCTACCCCTAACCACTGGCATGCCCTGCAGACAATCTGGGCCTGCCAGGCCGGGAAGGATGTGTATGTGGAGAAGCCCGCCACGCATAATATTCATGAGGGCAAGAAGATGATCGAGGCGGCATATAAATACAACCGCATCGTGCAGCACGGGGTGCAATTGCGCAGTTCGCTCGCCATCCGCGAAGCCGTGGATCATCTGAAGAACGGACTCATCGGGCGGGTGTACATGTCGCGCGGACTCGTCTTCCGCCGCCGCGGAGATATCGGCAATCAAGGCGTTTCTGCCATCCCCAAGGGACTGAATTACGACCTCTGGTGTGGTCCCGCTCCCATGCGACCGTTCTCGAAGAATCTCGTGCATTACAACTGGCACTGGCACTGGAACTATGGTAACGGCGATGTAGGCAACCAGGGCATCCATGAAACAGACCTCTGCATGTGGGGCCTGGGCATCGAGGAACTCCCGGAACACATCACCTCCATGGGCGGTAAATTTCTGTGGGATGACTGTAAGGAAGTACCTGAAGTTCAGACCTCAATCTATCATTATCCGAAGCTGAAAAAGATGATCCAGTTCGAAGTCCGGCACTGGAACACGAACCTGGAAGACGGGGCCGGCGTGGGTAATATCTTCTACGGCGACAAAGGTTACATGGTCGTCAAAGGATACGGAACCTACGAAACTTATCTCGGGGAGAAGCGTGAAAAGGGACCTGCCCGATCTGAGTCCGGTGAGCTCACTCTGCATTTCCAGAACTGGTTCGATGCCATCCGCGCGCGGGATATGGGCATACAACATGGCCCCGTGCAGTCGGGCCATCTGTCATCCGCACTCGCACATCTCGGTAATATCTCCTATCGCCTCGGCCGCCAGCTGCGATTCGATCCCGTTGCCGAACGATTCATCGGCGAAGGGGAGAACGAGGCCAATGCCATGCTGAGCCGCGACTACCGCGCGCCCTACCTGCTGCCGGATGTGGTTTGATCGTGACTGATGGATGATTCCATTCAATGACCACTAAAATTTCGCTTATACGTTACCGTTATGATGCCGTTGTCTGCAAGTACAGACAACGGAATTTTTATATTTATTTTCCGGCGGCAATTTTTGACGTCCAATCAAGCACCGGATGCTTGCCCGGCGCTGTAACGGCATTCATCACCTCGAAACTCAGTTTGATATCCGATAAACGCTCGATGGTTTTGACTTCAACGTCCAGCGATGCTCCGGCCGGCACGGTGATCACATCCCCCTGCGTGTGGAAGGTATAACGGCCGGTGTTGCGCAGGATGAAGGGTGTGCTCGAACGATTCTCCAGCGTGATGTTCAGAACAGTTGTCCCCCCACCATAAGCGGCTTTGGAGATCACGATGCTCGCCTGCACCAGCGGGTTAAGGTGTTCCGGACGGCCTATGAGCATATCCTTGAAATAGGCGATGGCCCGGCGCTGCATCAGCGCTTCTTTGATCGATTCGATGGAACGCTCTTTCGCAAGCACCAGCGTGATGGGACGATGGCCGCCCTGCGGAACCTTGTATTCCCAGTCAACCAGCTTGTGGATATCACTCGTACCCATGATCGTCAGGTTATGATCGAGTGCGATCTGCAGGGCCTCGTCGGAATAAGTATGATCGTTAACGACCTCAATGCCATGCAGCAGCCCCTCGCGGATGAGGTACCGATGCATGTCGGTCAGCGTCGCCACGCCGTCCTTGCGCTGACTGGTCCAGTTGGGATGGTTCCAGAAGATGAACGCACCCTGGTTTTTGGCGGCGCGGAAAACACCTACGGAATCGTCCACCAGCATGGCGTTTGCATCCTGGATGAAGATCGCGTTATTATGACCGGGAGGCATTTTCCGGGTGATCTCCGATCCGCGGACGATCAGCAGGTCGTGATTTTTCGCCTCCTGTACCGCCAGTTCGTAGGAACGATTCCGGTCGGGATGGGGGATGTCCTGCTTATGCGGCTGGTATTCCAGGTGTTCGGTCAGCGAGATGGCATCGAGGCCGTCCATCAGGGCTTCCATTACGCGGATGTCCGGCCACACGCTGCCGTCGGAAAAAACAGAGTGCTGATGGAAATCGCATTTCAGGGTCTTGTAGCCGGGGACATCCGGGAATTTCAGGGACCGGGCGAGGCGATGGCTGTGGTCCTGGGCGGAGGTATGACCGGCGAGGGTCAGGAAAAACAGGGTGGCAATGATGCGCATGTTGTCGGGTTGTGTCCGAAAGCTACGGAAAGCCCGTCAAATCATACGATACGACGAATGAATAAATCATGAGCTTTTCCAGCTCGTCCGGCCAGCTGCCACCCGCTCCGATTTTCATGGCAATGTCCCGGAAAATCGGTATATTCATCTTTCTGTCCGGTTCAGATATCCGGTACTCCAACTCATTCACGATCGCATGCAAGGCCTTACCCGAAAAACCTCCTGGTTTACATTCCTGGTGATCCTTTCCATCGCCATTTTTTCCGCCTGCGGCGATGAGGAGGCGGCCATTCCGGATCAGGTTGATTTCAATTATCATATCCGCCCCATCCTCGTGCAGAAATGCTATCTCTGCCATGGTCCGGACTCCGGCAGCCGGAAGGCAGGGCTTCGGCTCGACACCTACGAAGGTGCCACCGCCCTCACGAAGGAAGGCCTCCGGGCCATCGATCCCGGCCACGCCGACAAGAGCCTGCTGCTCTTCCGCATCAACCACAAGGATCCGGAGATGGTGATGCCCACGCCCGAATCCAATCTCACGCTGACCGACCGGGAACGCAAACTGCTGGAACGATGGATCGAACAGGGGGCAGGCTGGAAGCCTCACTGGGCCTTTATTCCGCCTAAGTCATCTGGCCTGAAAAACGACAAGGGCCATCTCGTCGACCAATTCATCGAAGCACGATTGAAGGAAGCCGGTCTCAAACCCGGAGCCCTCGCCGATCAAACGGCCCTGATCCGCCGGGTGGCCATGGTGCTGACCGGTCTGCCTCCTACGCCGGCGGAACTGGAACGATACCTGAACGATAAGGGCGAGGGATCCTATGAACGCATGGTCGATCGGTATCTTTCCTCCCCTCGCTTCGGTGAGCGATGGGCCAGGCACTGGATGGATGTGATCCGGTATGCAGAGACCCGAGGGCATGAATTCGACTACGTCATCTCCGGTGCCTGGAGATACCGCGATTATCTGATCCGCGCCTTCAACCAGGACCTTCCTTACGACCGATTCGTGACAGAACAGATCGCCGGCGACCAGTTAGCTGATCTCAGGCTCGATCCCACCGGCACCTGGAATGAAACTCAACTGGCCACCCTCTTTCACACCCTTCCCGAAGGCACCCACAGTCCGGTGGACATCCGAAAGGACGAGGCCGACCGGATCGACAATATGATCGACGTCACCGGCAAGGCATTCCAGGCACTTACGATCTCATGCGCCCGTTGTCACGATCACAAATTCGACCCCGTCAGTGCCCGCGACTATTACGCGCTCTACGGCGTGATGGAAGGAACCCGGTTCACTCCTGTGCCGGCCGCAGAACCGGCGCATCGCCGATCGGCCGCGGCACAGCGGCAGGTGCTGGACTCCATGCGCTCCCTCACCCTGGCCTGGCTCAGCGCAAAGATGGGTGCCTCAGCGACGGCCTCATTCGCCTCCGCACCCATGATCACACCCATGATGCCCGATTCCGCCTCCGGCATCCTGGCGGATTTTTCCGGATCCGACCTGCAGGGATGGCGCAGCGACGGACAGGCCTTCACCGATGGCACCACCCTGGGCGATCCGGTGACCGACTCCCTCGGTAATCTACGTGGATTGAAGGAGGGCGTGGCCTCCAGCCGACGACTGGGATCGAATCTCTTCGGCGCCCTGAGATCGCCGGATTTCGTGATCGATCGGGATTTCATCGGGGTGATGGCCGCCGGACAGAGATCCTCCGTGCGGATCATCATCGATAATTTTCAGTTGATCCAATTCCCGATCTACGGCGACCTCGACCAGAAACTCAACACCGACCAGCCCGTCAAACTGATCTTTCCCGTCAGTGCCTGGAAAGGGCACAAGGCGTATGTTGAAGTGCTGCCGGGGAGCTACGACAGGCATGTCTACAAGCAGGCCCGCGATGCCTGGGTCGAGGTGAAATACGCCATCCGCTACGACCGTGACTGGTTCGAGCCGCGCAGGCAGTCCACATCTGTTACGCTCCCGGCGGCCTACCGGGCCTTCACCGCCGGTCAGGCAGGTCCAACGGACATCCGGTTGCTCCGCGGCCTCCTGCCCCGAATGCTCCGGATGCCGGAACTATCAGCGCTGCAGGCCCGCGCACAAGCCATACAGTCCGCCCGCATGGACTCGCTGCAATTCATCAGCGGCGTGACGGAGGGATTTGGGAAGAACAGTCCCGTCTTCCACCGCGGAAATCACACCGATCCATCTCCGGAAAGGGTGAAGCGGCATTTCATCCCCGCCATTCCCGTGTCGAAGATCGACCTGGATGTGCCTGGCAGCGGACGCCTGGCCCTGGCCCGCGCCATCACCGATCCGAAGAATCCGCTCACGGCCCGCATCATGGTCAATCGCATTTGGCATCATCTCTTCGGCAGAGGACTGGTGGAAACTGTAGATAACTTTGGGATGCAGGGCAAAGTGCCTTCGCATCCGGAACTGCTCGATCAACTCGCGATCGATTTTATGCGCGACGGGTGGTCGGTCAAGCGGATGATCCGCCATATCATGACCTCCGAAACCTTCCGTCGTTCGGTAGAGCCCGTGGCCGGAGCGGTTCAAAAGGATCCCGGCAACATCCTGCTCGCCAGTTACCCGCTGCGGCGCATGGAGGCCGAAGCCATCCGCGATGCGATGCTCTCCGTCTCCGGAAGCCTCGACACCACGATGTTCGGTCCGCCCGTGCCCCAGCATATCACCTCATTCATGAACGGAAGGGGCCGGCCGGGGAATTCCGGACCCATCGATGGCAACGGACGGC
>JAJTFQ010000118.1 GCA_021299955.1 Chitinophagaceae bacterium
GATAAGTTTCGAACACATCACCCCGACCGGTCACCCTGGGATCCCCCTGGGCCTTCAGTACCGAATCGAGACGCCCGGCCATCCTTTTCTGAATAGTATGATGATCCCGTTGACCCGCCAGATCCCGCGTACAGCCGGGATCTGCGATGATGTCGAACAACTGTTCGGCTGGTCTTTTCGTGTAGCCGAGACCGTAAGCTTCGGTATACGTTTTTTTATTGCGAAGGATATGCGACTTCACCGGGGATGCATCGATGTCCTCGTAGCCTTCAACGATGGGTTTCATTCCCTTGGGTAATGGTCCGGCTGAAGGGCTTTCTGGTGACGGATCTCCGGCCGGCCAGCGATCAGGCTTTAAGTTTCTGATGTACAGAAAACGTCCGTCGCGCAAGGCGCGGGCCGGATACCCGAGATTGTCGGGCCGTGCATGGGTGTGCCGTTCACGCCCCGTCACCACAAAATTCCGCGCAGGATCAGTCTTCGCATCATATTGGCGGGAAAGCACGGGCATGATCGAACGGGCACTCATCCCGGCCATGGGAGCGGCACCGGCGGCCTCCAGCACAGTAGGCGCAATGTCCGCCAGACTGACCAGATCCTGCACCTTTCGACCCCGTCCCTGTACGAAAGGACCACGGATCGCCAGGGGCACATGGGTACCAAACTCCTGGAGATTAGCCTTGGCATAAGGATAGGCCATGCCGTTGTCCGCCGTGACGATGATGATCGTATTGTCGAGCTCTCCACGCTGTTCAAGCAGTTCGATCATGCGGCCGAGTTGCCGGTCGAACCATCCGATCTCATGGGCATAGTCCTCCATATCTCTCCGTACTACAGAATCCTTCGGGAGAAATGCCGGGATCTCCGCATCCACGGTTTCGAACCCGTCCCGTTGTCCGCTGCCCGCCTCATACACCCGATGCGGCTCATGCGCCCCGTACCAGAAGAAAAAAGGCTGGTCCGATGTTTTGCGGGAGAGAAAATCCTCAAAATTCGCGGCGTAATCGATGGCACTGATACCCTTGGAGGGTACGGTGGGAAATCGTTTCGAATTGTACTCTGGTCCCACCGGATTGCGCGACCGGCCCGCATCCTCCCAGTTGCCGGGATCCCAGGCCTTGCCGGTGTATCCGATGGCATATCCCACCCCTTCCAATGCATCGGTGAAGACCGGAAACTTCGACGGAAAATAACTGGAATGCGTACCCGCCTCCTCAAGCTGCCAGATGTTCCGGCCGGTGAGGATAGATGCCCGCGAAGGACTGCACTGTGGTGCCGCTACAAAGGCATTGTAAAACAACACCCCTTCTGCCGCCACCCGGTCGAAATTTGGGGTGCGGAACATCCGGCTGCCATAGGCCGAAGCATGCGGAAATGAATGATCATCGGCGATGGCGAAGAGGATATTGGGACGTCGCTGCCTGACCGGGACTTCCGATTCCGGCCACAAGGTTGACAGCGGCAGGATCCCGCAGAGCAACAGAAGAAGTTTTATCATGTCGGAGGGTTGTCCCATGAAATTAGGATAATGAAACTGAACTCCGACACCTTTAAACGAATCATCAAAGGGTCATTTCACCCGCAGGGTTCCCTTCCAGCGGATATCCTTGGAAGATGCGCCCACCATGATCCGGAAATCTCCAGGCTCGATCCGTTCCTTCATATCTGCCCCCCACATCGTGAGCATCTCCGGGGTGATGGCCAGCTTAACCTGTTCAGACATCCCCCGTCGGAGCGAAATGCGCTGGAAAGCCTTCAGCTCCATGACCGGGCGTGACACGCTGGCCAGTTCGTCGCGTACATATAACTGGACGACTTCATCGCCATCGAAACGACCGGTATTCTTGACCGTGAGGCTAACCCATGCGGTATCTCCTGCCTTCATAACGGTGTCGGATAACCGAAGATCTGAATATTCGAAGGTTGTATAGCTGAGGCCGAAACCGAAGGGGAACAAGGGTTCTCCGCTGAGGTTGTGATAATCATCTCCACGGCCGGTAGGCAGGTGCCAGTAACTCAGCGGCAGTTGCGCCTCATGGACGGGAAAGGTCACGGGCAGCCGACCGGCGGGAGATACCTTTCCGGTGAGTACATCCGCCACGCCCCTGCCGCCTTCTTCACCCGGATACCAGACCATGCCGATGGCGTTGACGCGGTCCATCCAGCCAGACATCGTGATGGCGCTGCCGCCCACCAGCAGCACGGTCACCGGCTTGCCGGTGGCGGCCACAGCTCGGATCAGTTCTTCCTGACCGTGATCCAGCCCCAGCATGGCACGGTCCTGGAATTCACCCTCATGGATACCCGCCACCACAACGACCGCATCGCTGGAAGCCGCGAGGGCTGCGGCTTCGCGGCGCAGCCGCTCCGATTCATCGCGTACCCCACGATCCCAGATCAATCTCACATGCGCATTGCCGACCGGTTCACGGAATTCAACGCGCAATTTGACAGGCTTCCCTTTCACGAAATCAAAAGCGCTCATCCGGGTGGAATAACTGCGCTTCTCCCAGGCATCCACCACCAACCGGTCGTCGAGCCACAACCGGAATCCATCGTTGCCATCCAGGCCGATCCGATACCTTCCGGTGGAATCCGGAGTAAGGATGCCCGTCCAACGTACAGAGTAAAAATCCCTCGACAAGCGCTCATCCGGCGGAAAGAGCGTCCAGTGAAAATCAATGCGGTCATCCTTTCGCTCAAAGGCCGGAACGCCCGACAGATCCGTGTTGGCATAATACGCGCCATGCAGGCCCGATACCATGCGGTCACCCACGCGATGCGTCAACAATCCCGCCGGCACTACCTTCCATGGACGCGCTTCGCGATCGTAGCCGCGGGCATAACGGACACGAATAACCGAAGATGTCAGTGCTTCCTCCAGTCCCTCCCGGATGGAAACCTTACCATTGCCCGGACCACTGTAGCCGCCGAGCCTTGCCGTGACGGCATCTTCACCGATGAGGGCAACCGAACGGAGGGTGCCTTTCAGCGGGAGCATACCCCGGTTCTGCAGAAGCGTGAAGGAAGATGAGGCCGCATTACGGGCGATCGCCTTGTGGCGGTTCACATCGACGAGCTTTTCAGTTTGAGCAATGTCGACGAATGGGTTCTCAAACAGGCCGAGCTCAAACTTGGCGCGCAACACGCGTCGCACGGCGTCATCCAGTCGTTTCGCATTTATGCGCCCGTCCAGGAAGGGCGGCATGAAGAGTTTGTTATGATCGTAATCCGTTTGAAAGATGACATCCAATCCGCCATTCATTGCGGCCGCGGAACTGGCCGGGTAATCTGCCGCCGTCATGTGGAGGACATTCGCCCCGCCGGTGGCACTGGCATCGGAGATCACAAAACCGGTGAAGCCCTGTTCGCGCTTCAGCCAGTCGAGCAGCCAGCGGGGATGTCCCGTGGCCGGTGTACCATCCAAACTGTTATAAGAAGTCATGACACTTCGGGCTCCCGCCAGCTTGAAGGCCGCGCGAAACGGTGCGAGATGCGTCTGACGCAGGTACCATTCGCTTTCATGGATGGGCCAGCTGTCGCGCCCGCCTTCTCCGACATTCGCCAGAAAATGCTTGGGCGTTGTCACGATCCCCATGCGTTCGAGCGCCCCCATGTAGGCAACACCCATCATGGACGATAAGTATGGATCTTCGCCGTAGGTCTCTTCTGTGCGTCCCCAACGAACATCTGTAGCAAGATTGATCACCGGCGAGAGGATCTGCCGGATACCCCGGGCCCTGGTTTCCCGGGCGATGGCATGTGCCACCTCAGCCATGAGGGATGTATCGAAGGTCGCCGCCAGCGCGATGCTCTGCGGAAAGGAAGTGGCTCCGGCGCGCACGAGTCCGTGCAGGGCCTCATCGAAAGGGATGATGGGAATACCCAGTCTCGACTGCTCCAGAAAGTATTTCTGCATCCGGTTGATCTTCTCTGCCACAGCCTGTGCCTTTTCCGTGGCATTGTATTGCAGCATCTGCCCGGACGCGCCGCCCGACTGACCGGCGGCACTGACCTGAAATCCGAAGATCCCATGACGATACTTTTCCTCTTCACCGGGCTTCACCTCACCGGGGATCATGAACAGTTGCCAGAACCTCTCCTCCGGCGTCATGCGACGCAGGAGATCCTCCACCCGGGCGGTGACGGGCTGGGCAGGATCCTTATAAACAGCCGTTTGGGCAAAGATGGACAGGTGGTTGCTAAGAAGACAGAGCGCGAAAATGAGTCGTTTCATGTACAGGCGTTCAGGACTCCGAATGTACGAAGCGGATCCCAAGGTAGTACGAAGAGGAGATGGCGGGAAGAAAATAGGTAGGCATGACCGTTAGTCGGTCAACGGACAGGGATCCGAAAGGTCGATGCGGGTAATCCCTGTTCATTGACAAGATTTCCGTTACTCCAGGACTGCCAGCCGTAACTGATCACACGGGGTTTTTCTTTCGCTTCGATCACGACTGTTTTCCCATTGATCTGCACCTGATTCGACGGATTGCCATCCAGGGCAAAGCCGCGCAGGTCCGACATGTCAGCAGTTTTCAGCCGGCTGCCGGTGTATTGAAAGTGTACGATCACCGATCCCCTCTTCCACACCGCCCGAACGGGCAACGGGCCGGACGGCACAGATACCATGCCATGCACATCCCGGAGGATCCATTGAGCCAGTCGTTGCCCGACGAGTCGCTTCTCGGTCGGATGAACATCATCGCGGGCACCAATATCAGTGCAGACAGCCATGCCGCTGTGTGGGATGCTGTCGAGCATCCGACGCTGTTCGTCGCGGAACTCCGGCCATAACTGGCCCTTATATTTGATCGTATCGATGGATGACAACTGCACAAAATAGAATGGCATGTCGGGCGTCGACCATTTGCTGCGCAGGTCCTCGACCATCAGTCGGGTCAATGCCCCATATTCCCCGACCCGCGCGGGTTCCTGGGCATTGCTCTCGCCCTGGTAACACAGGATGCCCCGGATCGGCAGATCGAGCAAAGGCTTTATACCTCCTTCATAAGCAAAGCCCGGGCGAAAGGGATGTGCCTTACCCAATGGACCCGATGGCACACCCGGGAGATCTCCGACATTCTGCCGGCCACGCACCTTCACCCAGTCTGGCAGGTCCGCGTTCTCCAGCCAGTCGCCCTTTATTTTTGAGGCAAAGCGCGGATCAACAGCTATTGCTTCCGGATTGATGAAGGTCTCCAGCGGGGCGCCACCGATGGAGAGATTGATCAGTCCCACCGGCACGCCCGTCCGATCCGTCAGGGTCCGGCCGGCATAATAGGCCACGGCGCTCATCATAGGCAGAGATCGAGTATCCGCCCTGGTCCAATCTCCCTGATAAAAACTATCCGCCTGCAATCGCCTCACTACCTGCGGTGTAAAAGGCGTTCCGTAAAAACCTTTCCCGGCATAATCGGGATTACGCCATCTCAGGATCGACGACATGGGACGCACGCGCTCCTCCGCGAAATGCGCTTCGCGCTGCATGGGCCATTCCATATTGCTTTGGCCTATGCAGAGCCAGATATCCCCGACCAGCAGATCGCGCAGGGTGATGGTGTCAATTCCGGATATTACTTGCAGATCCCGGGCCATGGTATCGGCCCGGCGTGCGGGAAGTTCGATCAGCCAGTGGCCATCGACATCAGCAGATGATCGGCCTTCGTGATCGGCAAAGCGCAAAAGAACCGGGGCACCCGGGTTTGCAGTTCCGAAGATGCGGATGGGCCGGTCGCGCTGCAGGACCAGATGATCCGAAAAGACCGGATCGAACCTGAGCTGGGCTGTTGACAGCGAAAACGCCAGTACCGATGACACCAACAGGCATGAACGGATCAACGACGCAGACATGATGCGGCAGATCATCATCGGGTCATGTGTTGAAGGAGGATCACATAACCGATGGCCACCATCACCGATACCAGGTTTCCCACCAGATAAAAGTCGTTATACGCCGCCAGGTCCTTGTCGTCGGCATCCTGGCGCTTTAAGCGGGTGGCCACCTTCAGGGCGCCGAACAGGGTCAGCGCATGCGCGAAACCCTGACTCAGACAGATCAGCAGGAATAGCCGCTCGATAAATCCCTTGAAGATCGACTTGAAGTCAAGCCCCATCTTCCGGTAGAATACCTGCGCGATCACCGCAAAAATAAAGGCGAGAATGATCTCCGAGATCATCATCAGGATCAGGAAACCGATCAGGCCGGAGGATATAGTTTCGGGCATGCCAGGATGATATTTCGAATGGAAAAATAGGATTGCATATTCAAGGTACGTGCGCGTTTCCAGATTTGTGACCTCGTTTTTCCAAGTACATCTGCCACCTCCTTGTAATCCTGAAGTCTCAAAAATGTTGAAACCAGCGGATAGTCATCTTCTCGATCCCATCCGGAAACAATATTCGCATAAACGACAAAAGCCTCCCCCATTATCTGCCCCGCAACCGGATGTCCGATCGATACCAGGACGGATAATTCTTTCTTTTTCGCCTCCTGCAGGAATTCCCGCGCATCGGTCAGTCCCTGTCCCAGCATCCCCCAGGCATGTTCCGAATTGAGCGGCGTGGCAATATCCCCTTCATGCAGTACATAGCGCAACGTAAAGGACAATGACCGATCGATTCGTTGTTCTTCCAGCCACAAGATCAGTTCGCAAGACGTCAGAAAGGAGTCTGGTACGCCTTGGAATTCGTCACCCAGGGTGATCGTTACCGGCGATAAAAGCCTGCAGCCAAACATTGTATTCAGGTCCCTTACCAGGGTGTTGAAGGCCTGCATCATGGCCACTGGCTCCTGATCCCGGCTTTTCACCACATCCGCCATCAAAATAAAATGTTTCATGATATGTGAAATAACCAATTTTATTTCACATATCATGAAACAAACCTATTTATTTCAGTTTTATTGAAATAAATTAGTTTGTTTCAGTTTTAGTGAAACAAATCTATTTATTTCATTTTTCCTGAAACAAACCTACTCCTTCACCAACTCCTTCTCCAGACTTTCCAGGGAAACACCCTTGGTCTCCGGAACCCGCGTCAGTACCCAGATCAGTTGCAGCACCATCATCCCGGCGAAAAAGGCGAAGATGGGCCATGGGTTATCCCTGAAGATCCCGTCTTCCGCATCCAGGAATACCGGGGTGATCAGGGTGATGATGGCAGCGAACACCCAGTGCACGCTGGCACCAAAGGCCTGCCCGGCCGCCCGGATGCGGTTGGGGAAGATCTCTGAAATGAATACCCATATGACGGCCCCCTGTCCGATGGCATGCGACGCGATGAACAGCAGCAGACTCATCAGCAGGAATTCAGGAGAT
>JAJTFQ010000119.1 GCA_021299955.1 Chitinophagaceae bacterium
TTATACGATTCAGAGAGCAGGCTCGAGTGTAACCAATGTAAGTTTTCGAACAAATGGGCATAAAAAAAGCGTCGGTTTGTCCGACGCTTTTGGGTTCCCCGAAGGGAAATAGTTCTTACGAAATCAGATATCGATGGCCTCGCCATAGGCTACAGCCACAGCCTCCTTGAGCGCTTCGCTCATGGTGGGGTGTGGGTGAACAGCGTCGAGGATCTCGTGGTACGTGGTCTCCAGCTTGCGGGCAGCCACCACTTCGGCGATCATCTCCGTGACACCGGCACCGATCATGTGAGCGCCAAGGAATTCACCATACTTCGCGTCGAACACGACCTTCACGAAACCTTCCGTCGTACCGGCAGCGCTGGCCTTTCCACTGGCCATGAAGGGGAACTTGCCCACCTTCACTTCGTAGCCTGCCTCTTTGGCTGCCTTCTCGGTGTAACCCACGGACGCAACCTCCGGTGTGCAGTAAGTGCAACCGGGGATGTTGTTGTAATCCAGCCCCTCGGGCAGGTGGTGATATTTCTTTTCCATGTAGCCGATATGCTCGGCGGCGGTGATCCCTTCCTTGCTGCCACGTGGGCCAGTGCCTGGCCAGGGGCACAATCGCCGATGGCGTAGATGCCGGGCACGTTGGTCTGCCCGTGCTTGTCGACCACCACACGGCCGCGATCGGTCTTGATGCCCGTCTCCTCCAGACCAATGTTTTCGATGTTGGACGCGATGCCCACCGCACTCAGCAGGATATCAGCCTCCAGTACAGACTCCCCGGCGGCACTTTTGACCTTGGCCTTGACACCGCTGCCAGACGTATCGACTGAGGTTACCTCACTGCCGGTCAGGATGGTGATGCCTTTCTTCTTGAACTGCTTTTCCAGTTCCTTGCTGATATCTTCATCCTCCACCGGTACGATACGTGGCATGAACTCAACCACGGTTACCTTGGTGCCCATGCTATTATAAAAATCAGCGAATTCAACACCGATGGCACCGGAACCCACGACGATCATGCTCGTCGGCTGCTGCGGGAGCACCATGGCTTCACGATAGCCGATGATCTTCTTGCCGTCGACCGGCATGGAAGGCAGCTGGCGGCTGCGGGCACCCGTGGCAATGATGACATATTTACCTTCTACGACTTGTTTGGAGCCATCTGCGGCCGTCACTTCCACACGCCCCTTACCGGCGACCTTGCCGTAGCCCATGATGACATCGATCTTGTTCTTCTTCATGAGGAACTGAACACCCTTGCTCATCTTGTCGGCCACCCCGCGGCTGCGACGGATCACAGCACCGAAATCATGCTTCACGTTTTCGCTATGGATGCCGTAGTCTGCACTATGCTTCAGGTATTCGTAGACCTGCGCACTCTTCAGCAGGGCCTTCGTGGGGATGCAACCCCAGTTCAGACAAACCCCGCCCAGGCTCTCCTTCTCGATGATCGCCACCTTGAAACCAAGCTGGGATGCGCGGATCGCTGCAGGATAACCTCCGGGACCGGAGCCGAGGACGATGACGTCGTATGCCATAATATGAATGGATTTTGCCGCAAAAATAGCACTAAAAACAGAAGTCGGAAATCAAAACGCGCATGTCAGTAGAGATAATATCTGAGGCCCTAGGATAGCCGACCCTGTCCGGGCGGTCGAAGGTCAGATCCTGTCCCGGATGATCCGGTCGAGCTGAGCCGCCGTCATCGCACCGCTCTGACGCCAAAGCTGCGCCCCTTTGCGGAACAGGATCAGCGTGGGGACACCCTGAATGCCGTAGTGTGACGCCGCATCCGGATTCCGGTCCACATCGACCTTGATCACCCGCAGGCTGTCGCCACGCATGTCCACCAGCTTCTTGAGCTCGGGCGCCATCGTCTTGCAGGGGCCGCACCATTCGGCGAAAAAATCCACCAGCACCGGTTTATCATCCTGAATGATCTCCTGAAATGTTGCCATAGAGTTGATTTTTGGGTAAGGTGAAAAATGTTAAGACGGCTTCGTTCCGCAGGTGTTGATGCCGAGCAGTGTATAGAGCGGGCAGAAACGCACCAGACTGGTGAGCAGAAAGATACCTGCAACGACCAAGGCGACCGCGCCTAGCGTTCCGGTCACGATCTTCGACAGATAAAGCACCGTCAGCACGACGGCAACCATCAGGCGGACCATCCGGTCCGCAGATCCCATGTTCACTTTCATGATCAGTAATTTAAGGGTACAAAGTTACGGACGCCCACAGCCCCGGATCGTGACTTTGGTCACCTTTCGAAGGGCGTCGGCCACGGATGGCGTTAATTCCGATATTTTTCCCGATATTTGCAGATATCCGCAAATTCATTTTGCGGATCTGATTTATTTCACGAACTTTGCACTCCCAAAATCCATAGATATGGCAAGAGTATGTCAGGTTACGGGCAAGCGGCCGATCACGGGTCACAAAGTATCGCACTCGAACATCAAGTCGAAGCGTCGCTTTCTGCCCAACCTTCAGACCAAGCGTTTCTTCCTCGCAGAAGAAGACAAATGGGTAACCCTGAAGCTGTCCTCCGAGGCCATTCGCACCATCAACAAGAACGGATTGTATCCCGTTATCAAGCAATTGCGCGCCGAAGGCGTGAATATCTGATCATCCCATAAACGCATCACCATATGGCAGCAAAGAAAGGTTCAAGGGTGCAGGTGATCCTGGAGTGCACGGAGCACAAAAACTCCGGTATGCCCGGTACCAGCCGTTACATCTCCACCAAGAACAAGAAGAACACGCCCGAGCGTCTCGAGTTGAAGAAATACAACCCGATCCTGAAGAAAGTAACTGTTCACAAGGAAATCAAATAATCCATGGCAAAGCAAGCAAAAACAGCTATCAAGACCAAAGACCAGAAGGCTGCAGCTGAGGCCAAGAACTGGACAAAAGTGATCAAGGCCGTACGGAGCCCCAAAACAGGTGCTTACACCTTCAAGGAGGCCATCGTACACAAGGACAAGATCAAGGAATTCCTGGGTCAATAATATCATGATGCTGGCATCTACCGGCGCGAAGCTGTTCCATTTTCAGATGGGACAGCTTTTTCATTTACACCCCCTATGAACCCAGCCGAACAGCACAGGATCCTGCCGGCATCACCCGGCCAGTCGGGACAGATCGCGGCGCTGGCGCGGGAGACATTCCTGCAGACCTATGCAGGCACAACCATTGAAGCACATCTGACCGCATATGTCGATGAACACTTCACAGAGGATGTAATGCGCAGCGAACTCGAAACACCAGGCTTTCAATACCTGACGGCCTGGGTGGAGGATGACCTGGCTGGATATGCAAAGCTGCGGCGCGACCGTCAGCCACCGGGCATCAGCGAAACCCGCTGTCTGCAGCTCGAACGGATCTACATCCTGAAAGCCTTTCAGGCCCGGGGGATCGGTCATCGTCTGCTCGACAACATTCGCGATATGGCCAGGACAGCCGGCGACCGGGTGCTTTGGCTGCAGGTATGGCAACAGAACGAACAGGCACTGGCATTCTATCACAAGTCAGGCTTCACGATCTGCGACACGGCCGCCTTCCGGCTCGGCAGCGAGGTCACCCGTGACTATATCATGAGATCGGATATATACCCTTAAATTCGTCTGTATGGGAATATTTGACAGGATTTTCGGCAAGAAGGAACAGGAGTCCCTGGATGCGGGACTGGAAAAGACCCGGGAAGGCTTCTTTTCCAAGATCGCGAAAGCGATCGCCGGAGAGAGCACCGTTGATGACGAAGTACTCGATAACCTCGAAGAAGCCCTGGTCACGGCAGATGTCGGCATCGACACCACCCTGAAGGTCATCGAGCGCATCCAGGCTCGTGTCAAACGCGATAAATATGTCAACACCGCCGATCTGCACCGCATCCTTCAAGAGGAGATCGGGGAAATGCTCGTAGAGGC
Organism: Chitinophagaceae bacterium; assembly: GCA_021299955.1. Lineage (GTDB taxonomy): Bacteria > Bacteroidota > Bacteroidia > Chitinophagales > Chitinophagaceae > Pollutibacter. Next base: position 3,918 of record JAJTFQ010000119.1, read on the forward strand.
TCCGGAACACTCCTACCGCGATTTCTCCACCCCTACCGGCAAGAAGCCGTATGTGGTGCTGGTCGTGGGCGTCAATGGTGTGGGCAAAACCACCACCATCGGTAAGCTGGCCTATAATTTCAGCCGCGCCGGCAAGTCGGTGCTGCTTGGTGCGGCCGACACCTTCCGCGCGGCCGCCGTCGATCAGCTCACCATCTGGAGTGAGCGCACAGGCGTGCCCATCGTCAAAAAAGAGATGGGCAGCGATCCCGCATCCGTTGCCTTCGATACCGTCAACAGTGCCCTGGCCCGCGGATCTGATGTCGTCCTCATCGACACGGCCGGCCGACTCCATAACAAAACGCATCTGATGGAGGAACTCTCCAAGATCCGGCGCGTGATCCAGAAGGTCATCCCGGACGCCCCGCACGAGGTCCTCCTGGTGTTGGACGGCTCCACCGGACAAAACGCCGTCGAACAGGCCCGTCATTTCCTGGCCGCCACTGACGTGTCGGCACTCGCCATCACCAAACTCGACGGAACGGCCAAGGGTGGCGTAGTACTCGCCATCGCCAGCCAGTTCAGCATCCCGGTGAAATTTGTCGGCGTCGGAGAAAAGATGGAGGATCTGCTGGTATTCGACCGGAAGGCCTTTGTCGAAAGCATCTTCAACCGCAAGGCATAGACGTTCAACCATCGTGTGCAACCCGTACCGCCGGGCCTCCCATCCTCCCGGGATTGTCGTACCTTTGCAACGCAATGAAGACCCGTACGACCCGAAAGGACAAGGTGAGCATCATCACCCTCGGCTGCAGCAAGAACATGGTGGACAGTGAAGTCATGAGCGGACAGCTCAGGGCCAATGACATCAACGTGGTGCATGAGAATCCCAAGCTCGATCATAACATCGTCATCGTCAACACCTGCGGGTTCATCGACAAGGCGAAGGAAGAAAGCATCAACACGATCCTCGAACAAGTTGAACTGAAGCGCCAGGGCAGACTCGAAAAAGTGTATGTCACCGGCTGCCTCAGTGAGCGATACCGTGAGAACCTAGAAACCGAGATCCCGGAGGTGGACGCCTATTTCGGGACGATGGAACTCCCCCGACTGCTGAAACACTTCGAGGCCGACTACAAGGCCGAACTGGTCGGGGAACGTATGCTGGCCACCCCCGCACACTACGCCTATCTTAAGATCAGCGAAGGCTGCAACCGCACCTGCTCCTTTTGTGCCATCCCGCTGATGCGGGGCAAGCATGTGAGCCGCCCGCAGGAGGAACTGGTTGAAGAGGCCCGCCGCCTGGTCAGGGCCGGCGTGAAGGAGATCATGCTGATCGCACAGGAACTCACTTATTACGGACTGGATATCTACAAGAAACGCGCCCTCCCCGACCTGATGAACGCCCTGGCGGATATCGAAGGCCTGGAATGGATCCGCCTGCACTACGCCTATCCCTCGAAGTTCCCGATGGAGATCCTCGATGTGATGGCATCCCGTGACAATATCTGCAAATACCTCGACATGCCGCTGCAACATGCCAGCGATCCGATGCTGTCTGCCATGAAGCGACAGATCACCCGCGCGGAAATGGATGCACTGATCGCCGACATACGGGCACGCATACCCGAAATCTGCCTGCGCACCACGCTCATCGCGGGTTTCCCCGGCGAAACCCGGGAAGATGTGGAATCACTCAAAGACTTCCTCGCCCAACATCGGTTCGACCGCGTAGGCGTGTTCACCTATTCCCACGAAGAGGATACGACGGCGCATGGCCTCGAGGATACACTCAGCCAGGAGGAAAAAGAGGCCAGGGCACAAGAGATCATGGACTTCCAGCAAGACATCAGCCTGGAGAAGAACATGGAAAAGGTCGGACGGGTCATGAAGGTCATCGTCGATCGTCGGGAAGCAGGCCGATATCTGGGTCGCACGGAATTCGACAGCGTGGAAGTGGACAATGAGGTCATCATCAGATCCGGCAGAAAACTTTCGATCGGAGAATTTGTTGACGTCCGCATCACCAAGGCCTACGATTACGACCTGGAAGGCGAGGTCGTATGACCAGGACATCCGGCAACAAGGATAGTGACAAAAAACAGATCAAGGTGGACAGCAGCGCATCATTTATGGATCATCAGGATACGGGCGCATTTTCGCGTCTAGTATATGATTTTGTAGCCGATGCGCAGGCCCTTCGGCCATTCCAGTCTTTCAGACCCGATGCTGCCGGTTTCAGACAAGCGGTAGATGTCAGGCACACGATGCCGGTCGACCGGCAAGCACTTTGTGACGCCATCCGTGAAACACATGCGTCCCGCCCGCTCTCAGACAAGCAGGCCAGCCACCTGGAAGCCCTCTCGAAGACTGGGACTTTCACGATATGCACGGCACACCAACCCAATATTTTTACCGGTTATCTTTATTTCGTCTATAAGATCCTGCATACGATCCGGTTAGCGGAAGAATTGTCGAATGAGATGCCGGAACACCGATTCGTGCCGGTCTTTTTCATGGGCAGTGAGGATAATGACCTGGATGAACTAGGGCAATTCCGACTGCATGACCTCAAACTCACCTGGCTGACCGGTCAACAGGGGGCGGTAGGCCGGATGAAGGTAGACGACGGACATCTGCCTTACGGAGCGCCCCTGGTAGAGGCGCTGGAAGATGCCTATCAAAAAGGGATAACCATCGCCGAAGCGACCTTCCGCTTCGTCGATCACCTGTTCGCATCGCATGGTTTACTCATCCTTCAGGCGGATCGATCGAGCCTGAAGCGACAGATGATCCCGGTATTTCGGGAGGAATTGCTGCACGGGGCATCGCAACCACTGGTGGAGGCCACCATTGCCGAACTGGAGCGCGGGGATTACAAGATCCAGGTACATCCGCGCGAGATCAATCTGTTCTATTTGACGGATGGCTTGCGGAATCGCATCGTTCGGTCTGACGAAGGATTTGTCGTCGATGGCACCGAACTGCAGTTCAGCCGCGATGAAATGCTTGCCGAACTCGAAACACATCCCGAAAGATTCAGCCCCAATGTCATCCTGCGCGGATTATACCAGGAAACGATCATGCCCAACATCGCATTCATCGGCGGGGGCTCGGAAGTAGCGTATTGGATGGAGTTGAAGGGCTTGTTCGCCCATTACAACGTACCGTTTCCTGTGCTGGTGCTGCGCAACAGTTTTCTGCTGGTGGATCAGCAACAGGCCGCTCGGGTGGCCGGATCCGGCTGGTCGATCGAGCAGCTGTTTCGTCCTGTACCTGACCTGATGAACGAATATGTTCGTCGGGTGAGCGGGCATCGTACAGATGTTTCACCGGAGATCAGTGAGATCAGGGATATTTACAAGCGCATGCGTGCCATGGCCACGGACATCGACCCTACATTACAGGCACATGTCGACGCATTGGAAAAGAAAGCCTGTGACCGGCTGGAGTCCCTGTCTGCCAAGATGTTGCGCGCGGAAAAGCGGCGCCATTCAGAAATGCAGCGCAAACTGGAATCCCTTCGGGCCGCGCTATTTCCGGGCGGACTTCAGGAACGTTACGAAAACATCCTGCCTTATTATGCCACATACGGACCTGGTATCATCGATATCATCCATCGTCACAGCCAGGCCCGGGACATGCGCTTCGGGATCATTACATTGTAGTCCTGAATGTTTCAGTCCCGGATACCTCCGGGCTTACAGACCTTCCCGACAACTCACCAGCGATCATCCTGAGTAATATTCAGTATCCAGCCGTTGCGGTAAAGATTCCATGCATCTGTGATCCGGCCAGTTGATGTACTTTCCTATATGCACACGGTGAGCAGTCCATCCGGGCATGCAGGGTGTTCATGCTGTTAACGGAAGTCAAGGTTCGATCTTCAGTTCGAAGATATGAGGCCAAAGTTTTCCGGTCACCAGCAGGCGCCGCCGTTCAGCATCCCAGGCGATGCCGTTCAGTACCGCCCCGTGCTGCTCTGCGGAGGAACCGGGCGTGGTAAGATAGGCCAGACTCTCCCGACTGTTGCGCGACAGAAGACCGGTCAGGTCGAGGCGACCCGTGACCCGTCCGGTGGCGGGATCGATACGTACGATCACATCATACTGCCAGCGGTTGGCATACAAATGACCATCAACGAATTCCAGTTCATTGAGGTTATTGACAGGGCCGCTTTGATCATAAACGCTGATCACCCGCAGCAACTTCAGATCACCGGGGCGTACCACGTAAATTTTATCGGTACCATCACTGATGTAGAGTTGAACACTATCATGGGTGATGCCCCATCCGTCGCCCGACCACGGCAGGGATTGGATCGGCTTCAGGGTTCTGGCATCGTAAACGAACACTTCTTTGTTTTGCCAGGTCAGTTGATAGGCCGTATCCCGGAAAATGGTCAGCCCCTCCGCAAAATACGGCGCATCGATCTTCTTCAGGATATCATGGGAGCCGGTCTTCAGATCGCCCCGGCGCACACTGGAACGGCCGACCAATCCCGTACTTTCATAGAGCTTTCCATCGTATAATTCCAAACCCTGTGTAAAAGCAGCCGTATCATGCGGATATGCATTTACGACCGAATAGCCGATGAGGGCCGGCTCAGGGATCCCCTCTGTTTGAGGGGGCACCGAACCGCCCTCTTCAGAACCACCCCCGCATGAGGTGAGCAGAAACAGGAGTGACAGAAGACTGACGAACGTTTTCATGGCCCCAAAATACAAAAATTCCGGGTGGTACCCGCGTGAAGCATGGTGATCCGTCCACCGACATAACGGGTCATTTCATCGAAAAACATCCCATCGCATTCCGGCCCTGACAGGGCAATCATTAATTTGGCATGTCGGCGCAAGCCCTGTCCCACCCATCCGATCGGAAGACCATCGATCCAGATTCTTGCTGAAAGACCTCATACTTACCGAATACGTAAACCATGAGGCCACTTTTTCGCATCCTGTTGATGCTGATCCTTCCGTTCATGTCCGGTGCGCAGGAACGCTGCATGACCAATGGGGCATCAGCTGGCCGGGAAACCATCAGAAACGGCTCCGGGTCCGGTGAGATGTCCGGAGAGATCGTCATCCCCGTTGTGGTACATGTCATCTGGAGGACTTCGGTTGAGAACATCTCCGACGATCAGATCCGATCCCAGATCGATGCGCTGAATGCCGACTTCTCCCTCAGAAATGCTGATTTCTCAAAGGTTCCGGCTGTTTTCGCCGGAAAGGCCGCAGAGGCTGGCATCCGGTTCGTACTTGCCACGGCGGATCCTCAGGGACGCCCCACCAACGGGATCATCCGCAAGAACACCACCGCACAACTGTGGATCAACGACGATCGCATCAAGAAAACATCGGCGGGCGGCAGTGATCCGTGGGACAGCCGACAATATCTCAATATCTGGGTGGGCAACCTCTCCTCCACCCTGATCGGATTTTCCACCTTCCCGGGTGCACCGGCCGATAAAGATGGTATTGTCATCAGATACAATGCCTTCGGTACCCGGGGTACGCTCTCCCCACCATTCGACAGGGGCCGCACGCTGACCCATGAAACCGGCCACTGGCTGGGTTTGCAGCATCTCTGGGGTGACAGCCCATGCGGCGATGACGGCGTGGAGGACACGCCCAGGCAGCGGACGGGCAACCGGGGCATACCACAATTCCCAAGACTCAATACGGGCTGCGAAAATGGACCCAATGGCGACATGTTCATGAATTTCATGGACTTCTCCGACGACCGCTCCCTGTTGATGTTCACCAAAGGTCAGGCGGATCGCATGCGTGCGCAATTCCAAACGGGAGGTCCGCGTCATACCCTGCTTCAATCGAGAGGAGCGGCAGAACCCTGGAACCTGAACGCAGATATAGTGCCCGGCCTGACAAAAACGAGCCAGGTGTATCCCAATCCTGCCACACAAAATATCAGGATCCGAACCTCCGGTCCCCTGCCAAAGGATTATGAGATCATCGATGCCAGCGGCCGGATGGTGACAGGTGGCAAACTGAATGGGACAGATCCGCTCATCGATATCGGCCAGCTGAAGCCCGGGACCTATCATCTTCGGTTAGGCAACACCGTTATCCGGTGGATAAAAGGCGGATGACCACAAGGTGAAAGAGAAAATACAAAGTACCCATTGAGTGCCCCGAAACATCCAGATATCATCGAACCAAATGCGGGTGGAAGTGTAATGTTTTCATGCGTAATCTCTGCTGCCTGACCTTCTTGATCATCAGCCTGGCCTGTCAACGGCCTGAGTATCCGATGCCTGCCCCATCGGGCGGCAGCGGAGTCGGGGGCGTTTCAAAACCGCGGACATGGCTGGCGCTGGGAGATTCGTACACCATCGGTCAGGGAGTCAGGGACCAGGACAGGTTTCCGGATCAGACCCGGGAACGGCTGTTAAAATCGCAGCGTACGATCGACACCCTGCGCTACATCGCGATGACGGGTTGGACAACTTTGGACCTCCTCCAGGCGATCGGCAGGGAACAACCCGCGGAGCACACGGTGGTGAGCCTGCTCATTGGGGTGAACGATCAGTACAGGGGTTGGGACAGCGCCCTGTATCGAGTTCGGTTCAGGGATGCCCTGCAACAGGCCGTGAGGCTGGCCGGAGGTAAACCTTCGCATGTGATGGTACTATCGATTCCGGATTACGGGGTGACCGCCTATGCACGGCATCTGGACACCGCAAGGATCCGGAGAGAGATCGACGGATACAATCGCATCAACCGCGACATCGCTACAACTGCGGGTTGCCCGTATCTGGATATCACCCCACTGACCCGGGAAGGTCGCTGGAATGCAAACCTCATCTGTGGCGACAGCCTCCATCCCTCGGGGATAGACTATGGCCGGTGGGCCGACAGGCTGGCGCCCATGATGGAAGGATTGTTGCAGTGAAATAAAGAGGCGGCCGGGTATGTTTCATGTTTCATATCCTTGACTACCTTTGAAGAAGCCGCATCGATTATGAAGTATTCCATCCACATCCTGATCGCCGTCGCCAGCTGCCTTTTGCCGGTACTGGCAGGAGCACAGTTCTCCGATTCACTGATGAACGCCTATGCCGAGGCCCATCCCCGGGAAAGGATCCATGTTCATCTCGACAAACAGGCCTATAACCGGGAAGAGACCATCTGGTATAAGGTCTATATCCTGGATGACGCCCTGCCGACAAGGCTAAGTCGCAATGTATACGTAGAATGGTTCAACCCGGAAGGGACACTGGTCTTCAGAAGCTCAGCACCGCTGTTTTCGGGTTCTTCCCGGGGAAGTCTGGAACTGCCGGCGGACTTCGACGGGCATTTCATCCGCATGCGTGTGTACACCCGCTGGAACCTGAATAACGAACCCAGCGAATACCATGAGCGCGACATCGTCATTCACCAGCCGAAACCTCCTGCGCGCAGCATATCTGTTCCGAATGTCGTCCAGGTGGACCTGTTTCCCGAAGGCGGAGACCTGGTGGCAGGGCTGATGAGCAAGGTAGCCTATAAGGCGGTAGATGGTCGCGGCAACCCGGTTGCCATCCAGGGAAGATTGACGAATGCCAGGGGACAGACCATCGACAGCCTGCGTACCCGACATGACGGAATGGGCTTCTTTTTCATTGCGCCAGACGCGGCCGAGACCTACCTGGTCAAATGGAGATCACCCAAAGGCGATACCGGAACGGTCACGGTGCCCCGTCCGCGCCCCATCGGCGCCACCTTGTCCATATTTACCAACAATGAGCACGCGGTAGTGAAGGTAGAACGCAGCGAAGACATGCCCGCAGCGGATCGCCGGTTTACACTGTATGTGCACAAGGAGGGCCAGTTGCTTTTCAAGGCCGGTCTCGACATGACGGGCCGCAAAAGCCTTCGGGCCAACATCCCCATTGCCGAGCTTACAACCGGTGTGCTGCAGTTCACAATCTTCGACGCTGCCTGGGCACCTATGGCGGAAAGGGTCGTATTCGTCAACAACCGCCTGCATGAATTCGGAGCCCGGATCATTCCGCAACTCATCAACCCGACGAAGCGTGCCAAAAATGTATTCGACGTGTACGTGTCCGACACGACCATGACCAACATGTCCATTTCTGTCACCGACGCTTCAGTGGCGGGATCTGCATTCGGTCATACCATCTACTCCGACTTGCTGCTGAGCCCTGAGATCAAGGGAAAGATCCATAACCCGGGATACTATCTGTCCTCGGATTCCGACTCGGTCACGGCAAACCTCGACCTGGTTTTACTGACCCACGGCTGGCGGCGCTACGACTGGGCCAGGCTCAAAGCAGAACAGGCACCGGTGCTGAAATTCGGACCCGAGAACGACTACATGAAAGTCGCCGGCCAATCTTACGGGCAAAAATTCGTGATCACGAATGATCTGCTGCTGAACCTCATCATCCAGTACAAGGATAGCAGCAAGAATTTTCTGTTCGAGCCCCTCAGTAAACAGGGGACCTTCGAAAACCGGACGATATTTTTCTACGATACGGCGCGGGTCTATTATGGCTTCAACAACAATCCGAAGCTGAATGGACAACTGCAGCTGCAGTTCGATAACGGACTGCTGCCGCCTTCGACCAAATCGCTGACATATCCTGAACAGACGCTGATCGCCCTGCTTGGTGATACTTCGATGCGTGCGCGGATGGACCGGTTCCTGATCTTGCAGGAAGATTGGAAAAAACGATCCGCCTACAAAACCCTGCAGGAGGTGATCGTGAAGTCAAAACCCAAACCCAAAGAGGATGAACTGGACAAGAAATACGCGAGTGGTCTGTTCTCCGGTGGCGATGCGTTTGTGTTCGATATGACGAACGACCCTTTTGCCAGGGCCGGCATGGACATCTTCGCGTTCCTGCAGGGCCGGGTTCCGGGTCTGCAGATCAACAGAAGCGGCCCGCAGACAAGTCTGTCATGGCGGGGGTCACCAACGACGGTTTTTCTCGACCAGATGCAGACCGATCCGGCCATGTTGCAAAGCATCAACATCAATGACATTGCGATGGTGAAGGTTTTCAGACCGCCCTTCTTTGGGGCCACCGGCGGTGGCAGCGGTGGTGCGATCGCTATCTATACAGCCCGTGGCAATGACCGTAAACCGGATCCCAACCGAAGCGGGAAGGGCTTGCCCTCCGTTCTGTTGTCAGGATATACCCGATTCAAGGAATTCTACCACCCCAGGTATGATCAACCGGGAGAAGGACCCGATACAGACATCCGGACCACACTCTACTGGAATCCCTACATCATCACCGGAAAGAGCAGTCCCAGGTTCCGGATCGAATTCTACAACAACGACATCAGCCAGCGATTGCACGTCGTACTTGAAGGGGTGAATGCCGAAGGCAAGATGACAAGGGTGGAAACGACCCTGGAGCCCACGCAAAAAAATAAATAAAAATAAGGTAAGCCGACCCGAAGCAGTATCTTTATTGATCCACCAACTGCATCGTGCAGACCGCTCCAGTTTGCATAGATGCATATGACTTGTACGTCAGCCTGTGAGTGACACCCGTAATCGCATCACTCATTCAATGCCCTTTCGCATATGAAAAGCCCGTTGTATACCATCCTGTTCTTGTCCACACTCTTTAGCCTGACGGAACAGGCAATGGCCCAATCCTCGATCACCGGAACCGTAAAGGGACTGCGTCACCCGGATTCGGCCGTTGTCAGGGTTCAGAAGGACCTGTACGACTATCGGTTCGTAAAACTCCGGGGCGACAGTGCCGGCGCCGATAAAACCTTCCAGTTTCCAACCCTGAGTAATGGCAGTTGGGCACTATCCATTGACGCCCCGGGATATCGTTACCCCCCTGCAAAGGTCATCGCACTGAACAATAGTACGTCGAACCAGACCATCACGCTGCAGAAAAGTACGGGCGGAAACTTCTCAACACGCCCGTCACCATCAATGTGCTCGGAAAGGCTGAGCCTGTGCCGGCAGATTTCAACGCCATCAACCTCCTCAACGAATATGGATTTCTGCTGAGCAATGACAGCAGTGCCTGGACGAGCGAAGATGCCTATCGCCTGTATGTGACCCTGAGCAAACTGAACTTTCAAAAGTACGGGGAAAATCAAACGGTGATCGTACGCGCCAAGTGGTATATCACCGACAAGGCGATCGACCGCGACGTCCAATATGTCAATGTATCCGGCGTGGATATGGTCACCATCTCGCGATCCGCTTTCACCTATGCGTCACCGTTAGTGGTCACCCTCGATGGTGTGAAAGGTCGTTTCTTTTCGAAGCGATTGTTCCATGCAGGTCTGTACTATCGGAGCCGGCGCGGAACGGATGCAGGCGTGATCGGCGAACTCGCCGCTGCCAGGTATGGATTGCGATTCATGACCCCATCACAGGAGCTGCAATCGATCATGGGCGAAACCTTTACTAATTTTCAGGCATTCACCTCTGAAGAACAACTCATCATCATGTCGATGATGGAGGAGTTCCCGGAGGCAATGCAGCGTCAGGACCGGCTGAAATATCTCGTCCGTCGGATCAACGGACAGCCCAACCCCATCTATCCGCAGGCCCCGGCCATCGCCTGGGTGGGCAAAGAAACCATCGAATTCATGGAGGGGGCCTTTGCAAGTCAGTCGATCGAATACATGCAACGACTCGTGCTGCACGAGAAAGCACATTTCCTCTGGGAATATGCCTTCGACTCCACCACCCGGCGCGACTGGGCGACGATCGGCGGATGGTTCCTTGATCCCACACAGTCATCCGGCTGGTCAACGAACAACACGACGGAGTTCGTTTCGGCCTATGCGCATATGAAAAATCCCAATGAAGACATGGCGGAGTCCATCGCCTTCTACATTACGAACCCGGATGCCTTACGCAGCCGTTCGATGCGGAAATTCGAGTTCATCCGCGACCGGATCATGCAGGGTACCCGCTACGTCTCGATCATCAATCCCAACATGACCTTCCAGGTCTACAACCTGTATCCCGATTACAACTATCCCGGAAAGATCAAGCGGTCGAAACTGGAGGTGATCGGCGGTCCGAATGAAGATAAGACCGTGATCCTGGAGATCGAGCTCAACACGATGAACAATGCCTTCAACGGGGCGGAGTTTGCGGCCACCACGCTGTTCAGTTCCATCGGCACCTTCAAGGGGATGCATCTGTCGAAGGTAAATGCTTCGGGATCCATCCTGCGTGGTCAGATCACGCTGTCGAAGCGTGCCAAGAGCGGCTACTGGACGGTACCACAGGTGGCCATCTATGATGCCAACCGAAATGCGCGACTGGAGAAGAGCAGCACCTTCGGGATCATGTGTTTTGTGGACAATCCCATGGAAGATGTCACCCCCCCGCTGTATGTGCAGCAGTCGCTCAGGCTCGACAGCGTCCGTGCAAAACTAAAAGACTTCAGCGGCCGCACGGCCGATCAGATGTGCGGCACCTGCGCAGACACGATCGCCCCCATGCCGGCCATGCGTGTGCGATTCAACATTGAAGAAAAAAATACGATCAATCCGGACGGCAGGGCCTATGCCACGATCTTCCTTCCTTCGCTCGATTCGGTGGGGCCGAACAATGTCCAGCCTTACAGCTACGACGTACAGATCACCGGACCGGGCATTCAGAATGATGTGCCGGATAGTATGAAACGTGCGGAATTCCATTTCCCTGTGCCCTACTATTATCCCCGCGGGTATTATTCGATCGCGGCATTGCAGATGACCGACATCGCGCTCAATACCCGGCTGGTACTGCTCGACAAGGATACAGGGAATAGGCAAACCTTTATCGCGCCCGGCTTTGTGAACCAGCGGGCACTGAGGGACAGCCTCTATTTCCATACCGCATACCCGGATATGAAGCCTCCGGTGATCGATCTCAACGACATTCAGATCCGGGCCACCCCCACCCGACCGGACGCCCCGAACGGGGAGACCCTGTTCGAAATGTGGGTATGGATCCGCGATACCAGTGATTTCCCGGGACGCGCCTCGGGCTTCAATTACATGATGTACACCCTGCGTGATCCGCAGGGACTGGAACGAACCATCCAGTACCAGCCGGATAACTACTATGATATCCGCCCTGATTCCTCGGCCTACGGATTCAAGCGCTATCGGTTTACCACCCTGTTGCCACAGGGATCTCCCCCGGGTCTTTGGGGCGTGAGCTCCATGACCCTGTGGGACAAGGCCCGCAATCGTCGTTATTACAATTTCACCGAAATCGTGCGGTTTGATGTAGAAACATCCAAAGTGCTGCAGGCGACGCCCTTCGTAAGCATTCAGGCTCCTTATGTAAATGCCGCCAATGCGGATTCCATTGAAGTCCGCATTGGATGCAAGAATTGCAAAGATCAGCGCTACCGACTCCGCATGTACAGCAGTAAGGGTGGTGCCGTGAAACTCTTTGAAGGAATGATGGCCGCGGATACGATCACCCTCAAGCACCTGGACCTCACCGGTGTGAATGACGGGAATCTGTTTGCCTCTGTGTTCATTCTGGACAGCGCGCGCGCCCTGATCGGCACAGGTCGCGCCTCCTACCTCAAGGATACAGAGGTTCCACGCGTCGTAGTACAGCG
>JAJTFQ010000120.1 GCA_021299955.1 Chitinophagaceae bacterium
TCCTGGGCACCCTCATGATGATCCCGCTGCGCAAACCCCTGATCGTGAAGGAACACGGCACGCTGCCCTATCCCGAAGGCACCGCCTGCGCCTCCGTACTCAAAGCAGGAGAAAAGGCGGGGATTTTGCACGGACCGCCTTCTGGGGTCTGGGCATCGCGATGATGTATGCCTTCCTGCAAAAGATCCTGCACCTGATCGCCGAAACGCCCTCCTTCATGACGAAGCAGGCCAATAAGTTCTTCCCTTCCGCTAAGGTCAGCGGAGAGATCACCCCGGAATACCTCGGCGTGGGCTATATCATCGGTCCGAAGATCGCCGGCATCCTCGTCGCCGGTTCCGTGCTTACCTGGTTTGTATTTAATCCCCTCCTGGCATCCCTCGTGCCGGCAGACACCATCGCCCTACAGCTCATCAAACTCGGATACCTGAACGACCTGGCCACCGCCGGAGGCCCCGGCGGATGGGACCCGGCCACCCATACCTTCAACGACTATGCCGTGGCGATCTACCGGGCCTATGTCCGACAGATCGGTGCCGGTGCCGTGGCAGCGGGTGGTTTCATCACCCTGTTCAAGACCATCCCGACCATCATCTCTTCATTCAAGGGCAGCGTGGGTTCCCTGAAAAACAGCGGAGGAGAAAATACCCAAACTACGGACAGGACCGAACGCGACCTGTCCATCAAGATCGTGGGCTTCGGCAGCCTCGGACTGATCCTGCTCATGACCATCCTGCCGCAGGTGCCCGGCGACAGCTTCGTCAGCAAACTGCTGCTTGGTGTACTCGTGGTGATCTTCGGCGCGTTCTTCGTCACCGTCTCCTCCCGCATCGTCGGACTGATCGGTTCCTCCAATAACCCGATCTCAGGCATGACCATCGCCACGCTGATGGGTACCTGTCTGGTGTTCATCTCCGTCGGATGGACCGGTAAGTTCTATGAACCCATGGCCCTGGTGGTCGGCGGTATGATCTGCATCGCTGCCGCCAATGCCGGTGCCACCTCGCAGGACCTGAAAACCGGTTACATCGTAGGCGCCACGCCCCGCTACCAGCAGATGGCCCTGTTCATCGGTGCTATTGTATCCTCCCTCGCCATCGGATTGACCGTGAAGATCCTCGACACCCCCTCCGCAGAAATGGTCGCCCAGGGCATCGACCATGCCATCGGAACCGATAAATACTCGGCACCTCAGGCTACGCTGATGGCCACGCTCATCAAGGGTATCCTGTCCTTCAACCTCGACTGGCAGTTCGTGATCGTCGGCGTGGCCATCGCCCTGGTGATGGAACTCTGCGGCATCAAGGCACTCAGCTTCGCGATCGGGATCTACCTGCCCCTGTCCACCACCCTCCCGATCTTCATCGGAGGCGCCATCCGGGGACTGGCCGACAAGCAACTCTCAAAACGCAAGACAGATGCACATGAGGAGGAAGAAGAAGACCTGCGCAAAGGCAACCTCTTCGCCACGGGTCTGGTCGCCGGCGGCGCACTGGCCGGCGTGGCCGTTGCCTTCCTCTTTGCGAATGACAGCATCAGCCAGTCGCTGGGCGTCGTGAACCTCGAACACGCACTTTCCGAAACCCTCGGCACCAATGGCTACTATCTGCTCGGAACAGGACTCTTTGCAGCCATGGCCTTTCTGCTGTACCGCGTGGCCTTAAGCCGCGATAAATCTTAAATGGAATGAACTGGAAAGCCTTCAAGTACGCCACACCGATCCTCATCTACGCCCTGTCGGTGAACGCCTTCTTCGCGAAGGATATCGGCATCTTCCTGCCCCTCATCGTGGTATGGATCGGCATACCCGTGCTGGAACTGCTATTCAAACCTGATCCATCCAATATGGACGCTGCAGAAGAGGAGATCGCAAAGACAGACAGAACCTATGACTACCTGCTCTATATGATCGTGCCCATGCAGTATGTGGCATTATTCCTGTTTCTGAACTCCTTTACACAGGAAGGGATCGAGGGATGGATGATCGCCGGCCGGATCTTTGTAATGGGACTGCTTTGCGGGACCTTCGGCATCAATGTGGGACATGAACTCGGACACCGTACCGTCCGCTTCGAACAGCAACTGGCCAAGACGCTGCTGCTGACCTCGCTGTACATGCACTTCTACATCGAGCACAACCGGGGCCACCACAAACGGGTCAGTACACCTGAAGACCCCAGCAGCGCCAGGCCCGGAGAATCCGTATATGCCTTTTATCTGCGTTCGATCATTGGATCCTGGCGCTCCGCCTGGGAGATTTCCAACCGGGAAAGGATAAAGAAAAATATCCCCTGGTGGCATCCGAAGAACGAAATGCTCATGTTCCAGTTGATCCAGCTCGCGTTTGTTACCTTGATCGCCTTGGCTTTCGGTCTGCTGACCGCGCTTTGGTTCGTCTGCGCTGCGGTCATCGGATTTTTGTTGCTGGAAACAGTGAATTATATCGAGCACTATGGCCTTCAACGCCGTAAAACAGGCGCAGACAGCTACGAAAGACCGCGGCCCGCACATAGCTGGAACAGCGATCATGTCGTCGGCCGGCTCGTGCTGTTCGAACTCTCCAGACACAGCGATCATCACTACATGGCTTCCCGGAAATATCAGGTCCTCAGGCATCATGAGGATGCGCCACAAATGCCAACAGGCTATCCCGGCATGATGATCCTGTCCCTGATCCCACCGCTATGGTTCAGGGTCATGGACCAGAGGTCTCAGTATCCTCAGACAAGCTGAACAACGGAATCTATCGGCTTCAGGCGATCCGGTCGGATCCGAAATAACGGTGCAGTACGGCAGGCAGCATGATCCCGTCAGCCGTCTGATTGTTCTCCAGCAGGCCGGCCATGATCCGGGGCAACGCCAGCGAACTGCCGTTCAGCGTGTGCAGGAGGTGGATCTTCCCATCCGCATCCTTGAAGCGTGCCTTCATCCGGTTGGCCTGAAAGGCCTCGAAATTGGATACAGAACTGACCTCCAGCCAACGCTGCTGGGCGGCACTGTAGATCTCGAAATCATAGGTCATCGCCGAGGCAAAACCCATGTCGCCTCCACAGAGGCGAAGGATGCGATAGGGCAACCCGAGGGAAGCCACCAGGCCCTCGACATGGGTCACCATCCGTTCCAGCACTTCATAGCTCGTATCGGGATGCACCAATTCTACGATCTCGACCTTGTCGAACTGATGGACACGATTCAGCCCCCGGACATCCTTACCAAAACTGCCGGCCTCCCGCCTGAAGCAGGGCGAATGGGCCGTCATCCTCACCGGCAGGTCCGATGCCTTCAGGATCACATCCCGGTAAATATTGGTGACGGGCACTTCCGCCGTCGGGATCAGATAGAGGTTGTCCTCTGTCATGTGATACATCTGACCCTCCTTGTCGGGCAGCTGGCCCGTCCCATAGGCGGAAGCTTCATTCACCAGGTACGGCGGGATAAACTCCGTATAACCCGCCTCGGTATT
The DNA here is from genome assembly GCA_021299955.1 of Chitinophagaceae bacterium. GTDB lineage: Bacteria > Bacteroidota > Bacteroidia > Chitinophagales > Chitinophagaceae > Pollutibacter. Next base: position 3,464 of record JAJTFQ010000120.1, read on the forward strand.
GTAATCCAGGAAATACTGGATCAAGGCACGCTGAAGCCTGGCACCCCTGCCCTTATAAAGCGGGAAACCGCTGCCGGTCAGCTTGGCTCCGGTCTCGAAATCCACGAGGTCCAACTCCCTGATCAGATCCCAGTGAGGTCTGGCCGTCGACGTCAACTCGGGCAGGGCTCCGCCGGAACGCACCACGACATTGTCCTCCGGCGTCCGGCCGACCGGCACTTCACGGTACGGCAGGTTGGGGATGCGCTGTAACATCTCCCTGACCGCTGTTTCCAGGGTTGCCAGTTTTTTTTCGTTGTCCTCGATGCGCTCCTTCAGGGCCGTGACCTCCGACTTCAGGGTGTCTGCCTCTGCCCGCCTGCCGGTCGACATCAGTGTTCCGATCTCCCGGGAGGCCTGGTTGCGCCGGGCCAGCAATTCATCGTTCGCCTGTTGCAGACGCCTGCGCTCATCGTCACTGGCCAGCACCTCGTCCACCAAAGAGGGCTCCGGAAAATGTTTCACGGCAAGCCGTTCCTTCACGATCTCAGTGTGCTGACGAATATGGTTGACCTGTAACATGCTCCCGGAATTTTGCGCAAAGATAACCAACCGCCCGAAAGGTCATGCGTCCTGCGATTGCCGCGACTTGTCTAATTTTGCACACATGAACATGGAAGACGACCTCCAGGTCAGATGGTGGAAACTGGAAGAGAAAATGATGCAGCGATTCGGAAAGAAACCCGACCTCGAATCCGTGCTGTTCCTGATCGGGCTGCAAGAGCTCGGCGCCGGCCAGGAGAAATACACCAAGGAGCAAAAACAGGACCTCATGCATGTGGCCATTTGCACCGTCCTCACCTCCAGCGGCTACTACGAACTGGAAGGCGTTGACAAGGACGGTTGGCCTCATTTCAGGCAACTGAAAGAGATCGTACCCATGCCCCTTAAACAGCAGGAGGACTTTCTGAAAGATCATGTTCTGCTGTACTTCCAGCAAGAACAATTTCTGGACTGAACCGGCAAGATGCGCAATAACTCAACATACCGGTCCAAGACGGGACTGCTATTGGCCCTGACACTCGCTGCCGTCCTGCTTCAGGCCCAGACACCTGATCAGCGCGTGAGGGAACGGGACAGAAGAAAAGACGTGGAAATGATCACCTCGGTCGGCATCATCCGACTAAGGCTGTCGGATGCGACCCCAATACACCGCGATAATTTCATCGCCTTCCATCGGGTGATCCGGGGATTCATGGTGCAGGCCGGAGATCCGAAAAGCCGCGACAGCAGCCTGCGTAAACCCCGAAGATCCACCGACTCCGCCTACACCATTCCGGCGGAGATCAGAGAGGATATGTTCCACCGGCGGGGTGTCCTGGCTGCCGCCCGGATGGGTGATCAGGTCAATCCGGCCAAAGCCAGCAGCGGTACGCAGTTCTACATCGTACAGGGACGAACATTCACCGACATCAGCCTCGACTCCGTGGAAACCTTTCGACTCAATGGCCGGAAGATTCCTCCCGAACGGCGTGAAAACTACAAAAAGCAGGGCGGTGCACCTCACCTCGACCAGGCGTATACCATCTTCGGTGAAGTCATCGACGGAATGGAAACAGTCGACCGCATCGCCGCGGTCAATACCACAGGACGGACCGGCAACGACAGACCCCTCGAACCCATAAGGATCCTGAAGACCCGCCTTGTGAAACGCAAAACATGAATTAGTCCGCAATAATGCCCCCGTTCGATGCCCGTTCGGAGGGAATTCTGTAAACTTGCATAAACTGAAGAAGATGAGCATACCTGCCAACCTGCGCTATTCCAAGGAACACGAATGGGTATCCGTGGACGGAGACATCGCCACCATCGGCATCACCTTCCATGCACAAGACCAACTCGGCGACATTGTTTATGTGGATATCAACACGATTGGGAAAACCCTCTCCGCAGAAGCCGTGTTCGGAACCGTGGAGGCTGTCAAAACGGTGAGCGACCTGTTCCTGCCCGTTGGAGGTACCATCCTCGAAAAAAATCCCGAACTCGACGGGAATCCCGAGTTCGTGAACAACGATCCCTACGGCGACGGATGGATGATCAAGGTGAAGATGGACAATCCCGCCGACCTCGACATGCTCATGGATCATGAAGCCTATGAGGTCCTCACGGAAGCATGACAGATTTGACATGAAGATCAGCAAAAAATGGCCGGCCCTGCTATGGACCGGCCTCATTTTTATACTCCTTGTTATACCCTCCGAGGGGATCCCTCACGGTGGCATGCTCGGTCAGCCCCATGTGGATAAAATGGCGCATGTATTCCTGTTCGGGGTCTTCGTATGGCTCTGGTCACGCACAGGGCAAGGAGAGCAACGGCAGCCGGTCTTCAGATACTTTCTCATCTCCACCGGTTACGGTATCCTGATGGAATTCATTCAGGCGGGCTTCACCAATCGGGCCTTTGAATTGCTCGACATCCTGGCCGACCTGTCCGGAGCGGCCTTGGCGTGGCTGCTGTTGAGTGCGACCGTCAGGCACAAAAAATAAGCCCCTATGGAAATAGGGGCCGTAACCAAAACTAACTGCTTATGAGAAAATTGACTGCTTGCCGTAATGAGACGCTCGAAGAGCGTCTTTGGTTTGCAGGCCAGATGTTAATGAAAGGTCAAGTTTCAACATCCGGCCTTAACTAACACATGCTCAAAACCAAAGATTGGGTGCCGGTTTGTGTTGAAACTTTCTTAACGAAATGTTAAAGGATGGAAATCGGTGAAAGGGGGGTGGATTTTCCGATGATCATGCGGCACCTCAGTGCTGTTGAGCCATCTTTTCAGCGTTTTCGGCAAACTGCAATGCATCGATGAGTTCCTGGATATCGCCGTTCATGACTTCGGCCAGATTGTAGAGCGTCATCCCAATACGGTGGTCCGTCACCCGGCCCTGCGGGAAATTATACGTGCGGATCTTCGCGGAGCGGTCACCCGTGCTGACGAGACTTTTCCGGCGTCTGGAGATTTCCTCTTCCTGTTTTCGGACCTGCTCTTCATAGAGTCGTGTCCGCAGCATCTGCATCGCCTTTTCCCGGTTTCCCAGCTGTGTGCGCTCTGTCTGGCAGATGACGACCGTACCCGTGGGGATATGTGTTAGCATCACCTTGGTTTCCACCTTGTTCACGTTCTGCCCACCGGCACCGCCGCTACGAGCCGTTTCCATCTTTACATCACTATCACGGATCTCCAAATCGACCTCCTCCGCCTCGGGCATGACCGCCACCGTAGCCGCGCTCGTATGCACACGACCACTGGCCTCCGTGTCCGGTACCCGCTGGACCCGATGCACCCCGCTCTCGAATTTGAGGATGCCATACACATCATCACCCACCACTTCCAGCTGAACCTCTTTGAAGCCGCCAACGGAACCCTCATTCTCAGACAGGATGGCAGTTCGCCATCCTTTGCCCTCGCAATAGCGGAGATACATACGCAGGAGATCCCCGGCGAACAACGACGCCTCATCGCCGCCCGTGCCGGCCCTGATCTCGATGATGGCGTTCTTATCGTCCTGCGGGTCTTTCGGGATCAACAGATTACGGATATGCTGCTCCATGCGCCCACGCTCCTCATCCAGTCCTGCCGTTTCCTGCTTGGCCAGTTCGCGCAACTCTTCGTCGTCACCATGCAGGGCCTCACGGTTAAATTCGATGTCTCCGAGTAGTCGCTGGTAGGCCTCGTACGCCTGCACGATCCGCTCAAGGCTGCGGTACTCTTTACTGACCTGGACAAACTGGCGGTTATTGCCCACAATGTCCGGATTGGTCAGCGAAATACCGAGTTCATCGAACCTGGCTTTAATGGCGGCGAGTTTGTCAAGCATGCGTGTAATGGGTGAGAACCTCCCCGTTGATGCGGGAAGACGTAATTTCAGGGGCACAAAGTTAACCAAATCATCGCATGCCAGGGATGAAATTGACAGCAGACCGGATCTTCGATGGCTTCACATGGTTGGAAGAGGACCAGGTACTCATAACAGACGACCAGGGACGGATACTCGATATCGTTCATGCATCCCTTGCGGGTGATGATGTACTGCAACTCCGGGGCACGCTCTGTCCAGGATTCGTGAATGCGCACGGGCACCTCGAACTCAGCCATCTGAAAGGCGTGACCGAAAGAGGAACCGGACTCACCGGATTTCTGTCGCAGGTCATCCAACAGCGTGGATTTGAACGCGAACAGGTCATAGATGCCATGACCCGTGCTGACCGCGACATGTACCTCCAGGGCATTCAGGCCATGGGAGACATCTGCAACACGGAAGATTCCATCCCGGTAAAGGCTGCCAGCCGCATAAGGTGGTATAATTTCATTGAAGTACTCAGCAGCCGTGATGAAGGGCGGGCACAGCGTCTGGCGCACTACACCGCCATTCGCGACCGGTTCCGGAAGGATCTCAGAGATTTTCAGGACAGCACGGCTTCCATATCCGCCTCCCTCTCCCCGCATGCTCCCTACAGCGTAAGTCCACTCAGCTTTCAGGATATCGACCTGGCCACGCACGGAGAGACGATTTCCCTGCACAACCAGGAGTCCCTGGCAGAGGATGAACTATTCAGGTCCGGAAGCGGACCCTTCCTCGATTTCTATCGATCCATCGGTATGTCTGAAAGCCCGATCGGACGAACCGGAAGGTCCAGCCTGCAGTCGGTACTTCCTTATTTCAATGGCGCACAACGCATTATCCTGGTGCACAACACATTCACCACAGCAGAGGATCTTGTCTTTGCCGATCACATGGCTGGTGAACGAGGACTCTCCATCCACTATTGCCTCTGCCCAAATGCCAACCTGTTCATCGAAGGCAGGATGCCGCCTGTTCCATTGCTGATGGCGGAAGGGCGCTCGCTCGTCATCGGAACGGACAGCCTGGCCAGCAACGATCAGCTGAGTATCGCTTCAGAAATAGGCGCCATCCTCCTTGCCTTTCCAGACGTGACGCTCGGACAAGCACTCAAATGGGCCACCTCAAACGGAGCGGCCGCCCTTGGCTTCGAAAATGAACTCGGCAGTTTTACCCGCGGCCACAGACCGGGTATCATCCTGCTGGATGACGACCTCTCTATTCAGCGCATCTGCTGAAGGCGTTAGCAAATTAATCAAGCAGGGTCTGCAACACCGGCAATGACCGCAACTGCCCGAAATCCGACAGATGCAGCCGGTAATACTGCATGCACACATCGAGCAGCTGCCTTCTCAGATCACGGTTCATAGAAATTTCCGACAGATCGGATGGCATGGTAACCTTGAGAAACTGACTGATCCGGTCGCTGAGCATTGGATCGGCCCAGTGTGGATGGTCCGGGGGCTCCGGCATGAATATCCCTTCCTGCAGGTCCAGGAATATAGGACCCGAGGGAGCCGCATCTTCCATTCTGAAACCGAAAAAGTGTGTCAGATGCAATGCAAAGAAGATCGGAAAATTGGCCGTAACCACTGGCTCGGCCTCATCCAGTCCGATCAGCGCGTCCTCCGTGAACTGAAACAGCTCCGTCATAGGCCCGGGCTGCCGAAGACATTTCTGCAACACCTCCATCATGAAAATGACGACCGACTGTTTCCGAATATCCCGGTCGACCGACCGGTACAGCCGCGCCCACTGACACTCTCTGATATGATGCAGGCCCTGCCGATCGTGATGGGTGACCACAAGATCCAGCATATTCGATGGCTGGAACTGATTTGCCCGGAGCCCCGACGTGACACCCGTCTTGCGCACACCCTTGACCATGTAGCTCTGCATCCCGAACAACTCCGTGAAAATGCTCACGATGAGGCTGGTTTCTCCATATTTCACCTGTCTGACAACGATGCCCCGGGTCTTGTGCAACATGTGATGTTTTTATTGACTTTTCCCCGGTTCAGCGGACGATGAACACCCTCGTTACGATACGCTCCTGCCCTGCATCGTCCGTCGCAATGACAAGATAAGCTCCGCTGGCCACCCGTTCCCCCCGGTAATTCCGGCCGTTCCATACCGCCTGTCCCCCCAACGCTCGGGTCTGATGGACAAGCCGGCCATCAGGCTCGGTGATCTTCACCATGCCGTCCCGCATCAGTCCGCGTATGGCAATGGTACCGCTATAACCGGGAGGCACAGGATTCGGAAAGACAAGTACCCGACCCGCAGCAGCCTCCGCTTCCGTCGCCGTACTCCGAAAAGAACAGATGCCATCAAAGGTGGATATGAACACTTCTCCCGTCAATGGCGATATGGCGATGCGATGCACCAGATTATTGAGCAGCGGACTGTTACGCTCAGAAAACCGGTGAATGATCCTGGATCCGTCTGCCCCGACCAGCCAGACGCCATTCTTCGAGCCAACCCATTTCCGGTTGGCACCATCCACGGCGATCGTCCTGACCTCCTCGTCACCAAACAGATACCCCGCAAACCGATCGAATTGCACCACCGGTTGAAAGGCCTCACAACTGCCCGAAAACGGATCCTCCAGACATTGGATGATGCCTACACCCCGGGATGTTCCCACCCAGAGGAATCCATCCTTGTCGAGGGCGATGCAATGCACCGTGGAAGAAGGCAGGTTGCCCTGGCCAGCTCCCTGCCGGAAATATCTCCAGCGGTCATCCGACAAATTTTCCGGTGTACCCCGGTCGTCAAAACAAAACAGGCCATTACCCTTTGGCGAAACGATCCACTTATAGCCAAACTCATCGATCAGGATCTGAGATACCGCATTTTCCGTATGCAGGAACGGAATGGTGAACCGAAGCCATTTCCCGTCCTTCTTTCTCGCTACCAGGTTCTGTGGCGCACCATAATTCGCGATCCAAAGGGTTCCATCCCGGTCGGTCGCCAAACCCGACACCCGGTAAGATCCTCGATCCCCGATGGTCTCCTGTATTCCCGAACCCTGCTTGTAGATGCGGAAATCGTTACCGGTTGTGATCTCCAGCAGCCCGCCGCCAAAAGATCCCGCAAACAGAGATCCGCTTAAGGGATCCCCTGCCAGTGATACCAGGTCCAGCAGACTGTCCAATGCGGACTTTACATAAAGATTGATGTTCGACCAGCCATCCTCCGTCAGCCTGTAAAGGCCATTGGGGTTGTATGTGTAGTTCCACGCTTCATTCACCGCACCCGCCGCCGCCCACACCTGCTCTTTGAAAACGATCAGATCACCGGCAGCCGTATTGATAGGAGAATTCGGAAAGATCCTGACCGAGTTTCCATCCGTGATCCGCAACAAACCATTGTTCTGATCAGCCACCCAGCAGACGCCGCCCTGGAGCACAGACTGCCGCGGCAGGGAGAGGTCGGGATGACGGATCCGCTGCAGGATCTGCCCCCGGCTGTCCATGCGGATAATGGAAGGCACCCCCGCAACCCGCTGGCACACCAGCAGCTGGCCGGCGGCTGGATCCATATTTGTTATACTCCCGCCCGTCAATACCGCCTGCCATCGACCATCGATGCGCATGTGCAGCGTGTCCCGGATCACAACGGCAATGGTCTGTCCGATCATCTCCACCAACCTGACAGGGCCGGCTGGCAGGGCCGGACCGATGACCTGGCGCCAGTTGCGATGATCTGCCAGGTTGACTCCGCTGACCGGCGCCGTGATGAGTCCCTCCTCCGATGCAGCAAAGAGACTGTCACTGGTCCTGTAAAGGTCATAAACCGGATTCTGCCCGCCGCCGGAAGATGGGCGCCAGGTATCTTTCACCTCACGCCGGTCCGGATTCAGTACAACGATACCCAGTCCGGTGGACAACATGATCTCATTCCCATGCCAAAGTACCGAATGACAGGTCTTATCTCCCGGAACGGAACTCAGCATGAGATCCGGAATATTTCGCACACGTGTACCCTCCACCAGATCGACGTTGCCGTTTTCGTACACCAGAACGATCCGCTTTCCCGCTGTTTCAGGCGCCATCTTCCGGACACGAACCTCACTTAAGCCGTTGACCTTGGTAAGTCGGCTGAAAGATCCCTCTGATGTCTCATATCTAAAAAAACCATACGGTGTGGCACAGAGCACAGCATTACCATCCAGCGCCACTTGCAGGGCATTGTTGAATGGCAGATGTTCGCGCCACGCCCCGATGGGAGGAAGATCCTGACCACGCAGGCTTCGCATGAACAACGTTAGGGACAGGATGATCAGAAATCGTGGATTCACCTTGTAAAAATATCGAAAAAGGAGGCGGACAGGCATTCCGTACACTGAAAATCAGGTCGTGTGCCATTCGGACGGCAGACCGGCCCTGTTTACATGATTAAATTGCGTTCCTTTGT
>JAJTFQ010000121.1 GCA_021299955.1 Chitinophagaceae bacterium
ATCAACCCGGACCGGAGCAAAGGCTGGACGCGTAATGTATCAGCCGCCCGCAGCGGGAGTTCCTCTGTCACGATGCGCAACTTCGGGTATGCGTCACCATCGGCCACCGACCGGCTGGTATCGCCAATGCTGACCTACGAGGATGCCGACTCGGTGCTGCTGGAGTTTGATATGGCCGCTGCTCCCGGCGTTGCGGCGGGACTTCCCCGACCTTCCGATACGCTGGACATCCTGATATCTGAGGATTGCGGACGAAGCTTCCGGTCTGTCAGAAAATACTGGGGGATGGAACTCCGAACGGCCGTCCCCACGCTCGACTCTGCCGGTCCGCGTGCCTTCCTGCCGGCGATCGCATCGGAATGGCGGCACGAACGGATCGACCTCACGACTGCCCTTCCGCGGAACGGCAGCTTCCTGATCGATATCCGGAACCTGAGCCGGGGCGACAACGACATCCACCTGGATAACGTCAACATATACACGAAAACCCTGCCTGCCCGGCTGAAGCGCGACGGATACCTGATCGCACCCAATCCGACCCGGGGCCGGATCCGGGTGCAGATCTATCCGAACGCATCAAAGGTCCGGAACATCGAGGTACTGAACACCATTGGCCAGCAGGTCTATGCCGCCGGCTGGCCGACAGGCAACGCCCCTGCGAACATGGAGCTTGACCTGCGGAGGCTGCCGGCCGGCATCTATACGGTCAGGATACACTGCACAGACCGTGTCATCTCCGAGCGCATCGTCAGAGAATGATGGTGCACATGTCTCCCGGCCTCCGGATCTTCGGGATATACTGACCCGCATCATGCGAAGGCTCGGCAGTTCTTGTTAATTTTGCAAAAAATTCGTATATTATGAGCAGTGCGCTTGACGTCGTCATCCAGGGTTCGAAGGTATCACCGGCCCTGAAATCAGTGGCCGGGAAGGTACTGACAGGAGAACGCATCTCTCCGGAGGAGGGCCTGCTCATGTATCGCGAGGGGTCGGTGGCTTTCCTGGGAATGCTGGCCAATCATATCCGAGAGGCGCGCCATGGCAACCGGACCTATTTCAACCGCAACTTCCACATCGAGCCCACCAATGTCTGCGTCTTCTCCTGTAAGTTCTGCTCATATTCCAGGCTCTACGCGCAGCGGGAGGAAGGCTGGGAATTGAGCATCGACCAGATGGTCGACAAAGTGAAGGAATACGACGGCAAGCCTGTCACCGAGGTACACATTGTCGGTGGCGTGCATCCGAAGATGGATATCCACTTTTTCGCCGAACTGCTGCGCCGCATCCGGGCGGAAAGGCCGGACCTCCATCTCAAGGGTTTCACAGCGGTGGAACTGGACTATATGTTCCGCAAAGCGAAAATGACCCGGGCCGAAGGCATGAAATACCTGCATGAAGCGGGATTGGACTCGCTGCCCGGCGGCGGGGCCGAGATCTTCGCCCCTGAGATCCGGGATCAGATCTCTGCCGACAAGGTAGATGGCGCAGGTTGGCTGGATATCCACGCCACGGCACATGCGCTCGGCATGCACAGCAACGCGACGATGCTTTACGGACATATCGAGGATTACAACCACCGCATCGACCATATGGAGCAGCTGCGTCAGCTTCAGGATCGTACGGGGGGCTTCAACACCTTCATCCCGCTGAAGTTCCGCAACCACGATAATGAGATGAGCCATGTACCCGAAACCAGCGTCATTGAGGACCTCAAGGCCTACGCCATGGCCCGCATCTACATGGATAATTTCCCGCACATCAAGGCATATTGGCCCATGCTGGGGCGCCAGCAGGCACAACTCACCCTGTCATTTGGCGTGAACGACATTGACGGTACCATTGATGATTCGACAAAGATCTATTCCATGGCCGGCAGTGAGGAACAAACCCCCTCGATGACGACGCAGGAACTCGTGACGCTCATCCGCCAGGCCGGACGCGCCCCGATCGAACGGGACACGCTCTATAAGGAGATCCGTGATTATTCAAGTGTGGATCTGAACAACTGGACAGAAGCCGATTGATGCCCTCGATCCTTATGACTTCCTGAGATTGGAGATCATATCTGCCGCCATATCCGGCAGATCGTACTCATGCTTCCATCCCCAGTCGGACCGGGCCACGGAGTCGTCGATACTCCGGGGCCAGCTGTCGGCAATGGACTGTCGATAATCCGGCGCATAGTCCATCTGAAATCCATCGACGTGCCGTCCGACTTCCGCTCCGATCTCCGCAGGAGAAAAACTCATCGCAGAGATATTGTACGAAGTGCGGACCCGCACCCGGTCGGCCGGTGCTTCCATCAGTTCAATGGTGGCCCGGATGGCATCCGGCATATACATCATCGGCAAATAGGTGTCGGGCTTGAGGAAGGAAGTGTAGGCACCCGTCTCCAGTGCTTCGTGGAAGATCTCAACGGCGTAATCTGTTGTACCTCCCCCGGGCTCAGATTTGTATGATATTAATCCGGGATATCGGAGGCTGCGGACATCGAGTCCGTAGCGATTGTGATAATAGTTGCACCAGAATTCTCCGGCGTATTTGCTAATGCCGTAGACGGTCACCGGCTCAATGACGGTCTGCTGCGGACAGGCATCCTTGGGGGATGTCGGCCCGAATACCGCGATGGAAGACGGCCAGTAGACCTTTGTTAACTTTTCTTCCCTGGCGATGTCGAGCACGTTGAGCAATCCCTGCATGTTCAGATTCCATGCAAGGTTCGGATTCTTTTCACCCGTCGCTGAGAGGATGGCCGCCAGGAGATAGATCTGCGTGATGTTCTGCCGGATGACCTGGACATGCAGCATCTCCTTGTTCATGACGTCGAGACTGACGTATGGACCGGTTCCGATCAGCAGGGGATTGGGTTCGCGGAGATCGGAGGCGATCACGTTCGCGTTTCCGTAGATGCGCCGCAGGGCCATCGTTAGTTCCACCCCGATCTGTCCGGACGCACCGATGACCAGTATCTTTTCTTTTGCCATGCCGCAAAATTATGACAAAGACGTCACGCCGGGATGTCGATAAAGTTTTGTCGTCGGCAAACAATTCAAGGATACCTTTGCGAAAATCCGCTTCTACATGCCCCTGATCGCCCCATCCCTGCTGGCTTCCGACTTCCTCCGTTTGGGAGAGGAGAGCCGCATGCTGAATGAAAGCGTTGCCGACTGGTTCCACCTCGACGTGATGGACGGACGTTTTGTACCGAATATCAGTTTCGGACTGCCCGTGATCTCTGCCCTGCGTAAGTCGACCACCAAGGTCTTCGACGTGCATCTCATGATCGAGGAGCCGGAGCGTTACGCGGAAGCTTTCAAAGCCGCCGGTGCCGACAATCTGACTGTCCACCTGGAGGCCTGCCGGCATCTGCACCGCAACCTGCAGCAGATCCGTTCGCTCGGCATGCGAACGGGCGTTGCCCTGAACCCACACACCCCCGTCGAATCGCTCTTCGACCTGCTCGACGAGATCGACATCGTTTGCATCATGAGTGTAAACCCCGGCTTCGGCGGGCAGAGCTTCATCCCGCAAACCCTCAACCGCATCCGGAACCTGCGTAAACGTATAGACGAAAATAAGCTCCCTACACTGATCGAGATCGATGGTGGTGTGACTCTGGACAACGCCCGCGAGATCGTGGAGGCCGGTACGCATGTGCTGGTGGCGGGCAGCACGGTCTTCAATGCGCCCGATCCGATCGGCATGATCAGGGCACTGAAGGATTGCGAGGGGTAGGCAGATGGTAACAGATGGTGGTTCTTTGCGCCTTGGCGACTTGGCAACTTGGCGGTTAAGGCTTTACCGCAAAGGCGCGAAGGAATACATTTAAATAAAAACGAATTGCGCATCCTGCTCAGAATATTGATATGGCTGGCGATAAATGCCATGTCTGGTTGGGTGTCAGCCCAGCCAAAGCCTTCGTATGTTCTTGGCAGGGTGACGGACAGTGCCGGACGGATGATGCCGGGGGTGAGTGTGTCGCTGCTCGACAGGCGTTCCGGCGCCGTGACCGACGACTCCGGAAACTACCGGTTACGGATACCCTCCGCACGTGCCTTCGCATTGGTGTTCAGCGCAACGGGATACCGCAACGAACAACGTAATCTCTTCATCGCAGCCGGCGCCGAGCGCAGGCTTGATGTTCGGCTCCTGCCGGATACTTCCGCGCTGAAGGAAGTGGTGGTAAATGCGCCCGCTGACAGGCGGCAAACAGGATTGATCCGGCTTTCGCCCACAGATGCGCGCAGTCTGCCCTCCGTCACCGGCGGGATCGAGGGACTGATCAAGATCTTCGTGGGCAGCAACAATGAACTGACATCTCAGTATTCCGTCAGAGGCGGTAATTACGACGAGAACCTGATATATGTCAACGATTTCGAGATCTTTCGTCCATACCTGGTTCGCAGCGGACAGCAGGAGGGACTGAGTTTCATCAATCCGGAACTCACGGGCAGGGTGGATTTCTACAATGGCGGATTCGCCGCCGTTTACGGCGACAAGATGAGCAGCGTCCTTGACATCAAATACCGAAAGCCTTACCGGACGGGCGGTACAGCCTATGCCAGTTTACTTGAACAGGGGTTACACCTGGAGGGTGTCGGCCGAAAGGGGCGTTTCACCTATCTCATCGGCGCGCGCAACCGCACCAATCGTAATCTCTTTGCATCTCAGGAAACCAAGGGCAGCTATATCCCATCGTCCGCCGACCTGCAGGGGAATCTGCGCTGGCGCTCGGGATCCCGATGGGAATGGGAGGGCTTGTTCGGACTCACCCGTACGCGGTTCGATTTCGCACCGGAATATGCCAAACTGACCTCTTCTGTCTTTTCACCCTTATTCTCCGCCAACCTTGGCATGGACATCTTCTTCGACGGCGCAGAACGCGACCGCTACGCGACAGACATGGCGGGGATCTCGGCGACCTTTCAGGCCCGCCCTTCCCTTGAGTTGAAATGGCTGGCCTCCAGGTTTTCCAATACCGAACAGGAAGCGTACGATATTGGTGGGTACTATGTATTCGGGGAGCGAGACTTCGATCGCAGCCGTCCGACCTTCGGAGAGATCGTCAACCCGCTGGGTGTGGGCGGGTATCATCAATACGCCCGCAACCGGCTGCGGATCGATGCCACGGGCATCGGACACAAAGGTAAATGGACCCGTGGAGATCATGTCATCCAGTGGGGACTGAACCTTGACCATACAAAGATATCAGACCGGCTGAATGAATGGGAGCGGGTAGATTCGGCAGGTTACACCCTCCCCTACCGGCCGGGCAGTCTGCGGCTGACCTCCGTCATCAAGTCTGCCGCCGAACTGGAAGCCCTTAGACTATCAGGTCATATCCAGGACAACATGGTCTTCCGGGGCGCGCAGGACATCACGCTGCAGGCGGGACTGCGCTTCAATGTCAACGACCTGAACGGTGAATGGCTGATATCTCCACGGCTGCAAGCCGCCTGGGTACCGAAACGACAGAAACAATACATCTGGCGGGCGGCTGCCGGCGCTTATCACCAACCGCCATTCTACCGGGAATTGCGGCTGTACAATGGCACGTTGAACACTACCCAGCCGGCACAGCGGAGCTGGCAGGCGGTCGCCGGACTCGACCGGCTCTTTACCGCCTGGCAGCGACCCTTCCGGCTCACGGCAGAACTATATCACAAGCAGCTGTTTCGGGTCGTCCCCTACGACATCGACAATGTCCGGATCCGCTATCGCGGCGATCTCTCCGCCAGAGCGCATGCCACGGGGCTGGAACTCCGACTCTCAGGAGAGTGGGTAAAGGATGCGGAAAGCTGGCTGAGCCTGGGTTTCATGCGCACGCGTGAAGACATCACAGGGGATCATTATCAACAGTTTTTCAACCGGGCGGGGGAACCCATCACCGCGCAGACAGCCGATCAGGTGCCGGCGGACAGTGTCCGCCATGATATTGGCTGGTTGCGGCGCCCCACCGACCGACTGTTCACGATGGGACTGTTCTTCCAGGACTATCTGAGCACGAACCGGAACATAAAAGTGCACTTGAACTTGTTGGCGGGCTCCAATATGCCCTATAACATCCCGCAGAGTGTCCGCTACCGGAATGCGCTGATCATCGAGCCATACATCCGGGCCGATCTGGGATTCAGTGCCCTGCTTTATGACGAAGAAAAACGTCGGGGAAAGGGAAAATCACTCTGGAAGCCCATGCGCAGCCTTTGGGCCAGCCTTGAGGTATTCAACCTGCTCGACAGACGCAATACGATCTCCTACCAGCTGATCAAGGATTTCTCCAACACCGTATTCACGATGCCCAACCGCCTGACGCCCCGGCTGGCCAACCTTAAAATACTCGCGCGTTTCTAACCAATCAGGACAAGGGGCATCCGGCGGAATAACGTAATTTTGGCAAAAGTCAACCTTTGACCGAAACCATCATCAATCTCGAATCCGTCAACCCGCTGGAATTCTTCGGCGTCAACAACGGTAAGCTCGACATCCTCAAGAAGAAATTCCCGCTACTGAAGATCCTCAGCCGGGGCACACAGATCAAGATCAGCGGGGCACCCGAACAGATCGACATCGCCCGGGAGAAGATCGGCCTGTTGATCCAGTACCTGGAGCGCAACGGCAATGTCACCGAGAGTTATTTCGAGCAGATCCTGGGCGGCGACGACCAGGAGACGGTCGATAATTTCAAAGAACGCCACCCCAACGAAGTACTGGTCTACGGTCCCAATGGCAAATCCATCCGGGCCCGCACCGCCAACCAGAAAAAGATGGTGTCGATGACCGACAGGAACGACATCATCTTCGCCATCGGACCGGCGGGAACAGGCAAGACGTACACCGCCGTAGCCCTGGCCGTCAGGGCCCTGAAGAACAAGTTGGTAAAAAAGATCATCCTTACGCGCCCGGCCGTGGAAGCCGGTGAAAGTCTGGGCTTTCTGCCGGGCGACCTAAAGGAGAAGATCGATCCATATCTGCGGCCGCTCTATGATGCGCTGGATGACATGATCCCGGCCGACAAGCTGGGCTACTACATGAGTACGCGGGTCATCGAGATCGCGCCGCTGGCGTACATGCGCGGCCGGACGCTGGACCATGCCTACATCATCCTCGACGAGGCACAGAACGCGACCGACCTGCAGCTGAAGATGTTCCTTACCCGTATCGGGGCCAATGCCAAGGCCATCATCACGGGCGACCTGAGCCAGGTCGATCTGCCCAAGAACCAACGCAGCGGTCTGGACAAGGCCAGCCGGATCCTGAAGAATAACAAGGATAACCCTCATGCATAACCGAAGATCTGTCATCATCGCCCTGATGCTCTCCGTGTTCGGGGCCTGTTCGGAACCCGAAGGTTTCAAAAAGCCGGAAGACGGGCTGGACGCCGCCAGCAGTTTCGTACGTGCCACCCTGGACGGCGACTATGCTAAGGCTGAACGCTATGTCATGCGCGACGAGGAGGACCTGCGACTCTTCGAGCGATACAAGGTCCATATGAAGCAGGTACCTGAAAAGGAGCGGCTGGGACTAAAATCGGCCAACATGATCATCGACAGTGTCCGCACGCCCAGCGATTCGGTCACGCTGGTACATTATTCAAACACGTTCCATCGTCAATCGACCCGGCTGCGCGCCGTGCGCATCGGGGGAGAATGGTGGATCGATTTCAGCGATACGTTCGGCGGAGCGCATTGACCGCCACCTCATCCGAATCCATCGACCATGCTGCGAGACATCCTTTTCGTGGCCGGAGGCAGTGCCCTCGGCGGCGTACTCCGGCTGCTGGCGGGCCGGCTGGTGAAGTCCCATGTGCAGGCCATATTTCCCTGGCCCACTTTCCTGGTGAACCTGCTGGGATGCTTCGCCATCGGATGGATCTATGGATGGGCGGCCCGGCAGCCACAATTCAGGCCCGAATTACTACTGATGCTGACGACGGGCATATGCGGAGGCTTCACCACCTTTTCTGCCTTTGCATATGAAAATATCCTGCTGATGCGTACCGGGGCATATCTGACGGCCCTGTCATACGTTGCCTTCAGCGTCATTGGCGGCCTGCTCGCGACATGGGCCGGCATGCTGTCTGCCAGGTAAAGGCTTACCCATAGTTTTTTGTTAGGTTTGCACCAGAAACATCCACATTATGATGACCGTACTGCACCCCTGGCACGGCGTTTCACCCGGCGATGGCGCACCCCGCATCGTAAACGCCATCATTGAGATCCCCAAGGGAGAACGGGCAAAATACGAGATCGACAAAGCATCGGGTTTGCTGCGCATGGACAGGGTCATTCATTCATCCTTCCATTATCCCATCAACTACGGATTCATCCCGCAGACCCTGGGAGACGACAAGGATCCGCTGGATATCCTGGTACTATCGGGGATCAGCGTACAGGCACTCTGTATCGTTGAAGCGCGGGTCATCGGCGTAATGCAGATGATCGACAGCGGAGATGCGGATGATAAGATCATCGCCGTGGCCCATACCGACCCCAGTGTCAACTACATCAACAACATCGAGGAGCTGCCGGACCATTTCTTCAGTGAGCTCAGGCATTTCTTCGAGGAATACAAGAAACTCGAGAACAAGACGGTGGTGGTGGACCAGTTCCAGGACAAGGCTACCGCCCTGAACATCATCAACGATGCGCTGAAACTATACAGGGATACCTTCGTTCACAAATCCTGACGCCTTGAAACCGCTGCAAAAATCTCCCATGACCATCGAAACCATCATGCTGATCATATTCACGGGGCTCGCGGCCGGTATCCTGGGCGGTATGGTCGGCGTTGGTGGCGGCATCATCATCGTGCCGGCCCTGGTTTATTTCCTTTCCTTTTCTCAGCATCAGGCCCAGGGCACCTCGCTGGCGTTGATGCTATTCCCGGTGGGTATCCTGGGGGTGATCAACTATTACCAGAAGGGGTTCGTCGATTTCAAATATGCCGGGCTGCTGGCGATCGGATTCGTATTGGGGAGTTGGCTGGGCAGTCGCTTTTCACTCTCTCTGCCCCAGCTTACGGTAAAGAAGATCTTTGCCGTGGTCATGCTGCTGGTGTCGCTGAAGATGTTGCTGCTCGACAGAAAGTGATCCACCCCTTCGGCTTCGTTCAAGCGACATTTCCTCTGAAGATCAGCGGATCGGTGGCTTCGGCCATTTCATATAAAGGCCAGGAGGCAGTCCGGTGATCTTCTGAAAGATCTTTCGGAAGCCGGTTGCATCGGCAAATCCACACATTGAATGGACCATTTTTAGATTTTCGCCGCGCGCGATGGCCTGGATGGCCTCTTCCACGCGTGCGTATTGGAGCCATTCCTCAAATTCCATGTCGTACATCTTTTTCACCACGGCCCTGAACGGTGCTTCGGGTTCCGAGAGTCGATCACAGACTGCTGAAAAGTTCAGGTTCGGATCAAGATGGAGTTTTTCGCGCTCGAACAGCATCTCCAGGGCCATTACCCGCTTTTCCTGATCCATCACCATCTGGGTTCCATCCGGATTCACATCCTGGGGCGCACGGGCGATCGTAACCCGGCGATAGGTCGTGGCGGCAGCCAGCTTTTCCGCCTGTTCCCGATAAGCGGTAAATTCGCGGTTCCTTCGCATCACGCGGATCCTCCAGATGCCCAACAGCAGCAGCAGTAGCGAAGATGCAGCAATGGCCATCCGCATCCGCTGTTCTTTTTGGATGGCAGCCCGACGGGAGGGTGAGATTTCCGTCACCTGTTTGGGCTGGG
>JAJTFQ010000122.1 GCA_021299955.1 Chitinophagaceae bacterium
CATAATCCACTCCCCGACGATACGCGGCACCTGCCGGCTGCGATAGATGGCTGTACAGAATCTTTTCCGACAGCGTGAGCGGCCTGCCCGTGAGCTTCCGGGCGGCTTCCACCTTGCCGGGCATCTCCGCATAGACCTTCCTGATCAGATCCAGATCGAAAATCATGGCTTTAGTTTTTATGGATGGATGGTAGTTGACGAGCATCGCCTGCAGACCGGCCCTTTTAAAAAGGGGGTGAACAAATCGCTCCGTAGATTGTTTGCACTCCGGCCTCTTCAGACTGCGCAAATTTAAGACAATCTGCCCCGGCCTCCAATAGTTCTTTATGCATTCATCAACTTCTTTTATATTTATGGCATGAATAATATCAAGGATTTTATCGAAGGGCGTGTATTCGGTGTCTGTTCCCGAATCGGTGAGATCCTGGGCATCCCTTCCGTGACCATCCGAAAGTATTTCATCTATATATCCTGTCTGACGATGGGTTCGCCTGTCATCATCTACGTTTTCCTGGCTTTCTGGATGAATGTCAAGCAGTACATGCTCAATGCCCGGCGCAATCCCCTGAAATATCTCTGATCCTCGATCCGTGGCCTCAAGGGTTTTGCTCAGGATACGGCAGCCCGAATGCGCAACAGATCTTTCAGCAGCCCTTCCAATCTGTCGAGTACCAGCATATTGGCCCCATCACTCAATGCCCTGCCCGGCTCGGGATGGGTTTCAATGAACAGGCCATCAGCCCCTGTGGCGATCGCGGCCTTCGCGATCGTGCCGATCATATCGGGGTTTCCGCCGGTCACCCCGCCCGGCTGGTTCGGTTGCTGCAGTGAATGCGTGCAATCCATGATCACAGGCACGCCGTGGGCGGCCATGTCCGGGATGTTCCGGTAATCGACGATCAGATCCTGGTAGCCAAAACTATTGCCCCGTTCCGTCAGCATCACCCGGTCGTTCCCCGCCTTGCGGATCTTTTCCACTGCAAATTTCATGGAGGCACCGCTCAGGAACTGTCCTTTCTTCACATTTACGATCCGGCCGGTCTCCGCTGCCGCCGTCAAAAGGTCCGTCTGCCGGCACAAAAAGGCGGGTATCTGCAGAATGTCTGCATAGGGAGCCGCCATCGCGGCCTCCTCATGGGCATGGATGTCCGTCGTCACCGGTACACCATGCCGCCGGCCTGCCTCCTGAAGGATCTTCAGGGCAGGCTCATCACCCAGCCCAGTGAAAGAATGGGCACTTGTGCGGTTCGCTTTCCGATAGGATGCCTTGAATACATATGGAATACCCAGGTTCCGGCAGATGCCGGATACCCGAGAGGCGATTTCTTCCACCAGTTCACCGCTCTCCACCACACAGGGGCCGGCAATAAGGAAAAAGGCTTTTGGATCGTATGATTGATGCTGAAAGAGTTCAGATAGATAAGGTTGCATGTCTTATTTGATATTTCAGTTGATGTATGATCTGTTATAGATTGGAAATGAGCACTATGAATTTATTTTGAAAGTCTCTTTTCGCCTTCCCGGGCTCCCCGGATATCTGGATCCAGGCTCAGGGCCCTTCGGTAGTCATCCAATGCGGCGGTCTTATCACCACCGGTCTCCAGGCACCGCCCACGCCAGTAATAGGCATCCGCCAGCGCATTGTTCACGGTCAGCACCTTTTCAAAAACGGACAAGGCCTCAGTGACCCTTTTCTGTTCGTACAACAGGATCCCCTTCTCGATATATGCGTCCGTGAATGTGTATGAACTGCCGATCGCTCCGTCGTAGGCACGGATGGCTTCTGCAAACCGCCCGATATTGCCAAAATAAATGCCTTTCAGATATTGCGCCTGCGCTTGAAAGCGTGGATCACCTGCTGGCGACAGGATCCGCTCCGCCACAGAGAGCGCGGCGGGATCACGACGATCTGCATAAATGAAACCCAGTTCCAGCAGAATGTCTGTTTGCGACGGATCCACTGACAGGGACCTCAACAGACTCCCGATGGCACCGGTCGTGTCCTGCATCGACAGGAGCAGGGAGGCTTTTCGGTTCCAGAGAACAGGCTGTAGACTGTCGCGCTGAAGTCCCTCATCCACCCATTGCAGGGCCCTGCGGACATCTCCCCCCGCTTCGCTGGCTGCCGACACTTCAAGCCGAAGCCCAACGGAGTCGGGATAGCGGGAGAGCAGCATGCTGTCAGCCTCCGGCAGATGACTTGCCTGATCAGCGGCTTCCTGACCGGATCGATCTCCGCAACCCGGCAGACTGAATAACATGATCGACAGGAATATGCTCGCGGCCAGGGACATTTGCATACCCAAAATTACACCCGCGGGCTAGAAAGTCTGACAAAAATCTGACCATACGCCCCACAACAGGTACGTATCTTTACAATCTCAACCGCCAAGCATATGCTTTCACAACTATCCGGACGGGTCTCCGCCTGCCTGTCTCGCTTTCTCCCCCTGACGCTGGGTCTTCTTGGAGCCTTCATCGCCACGCCAGCCCGCGCTGACATGTCAAACGATACCCTGGCCTATCCTGACGAAACCCACCTCACGAACATCCGTCAGCTCACCTTCGGGGGCGATAATGCGGAAGCCTATTTCAGCTATGATGGCAAGTGGCTGATCTTTCAGAAAACATATGCCAAGGACGGCATCCCCTGCGATCAGATGTACATTGCAAAAGTACCTGCCAGGCAGGGCGAGTCCTTTCAGCCAAAACTCGTCAGCACCGGAAAGGGTCGGACCACCTGCGGCGCATTCATGAAAGATGGAAAACATGTCATCTATGCCTCCACTCATCTGGGCAGTCCAGATTGCCCGCCGGTCCCCGATCGTACCAAATATGGCAACCGCTACATCTGGCCCCTGTACGACTCCTATGACATCTTCGTGGCCGACCTGTCCGGTAAGATCGTCAAACAACTGACCAACACCCCGGGCTACGATGCGGAAGCCACCCTGTCACCCGATGGCAAGAAAATGGTCTTCACCTCCATGCGTGACGGCGACCTTGAATTGTACATCATGGACCTCAAGTCGGGGAACACCCGCCGGGTAACCAATATGCTCGGATATGATGGTGGCGCATGGTTCAGTCCCGATGGCAAAAAACTCATCTGGAGGGCCTCCCGTCCCAAGACGGAAGCTGAAGTCAGTGAATACACAGAGTTGCTGAAAGAAAATCTCGTGGCACCCACCCGAATGGAAGTTTGGGTCGCCGATGCAGACGGCAGCAACGCCCGCCAGGTCAGCAATTTCGGACAGGCCAACTGGGCACCCGCCTACATGCCCGACAGCAAGCGCATCATCTTCGCCTCCAATCACGAGTACAAGCGGGGATTCCCGTTCAATCTATATACGATGAACGAAGACGGGACATCCTTGAAGAAAGTGAGCCGAGATCTGGGCTTCGATGCTTTCCCGATGTTCAGTCCGGACGGGAAGAAATTAGTGTTCTGCAGCAACCGCAACAATGGCGGTACCCGCGACACCAACATCTTCATCGCAGACTGGGTCGAATGAGTCAACCGGTCGTTCACTCTTCGGGTTGTTTGGCCTTCACATACCGGCGCCATTTCTCAATGATCTGTACCATATCGTCTGCCAGTTCACTTTCGAATTTCATGGGCTGACGGGTCATGGGATGAATGAACCCGAGTTCTTTGGCATGTAGGGCATGCCGGTGACAGATCTCGAAGCAGTTGTCGACGAACTGTTTGTATTTGGTGAAGACGGTCCCTTTCAGGATCCTGTCGCCCCCATAGACTTCGTCGTTGAACAGCGAATGACCGATATGCTGCATATGCACCCGAATCTGATGGGTGCGCCCCGTTTCGAGTCTGCATTCCACCAGGGTCACATATCTCAATCTTTCCAGGATCTTGTAATGTGTGATCGCCTCCTTGCCGTGCTCCCCATCGGGATACACATCCATGATCTTCCTGAATCGAAGATGGCGTCCGACATGTCCGGTGACGGTGCCTTCCTCCTCTTCAAAATCACCCCAGACCAGCGCGATATAGCGGCGGTGGACCGTGTGCTCAAAGAACTGGTTGGCCAGGTGCATGGCCGCCTTATCGTGCTTGGCGACCACCAGCAGACCGCTCGTGTTCTTGTCGATCCGATGGACCAGTCCGTATCGCGGCAGTTTGTCGTCAGACAGATCCGGCTGCTGTTGCTGAAGATGCCAGGCGATCCCGTTGACCAGTGTGCCTGAATAGTTCCCATGTCCGGGATGTACCACCATACCGGCCGGCTTGTCGATCACCATGATGTCATTATCCTCGAACACGATGTTCAGGGACATCTGTTCCGGCTTGATGTCAAAGGTCTCCGGAGCATTGTCTGAGTACATGACGATCTGATCGCCCGGCCGGATCTTGTAATTGGATTTGACGGGCTTCGCGTTGACCATAAGCATTTCCGCTTCGATGGCCTGCTGGACCTTGTTCCTCGTGACATTCGTGAGCCGCATGGATACGAACTTGTCGATCCGCAGCGGTTCCTGGCCACGGTCTACCGTAAGCGTGAAGCGTTCGTAGAGTGCTTCCGAACCTTCGCCATCCTCCGGCAGCCTGTCTTCTTCAAAGGGATCCCCCGTCATGCATTCGATTTCGTCAAAGGTAACATCTATCCAAAGAATCTACCTTTGCGTCATGGAAAGCCGGAAGGTATATGTGGAAGACCTCGGCCGCATTGGATATGCGGAGGCCTGGGACCTGCAGGAGCAAAGGCTCAAGGCCGGACTCGACATCAAGGCGGAGCGTCATCGGAACGCCCCTGACGCCGACGCGGGAGAAGCGCCTACCCGCCATCATTTTCTTTTTTGCGAACACCCGCCCGTCTATACCCTGGGTAAGAGTGGTAAGATGGAGCACCTGTTGCTGTCTGAGACCGAACTCACCGAACGCGGCTATTCTTTTTTCCCGACAAACCGGGGAGGTGACATCACCTACCATGGACCCGGGCAGATCGTAGGCTATCCGATCCTGGACCTGGAGAAATTCAGGACGGATATCGGCTGGTATCTCCGGAATCTGGAGGAGGTCATCATCAGGACCATCGGGGATTTCGGTATCCGGGGTGGCAGGAGCGTGGGGGAGACGGGTGTATGGATCGATCCGGACCTGCCCGGCAGTGAACGGAAGATCTGTGCGATGGGCGTCCGCTGCAGTCGCTGGATCACCATGCATGGCTTTGCGCTGAATGTGAATACGGACCTGGGCGACTTCGACCACATTGTTCCCTGCGGGATCCGCGGTAAGCAAGTGGCGTCGATGGAAAGGGAGATCGGTTATGCGTTGCCGTTAGCGGAGGTAAAGTCCTCGATCCTCAGGCATTTTGCGGAAGTCTTTGATGCCGATGTGCAACTCACTGGCGTGTCTTCGGAATAAAGATCCGTTTTCTCTCCCGCAGGCGCTCGTTTTCATACACTTCGAATTCGAACCATCCGGATCGCTGAAAATTCACCTTGTCGATGATCAGGAAAGGATCTTTTACTTTGGATACCTGGAAGAACGGAGCCCCGTCGGGCAAGAAGAACTGTACCCGGTAGATGCCGGCCCGGTCGGAGGGGAGCGCGAGCTGAAGGTTGCCGTCGGGATTGATCAGCATGAACACAGAGGGACTGAGCAGTGAGTTGGGGATCCTCACATCCAGCAACTTTACATCCACTGCCAGCGGCTGAACGGCGAAACGGATCCGGCCCGGAGCCCGCCTGGCGATGACGGGGCGCAGGCCCGATTCCAGCAAGCTGTTGAATGTCGGGATCAGTTGCAGGGGTTCCTGTGGCTCAGGGACCGGCGTGTACCTTGGGGCAGGCTGGGTAGAATTGCCGGGTATCGGGTGCGCGCATGTCCATAAATCCATTCTCCAGAAGACCGGGATCCGGCATCGGCGCGATCGATTTGTAACCCTGCAGGCTGTCAGAAGAACGCTGAATGGTCAATTGTACGACCCGGCTGGATAGGTTCACCCAACTTAATACCACTTTGCCGGATCGGATGACCGCCCGGAACGACGGCAGGGTATCCTGCGCGGCCAGCGGTCCACACATGATGATGGTGAACAGGTTCAGCAGAATGAACTGTCGAAGGGGGAATAGCCGGTGTTGTCGCAGGCTCTGTGGCATGGAGTGCAAATATATGTCCGGTCTTGTTACGAAAAATGTAAACGGCCCGAAGGCAGAGATCGGTTACCCTGCAGCCCCCCGCTGTGGATGACGAGCAGGCGTTCGTTCGGCGCAAAAAATCCCTCCGAGGCCAGGGTATCGACTGCCATCATCAGCTTGCCCGTGTATACGATATCTGTCGGAATGCCTGTACGGGCGTGGAAGCGGTTCATGAAATCGATCAGTTCATCATCATATTTGGCATACCCTCCGCCGTGAAACCGATCTTCGATGCGGAATGTCGGAAGCCCGCTGCGTCCCGTCAGTAGATTCAGGATATCATGCTCCAGTCCCGTGTGACCCCGGAGCACGGATACGCCCAGCAGACGCTGCCCGGGCGAGGCTGCCGAGACCAGTCCCGCCAGAGTAGTGCCGGTTCCACAGGCACAAATGATCCAGTCGAATACATCTTTCGGGATGAACCGCATGATGTCTGCGGCACCCGACATGCCCGCGGCACCTGCACCCCCTTCGGGCACTGCCAGGAAGCCTGGAAACCGGAGGTGCGTCCATTTTTCTCCCCGGCTGGACAGCTCACGATATTCCGTGCGTGACAGGAATCGGAGTTCCATGCCGGCGCGTTCTGCATCCAGCAGGGTGGGAGACAGGCTGAAAGGTCGTTCGCCGCGGATGATGCCCACAGACGCCAGGCCGATCTCACGAGCTGCATAGGCTGCAGCGTGTATGTGATTCGACCAGGCGCCTCCGAAGGTCAGGATGCCCCGGTAGCCACCCTCCTGGGCCTCGCGCAGATAGCGAGACAGCTTAAAGGGCTTGTTACCCGAAACGACCGGATGCAAGCGGTCAAGGCGCAGGACCTGCCACCCGAATTGTCCGTCAGATGAAGATGCCCTGTCGATCGATATACTTTCAGTCGGGGTCAAAGCGTTATGTTTTCCCGATCCCGTGGGTTCGGAACCGAGTCATTGTTTAATTTGCAACAAAATTCAGACAAACAATCGTATGAAACCAACGCTCGTGATACTTGCCGCCGGGATGGCTTCCCGTTATGGGGGTATGAAACAGATCGAATCCTTCGGACCCGGTGGCGAAACCATTATGGATTATTCCATTTATGATGCCATCCGTGCGGGTTTCGGCAAGGTCGTATTCATCATCCGAAAGGATTTTGCGGACAATTTCAAGGCCATCTTTGAACCCCGCCTTCAGGGCCGGATCGAGATCGACTATGTCTATCAGGAACTGCAGGCCTTCATGGGTGTCCACGAAGTGCCCGCAGATCGCACCAAGCCATGGGGTACAGCCCATGCCGTGCTTTGTGCCAAAGACGCTGTGCGTGAACCTTTTGCAGTCATCAACGCGGATGATTTTTACGGCCGCGATGCTTTCGAAAAGGCGCATGGATTTCTGACACAGGCCTGCGATGAAAAGACTTATTCGATCATCGGCTATAGTCTTGTCAAGACCCTGTCTGACAATGGGACGGTGAACCGCGGCGTCTGCGAGGTAGATGGATCTGGCAATCTGACAGGGATCGCCGAGCGACTGAACATTCATACAAACAACAGCGATATCGTATGTGACGACGCCCAGGAGCCCCGGACACTCTCGGTAGATGCGCAGGTGTCGATGAATTTCTGGTGTTTCCATCCCTCTTATTTTCCATACGCGGAAACCCTGTTTTCGGATTTCCTGGCCGCCCGCAGAGAAGAGCCGAAATCAGAATTTTTCATCCCCATTGTAGCTGATCGTTTCATTCGCGATGGTGGCGGGATCATACAGGTCATCCCAACCGAATCATCCTGGTTTGGGGTTACCTATAAGGAAGATGCACCGGAGGTGAAAAGAAGTGTTACCGAACTGGTGGACACCGGTGTGTATCCGCCCAGTCTCTGGAGTTGATAAAGCATCAGCATAGATCATGATCCCCCTGACTGTCAGGGGGATTTTTTTTATTCGTACATGTTCAAATTGGATTCACCAAAGACATCATCGACGAGGCTATTTGTGCAATTTTTCAATGTAACTTCCCGATCATAAAAACCCCGGTGTGAATGGTAAAATAAGATCCATATGAACATGATCAACCTTCAATTCCTTCGTACCTCAGGTGCCAGTTTACTTTTGCTATGTGTTGCTTTTCAGGTCAGGGCCCAACGCTCCCCATCTGAATTTAGTCGGGATATAGATGTGGATGTGTGTATCTATGGCGCTACGTCTGCCGGCATCATGGCTGCCTATACTGCTAAGATGAATGGGAAGTCGGTGGCCTTGATCCATCCGGATGGGCATGCGGGGGGACTTTCCACAGGTGGGCTCGGATTCACGGATATCGGGAATAAGTATGTGATCACCGGTTTGGCTCGTGATTTTTACAGACGGTTGGGATCAATTTATGGGAAATTCGAGCAATGGGTATTCGAGCCCAGGGCAGCCAGTACCGTATTCGATCAATATCTTACCAGGGCCGGGATAAGGATCGGCTTTGACCGTCAGCTGGTGTCTGTACAAAAAGAAGGCACGCTGATCAAGTCCATACAAACCGAATCCGCACTCGATCCGGGGCCGAAGACCCGATCCACCATTCGGGCACGTATGTTCCTGGATTGCACCTACGAAGGGGATCTCATGGCGATGGCGGGCGTATCTTTCACAATAGGTCGTGAGTCGAATGACATTTACGGAGAAACCTATAATGGTGTGCAGATGGCCATCCATCACCAGTTCCCGGATGGAGTCGATCCGTATGTGGTTCGGGGCGACAAGCGCAGTGGATTGCTATGGGGCATATCTCCCGCGCCTATGGCGCCGACGGGTTCAGGTGATAAACTTGTCCAGGCCTATAATTTTCGGTTATGCCTCACCGATAGTGCCGAGAACCGGATCGATATCAGCCGGCCGGCCGATTATGATTCGACACGGTATGAATTGCTTGCCCGTGTATTTGAGTTACAGCCGCATCTTCCCCTGAATCAGCATTATCTGAAGATGGATGCAGTGCCGAATCGGAAAACGGATGTGAATAATAAGGGGCCTTTGTCAACTGATATGATCGGGTCGAACCATGAATATGCGATGGCAGATCCGGCCACAAGGCGAAGGATCGTTCGCGAACATGGGTCTTATACCAAGGGACTGTTATATTTTCTGGGGCACGATCCGAGAGTCCCTCAACATATCAGGAAAACTATGCTGGCCTGGGGATATCCGCGTGATGAATTTCGGGACAACGGTCATTGGACTCCTCAGTTATACGTGCGGGAGGCCCGTCGTATGGTTGGCGAATATGTCATGACACAAGCCAATTGCCAGGGTAAGACTAAAGTGTACGATCCCATCGGTATGGCGGCGTACACAATGGATTCTCATAATTGCCAGCGGATCGTCGTGGAAAAAAATGGAATGGCCATGGTCAAAAATGAGGGCGACGTGGAAATAGACGGGTTTCCTCCTTATGATATCAGCTACAGATCCATTGTGCCCCGAAGGAATGAATGTTCCAACCTGCTGGTGCCGGTTTGTTTGTCTGCCAGTCATATCGCCTATGGGTCGATAAGGATGGAGCCTGTTTTCATGGTATTGGCGCAATCCGCTTCTTTGGCAGCCATTCAGGCCATCGAACGTGGCGGATCGGTTCAGGATGTTGATGTAAAAGCGCTTCAGGCCCGATTTAAAGCCGATCCGCTCGCTGATGGATCGCGTCCGGAATTCCTCATCGATAACGATATCACACCCGAGCTTGTCACTTACTCAGGACGTTGGAAGGAGCAGCGGGAAGGAAACGCTCAGTTTGGGGGCAGTTATGGCCGCTCTCTGTTGATGTCCGACAGCACGGATGAGCAGTCTTCGCTGAACTTTTCGGTCCCGCCGGGCGTCAGCGGTAAATATACCTTGTATGTGTACAATGCCGGTGCCGCGGCATTCAAATCTTTGGCGTACAAATTGAACATCAACACTGGAGAGAAATCATTCGATATCTCCTTACGTACCTCG
Organism: Chitinophagaceae bacterium; assembly: GCA_021299955.1. GTDB lineage: Bacteria > Bacteroidota > Bacteroidia > Chitinophagales > Chitinophagaceae > Pollutibacter. Next base: position 10,117 of record JAJTFQ010000122.1, read on the forward strand.
GATCGACATTACGACTGGCTATCGGCAGGAACCTTTTCCATCGACGGGCGAAAAGATGCCAGGATCGTTATTCGACGATCCGGGTCGGGTGGGGATCTGTTTGGTGACGCCATCCTGTTGAAACCTGTGCAAGAAGGTAACGGCCAATAAAAGAGCAGCCCGAAGGGTGTTACTACTCTTCGGGCTGCTTTTTAGGTAACTTACTTTAAGGAATTGAGGATCAGATGACAACCTTTACCATATAAACGCAGTCCTGGATCTTCCGGACCTGTTGTACCCGATCCAAGTTTCTAAGGCTCGACTGTGTCGGGATCTTGACCTGGACGTCGGTATCCATCGCCTTCACTTCATCCACAAAGCGAACGATATTGCGCGCCCGCACGGCAAACACGACACCCTCTGCTTCGGTCTGGCGGGCGTTGAGGATGCCCACCACTTCGCCTTTGCGGTTCAGGATCGGGCCGCCACTGTTACCGGGGTTGGCGTTGATGGATATCTGATAGGCCAGGGTATCACCCTTTAGACCGGAACGGGCCGAAAGATATCCTTCGCCATATACGATCTCATCCTTGGGATAACCGAGGGTAAAGACAGGCTCTGCGAGTTCGGTACCCCTTGTATTGAAACCATAGGGCAGGGGACTGCCCGGTTTGAAATCGTCATCATCGATCTGTAGCAAGGCCAGGTCGCGCTTACGGTCACTCATCACCAGACGGGCTTTGTAATCGTGTCCGTCGTTATGCTGAACGTAAATATTACGGGCGCCTTCCACTACGTGGGCACTGGTGATCAAATATCCTTTTGGATCGATGATGAAACTGGTACCTCCAATGGTCACCGGCAGGGCGGGGTCTATCTTCTGGCGGACGGCATTGATCTCAGCGCGCTGGTTGCTGGTCTGTTTTTCGAGGTGGTTGACCTTGCGGCGCAGCTCTTCCACTTCACGGATGGCGACCTTGGGCGAGAAGGCGGCGGTGAGGCCGCTGGTCAGCAAGGCCGTAACTCCCGCGACTGCAGCGGCAAATGAAACCACACGGCGATATCTTTTCCAGATGGCCACGACCGTTGCTCGGGTGTTTGGCTGAACCGAACGGATCTCGCCGTTCTCCTGCAGGTTATGGTGGATATCATGCAGGTTGGCCTTGAAGCGCTTGCGGTCGGAATAACTTTCCAACTGGGATATAAAGAAATGGTGCTCGACCGTCATCTGGTCCAGTTCCGGATCTTTCTTCCGCTCTGCTTCGAATGCAGCAAGTTCCTCCGGTGACATTTCGTTCCGGTGGTAGCGTTCGATCTGCTCAAGCATGTTCAATGGTTCCATCAGTTACCGTTTTTGTATTGAGCGAAAAACAGTTTCTTCAACCGCATCAGACACTTATATTTTTGTGTCTTTGCGTTGTCGGCGTTCGTGTATCCGAAGAACGAGGATATCTCGGTCATCGATTTTTGATGCACATAAAACGCTTCCAGCAGGCTTTTGCAAGGCTCCCCGATTTTGCCCATGGCTGCCTTCATGATCCCGTACTGGGCATTGAGCTTGTCATGGGCCTCGATATCATCCTCCACCGAAACCGTCTCCTCCAGCATCTCAACCTGCGTTTCGAATCGTCGCAGATATTGAAGCTTCTTGAGCCAGATGCGCCGACAGACCGAATATATATAGGTCCTGATCTGGCAGTTGAGTTCGAAATCCTCAGATTTCGATTTCTCGAAAAGCACGATAAGACCTTCCTGGAACACATCCCGTGCATCATCTTCCGATCCATTGTTATGGATCACCAGATGTTGGACAAGGCTGTAGTTTTCGCGATAGATGGTCTGTATCGCTTCCTTATCGTTCTGCGCCAGTGCTTTCAGTAGGATCTGGTCTCTTTCGGTCTTGCTCACCTGTTTTGTTTAATACTGGTATCCGGTCTTTTGTAACCCAAAGCAACGAAAAAAAAAATTTTTCGTTCACCCGGGTTACCTTCTTTCACTTTTCGTATTAATCTGTGAATCTCAACCAAACCTTTTTAAAAACAAAGAAAATGAAGAAGATCCTCGCCATCCTCGCCATCGGATTCCTCGCTTCTTGCGGTTCCGGCGAAAAGACCGAAGCTGTTGACACCACTGCTGCTGCTGTTGATACTGCTGCTGCTGTTGCCGTTGACACCGCTGCTGCTGCTGTTGACACTGCTGCTGCTGCCGTTGACACCGCTGCTGCTGCCAAGTAATTGACGACAGGCATTGCCATCGTTACAGCTGCCCCGTCCTGCGGGGCAGCTCTTTTTTTATCTGACGGGATATCCGCCGATTTGCAATGTCGGCAGCCGGGACATCCGTCACCGGATCTTTCACAGATTCGGGCTACCTTCACGTAAACTATTAACATACATGTCATTTGAATCGCTGGGCATCGGGGAAGAACTGCTGAAATCGATCACCTCCCTGGGCTTTACAGAGCCTACCCCCATTCAGCAGAAAGCCATCCCCGTACTCCTGGCCGGCACGAAGGATTTCGTGGGACTGGCGCAAACAGGCACCGGAAAAACCGCTGCCTTTGGCTTGCCGCTCCTGCAACTGGTCAACCCTTCGCTGCGCCACGCTCAGGCCCTGGCCATCTGCCCCACTCGTGAACTCTGCATGCAGACCACCAAGGACCTGCACAATTATAGCAAACATCTCACAGGCATTCAGGTTACGGCCGTCTACGGCGGAGCCTCGATCGGCGAACAGATCCGCGATCTCAGGAAGGGCCCGCAGATCGTCGTCGCCACACCCGGACGCCTCATCGACCTGATCGAACGCAAGG
>JAJTFQ010000123.1 GCA_021299955.1 Chitinophagaceae bacterium
GCCGGTAGATGAAATCACCTGCAGTGGCCGTCGGGACGGCAAGCGTCTGGTTTCCGGTGCCATTCACGGAGACGACATTCACTTCCGCTCCGCTGTTGATCCGGTAGGTAAAGGTGTAAGGGGCCTTTCCGTTGGAGGCGGAAAGTTGGATGGAAGGCGAGGGGGAACCTTCGCAGATCTCGGTAGCACCGGAGATGGTTGCGGCAGGATTGGGGCGCACCTGGAAGATGGCCTGACCACTCTGTATCTGGCCGCATGTGTTCGCATCCAGCACACCCATCAGTTCAAAGGTCTTGTTGCCCGCCGCCGAGGTGGGGATCGGCAGGCTCACTTCGTTTCCGGTACCGGTGGTCTGGATCTGCTGCACAGCCCCGCCGTCGATCTTGTAGGCAAAGCGGTAGGGGGCCGTGCCATTGATGCCGGTGAACTTCAGTAAAGGCTCAGGCGCCTGCATACATACCGTCGCTCCGCCACTGATAGAGGCAGTCGGAACAGGATGGGTCGTAACGGGAATGAGGGTCCGGTCGCTTTCACATCCTGTCGACTGTTGCCACTGACTGACGTAATAATTAACGGTGCCTATGGTATTGGTAGAAGGCACCCTGGCTGTGAAGGTCCAGCTTCCGCCGGTGGCGTCCGTCCCCCACCAGTGCAGGACATGCCCTGCGATCGGGGTCAGGGTGGGGAGAAACACGCCGGTCGCATCCTTGCATGTATTCACCGCCGGGGCAGTAGGAGCCGCAGGTTTTGGATGCACGACCACTGATATCTGAGACCTCGGGCCTTCGCCGCAACCCGCCAGACTGACCAGGCTCGCGAAATAACTGCGGCCCGGAACATTTGTGGCCGCCGTTCCCGGGGTGGGGGCGGTGGGAAGAAGGGCTGAGGCAGGATCGTTGCTGTCATACCAACGAATGGAGGTGCCGGTGGGGATCGTGACGGAAGATTGCAGCGAAACCGGGGTAGCACCCTCGCAGTATTTCACCGGGGAGACCACGGTGGGGGCTGCGGGCATCGTAGAAATGGTAACCGTGACGGTATCTTCATAGCTCTCGCAGCCCAGCGGCGTGATCTGCGTCACCCTGTATTGTGTGAATCCGATGTTGGCCGTGGATGGCGTGGGCGCGCTAGGTAGCTTATAGACGCCTGTGGGGCCCTCGGCGTACCACAGAATGTTATTACCCGGTGCGGGGGTTGCGGTGAGCGGGGTCGTTGTAACCCCCATGCAGAAATCGAGCTTTCGGGTGGTCGCTGGCCGTTCAGGCTGCGGGTTCGCGGTGATGACATTGGAGAACGACCGGAAGGTGTTGTTCGGAAAATACAGGGTCATCGTCACCGTGTAATTGCCCGGGAGTTGGTACCTGTGCAGCGTGTGCATCCAGTTGAAAGTTGCCGGCGGCGGACCAGGCGGCAATGTAAGGTTGTAGGTGGTGCCGTCTCCCATCTCCCATTTCACCCGGTTGTAGGGATTGCTGGCGACGGGGAAGTCCGGAACCGCGACGAAAGTGGCATGCTGGAACTGGCAGATATTCGTAACGGAGAATGAGGGGCTGACGTATGCATCTGACCCGGGCGGCCTCATACCCTTGTCAGCCATTCTATTGCGTAGGCCTGTTTCCTCCGGCGACGCAACGGCAGCCCATATCCTGGGACAGCTAACCAGTGTCGAAATGAGGGTCAACAAGATGATTGGACGCATACGGATTACAAAATATACATAAATAATGCCAAATCAAAGCACGGGCGGCCGGCAGTCTGGTAACTACTCTTTTTGTGAAACGAGGTTGGACGCCTCCAAAGTATGTGGAGGAAACTGAGGATGTTGAAAATCAGCAGATTGCCTGATCTTCGAAGTGATATTACAAAAATACTGAATTTATCTGCGATCGCAAAATTTGGATCTCGGTTCATACGCCATGCTTGGAGGGAGTGGTTTGTCTTTTTCTTTACATTTGCTCAGCCTCGGCAGGTGTGGTGGAATGGTAAAGTTGGTTACAAGGAATCTTTTCAACGGGGATCATGGTGGAAAACGTCATTGAAGTCAGCAATGTCTCTAAACTGTACAGGCTGGGTGAAATAGGCACCGGAACCCTCAGCCGCGATCTTCACCGAATGGTGGCCAGGATGATGGGCAAGCCGGATCCGTTTCTCAAGGTTGGTCAGCTGAATGACCGGGCCGTGAAAGGAACGGGAGATGTCGTTTATAGTCTCCAGGACTTGGACTTCTCCATTCGTGAGGGTGAAGCGGTCGCCATCATTGGCAAAAATGGTTCCGGAAAGAGCACCCTCCTGAAACTATTGTCTCGCGTCACCCATCCCACCACCGGGGAGATCAGGATCCGCGGTAGGATCGCCTCTTTGCTGGAAGTTGGCACCGGCTTTCATCCCGAACTTACCGGAAGAGAGAATATTTATCTCAATGGAGCCATACTGGGTATGCGCAAGCGCGAGATCCGTCGGCGGTTCGATGAGATCGTGGATTACAGCGAAGTGGAGCGTTACATCGATACCCCCGTCAAACGCTACAGCAGCGGGATGTATGTACGTCTGGCCTTCGCCGTCGCGGCACATCTCGAAAGCGAGATCCTCATCGTCGATGAAGTGCTCGCCGTCGGGGATGCTGATTTCCAGAATAAGTGCCTGGGCAAGATGAAGAATGTGTCCAGCCAACAGGGGAGGACCGTCATCTTCGTCAGCCATAACATGGCTTCCGTGAAATCTCTTTGTCGCACAGGGTTACTGTTGGACCGTGGGCGTATCATCGAAAACGGCCCGGTCGACCACGTGATCAACAGGTATCTGAATTCAGCGGTTCGCAGTTCCCATTATGATGCGATCACCAATGATATGCATCTGCTGGCCACGGGGGAGGCATATTTCCGATCGCTTGAGGTCAAAAGCATTCACACGGACCAGATCAATGCCATTCCATTTGATGCGCCGGTTTCCATAAATTTCACCTTCGAATGCATGGTGCCTTTGAGGAATTTCTTCTTTGACATCAAAATACACTCCAGAGAAGGGGTTGAGATAACGCTCTCACAAAGCAACTGGTCAAATTATGGATATCATACGCTCGAAACGGGCGTATATGCCATGAAGGCGGAGATCGAAAACCGACTACAGCCGGGCATTTATTTTCTGACGCTCGGTGCCCATAAGGCCGATGGTACGACCTATGCGTATCTCGAAAACATACTGAGTTTCGAGGTGTTGAACATTTCGTATGGCGATCGCGAGGGATACAATCAAACCTGGACCCACGGATTTTTCAGGCCTGCTACAGATTGGAATCTTGAAAGAGTGACCGAGAATTTCTGACATCCCGGATGTCGTCATTTACTCGCTGAAGGCGTGTCCCCGGCTGAATGCATGATGCCAGAGGCCGACGGAGCCTATCTTCCAGAAGTTCCAATCGATCTTTTCGCGACTGGAGTAGGTATTCAGGAATGCATCTGTATCAATGAACGGAAGCCTGGCATCTGCAACCTGCTCCAGGATTTTTCGATGCAGCCTTTCATTGATCCAGTTTCGCACAGGAACGGCAAATCCGATCTTGTCCTTTCGATGATAGATCGCATCCGGAAGACATTCCCGGAGACATTCCCGCAGGATACGCTTGGTTACTCCGTTGTGAATTTTGTAGTCGTAGGGCATTGACAACGCCAATTCCACCAGTCGGTAGTCCAGAAAAGGGAACCTCGACTCCGTGGAAAAGGCCATGCTGCTTTTATCGGCTCTGTTCAGTTGCTCCGGGATGGAGGATTTCGTAAGCATATCGATCATCCGGTCCTCAAGTCCCAGTGTTGATTTCCATTTCCAGACTGCGTCATTGCTTGCCAGTACTTCCCCACGGATAAATGGCACGGCATTTTGATCGACCATGACGGATCTGTTGATCATCTTTTTCCAGGTATCTGTTGTCGCCAATCTGGCGGAAAACGGACCCATATGGGAGAAGAGTCCGGTTTCACGGTGGAGTTGGAGGAACTTTCCGTCCCTTACAAGGGATTCGAAATAGAAGGGGATAAGGCTTTTATAACCCGTGATGATCTCATCTGCCCCCTGTCCTTCGAGTGTGACCGTGATGCCGGATTGGCGGATCAGTTCACGCAGTCGATATTCCCCATAATAGGAGAGAAACCCGAAAGGCTCCTCCTGATGAAGCACAAAATGATCAAGATCCCGCTCCAGGTCATCCGGTGTAGCCGAGATGGTGAGGGATTGGAAACCTGTTCGCCGGATCACTTCGCGGATATAGCCGGATTCATCCTCCGGCTTACCCGGAAACACCAGTGAAAAGGTGATGTCAGAACTGATGTTTCGATGGTTGGCGGCGGTGCACACGATGGCAGAGGAGTCTACCCCTCCACTCAGGGTGTATCCGAAGGGTACATCACATTGTTGTCTGAGGTTGATGGCATCTTCGAGCAATGCTCTGAACTCGAGGCAGGCCTTGCCGAAATCCGATTCAATTTGCCGGGTCGGAAGATGGTACCATTTGGCGCATTCGAAGGAGCCTTGACGGGATAGTCTGATCTTCATGCCAGGTTCCAGTTGCCGGATCCCTCCAAAGAATGTGGAGGCCTTGTGGTCGGTCATTTCCCGGTAGAAGAAATCGAAGATGGCGTCGTGATTGGGTCGGAAATCATGTCCGGCTTTGAGGAGGGCTTTGATCTCCGAGGCAAACATAAAGGACCGTCGCTCTGTATGTGCATAGTACAGGGGCTTCACTCCGAATCTATCGCGCGCGAGGAACAGGGAACCTGCTTCCGTATCATAAATGGCAAAGGCCCACATTCCGTTGAACCGGTAGAGGCAATCCTCTCCCCACTGTCGGTATGCGTAGAGTATGACTTCGGTATCGGTATTGGATTGAAACCGGAATCCTGCGTTTTCCAGTTCCCTGCGCAATGCCTTATAATTGTAGATCTCACCGTTGAAGACGATGTGGTATCTGCCTGACAGGTCTGTCATCGGCTGATGGCCATGCGCAGAGAGGTCGACAATGGACAATCGTCTGAAACCAAAAGCCAGGTCTGCTTCCCGGTAGGTCGAAACATGGTCCGTTCCTGTCCGGACATCTGGCGTGGTCTCATTTCCATGCAGATGACGGTAACTTCCGTTCGCCGTGTTGAAAAAGACATACCCTTCATCGTCCGGACCCCGGTGACGAAGTGTATTCGTCATTGCCGCGAACCTGTCGGGAAGTATTTTTTGATCTTCAAGATGCCATATTCCGGTAATGCCGCACATTAGTTCTGGTATGGTGTTTTTTATAGATGGGTAAGGATAACGGAATAGTTTGTTGTTTCCGGGGTCCGCCTATTTGCTCAGGCGATTCCGTACGGAGGTCACTTTGAGTTGTTTCTGTGTAGCAGAATCGAATTTGAAAGGATGTATGTTCGAAAGGATGCTGCTGACCTGCCTTGTGCGAGATCCGGGCTCAAAATTATTGCATTATTCAGACAGGCGCTTTCCGTTCAACCCTGATTTATAGCCATTTCAGCAATAAAATTCACCTTTTTTCATGAACTTCCCTTAATCTTTAAACATTTTTTATCTGTTTACTCCTTATCGGGTAGGGTTATACTGAAAATATGTCAAACATGAATAAGTTGCTGATGTTCATCCTTCTGTTGCCTTTGTTCATCCGGGCCCAGAAACTGCCGGGCATTGCAGAAAAAACAACGGGCATGCAGCGGATGAACGGATTATTCCCTATCTATTTTGAACCCGGTGCCGGAAAGTTGTGGTTGCAGATCGATCAATTCGATGCAGAGTTTCTATATGTGATGTCCATGCCCGGTGGCCTGGGCTCCAATGACATTGGCCTGGATCGGGGGTTGCTCGGCGGCGGACGGGTGGTGTCGTTCCAGCGCAGCGGTCGCAAGGTGCTGATGACGGAGCCCAATTACGAATTCCGGGCGGTCAGTGACGATCCATTGGAGCGGCGCGCGGTTAGACAGTCGTTTGCGCGTTCCGTCTTATGGGGATTTCAGGTAGAAGCCGAGACGGACGGAAAAGTGCTGATCGACCTCACTGAATTCCTCACCCGGGATGCCATGCAGGCCGCCAATCGTATTCGCAGGATGCAGCAGGGGAATTATACCCTCGACCGGAACCGTTCGATACTTGAGCCGGAGGGTACGCGCAACTTCCCGTTGAATACAGAGATGGAGGCTTCGATCACCCTGGTGAATGCGGATGGCATAACGGGTGAGATGTTGCGCAACGTCGTGCCTTCACCGGAAGCGATCACGCTTCGCATGCATCATTCCTTTGTGCAACTGCCGGACAATGGTTTTCGTCCGCGTACATTCGATCCGCGCAGCGGGTTCATTCCCACCTCCTATTTCGACTATGCCTCACCGGTCGCAACCCCCATCGGCAAGCAGCTGGCCATCCGTCATCGGTTGGAGAAGAAGGATCCAAAGGCCACGATCAGCGATCCCGTCAAACCCATTATATATTATCTCGATAACGGCACCCCCGAGCCGATCCGAACTGCACTGCTGAAGGGTGCTGCCTGGTGGGACCAGGCCTTTGCTGCCGCCGGATACCGAAATGCCTTTCAGGTGAAGATGTTGCCTGACAGCGCCGACCCGATGGACATCCGCTACAATGTCATCAACTGGGTGCATCGCTCGACCCGCGGCTGGAGTTATGGTGCTTCAGTCGTCGATCCGCGTACCGGAGAGATCATCAAGGGACAGGTATCCCTTGGATCGCTGCGGGTCAGGCAGGATTACCTCATCGCCCAGGCCTTGCTGGGATGGCCGGATGGGAAGTCGGGTGCAGAAGATCCGTTGTTGAAGATGTCGCTTGACCGGCTGGAACAATTGTCTGCCCATGAGGTCGGACATACGCTGGGATTGATGCACAATTATGCATCGAGTGTAAATGATCGCGCCAGTGTGATGGATTATCCGCATCCGGTCGTCAAGGTGGATGGCCGGGGCGGATTGGATCTTACTTCAGCATATGCCAAGGGGATCGGTGCCTGGGACAAGTTGGCCATCGAGTGGGGGTACCAGGATTTCCCGTCCGGCGTGGATGAGTCGCGCGCACTGGATGCCGTTCTGCAGAAAGGCATCCGGGCAGGATATCTGTTCATCTCCGACCGTGAC
>JAJTFQ010000020.1 GCA_021299955.1 Chitinophagaceae bacterium
GAGGGCCTGCGTGCGACAGGTTTTGCGGAGAGCGTCCTCTGGGAGATGATCCAGGGACGAGGTTTTACGGCGGCTCAAGTTTCAGAGGCTGTCAGGCTGCTGGATCTGCCCTCCGGCCGCTGGATGGCTTCGGATACCCATCGCATCGTCAGACACAGGAACTGGTTGTTGATACACCCGCTCGATGCCGTCACCACGCCCGTATTGCTGCTGGAAGATCAAAGCGGGAGCCTGGAGTTTCCCCTTGGCACCCTCGAATGGGAATGCATCGACCGGCCGGAAGGGGAGTTGCCAAGAGGTAGTGATACGGTTTGGCTCGACCTGTCTGAGATCAGGTTCCCGGTGATCCTGAGAAGATGGGGCAAGGGGGATTATTTCTATCCCCTCGGGATGATGAAAAAGAAGAAGGTTGCTAGGTTTCTGATCGATGAAAAGACCAGCCTGCCCGATAAGGAACGTACATGGGTGCTGGAATCTGACCGCAGGATCCTGTGGGTCCTCGGCAAACGGATCGATGGAAGATTCAAGGTAAGGCCCGGAAAAGATCAATTACTGAGGATCAATCTGCGGCGCAGCGATCAGGAGTCGCTCAACCCGGCAGTACGTGGTGGATGAAGGAGCCGATCAGATCCTTGTGCGCGATCATCCTGGCCGCCAGCGCCGTGAACGCCAGACCAAATACCGCCCCCCAGAAATGCGCACTGTGCCCGATATTGTCTCCGCCCCGTTTGGCCATATAATAGGACATGGCGAGATAGGCGAAACCGAACAGGTACCCCGGAATATCGATCGGAAAGAAGAAGAATCTGATGGGCATGTTCGGCACGATCATGATCGCGGCATAGATCACGCCGGATACGGCCCCCGATGCCCCGAGGGCGCGGTAGTGCGCATGTCGGCGATGATTGAAATAGTCGGGGATCCCTGCAAATACGATGGCCAGAACATACAGCAAAATATAAAGCAGACGGGCATCCGTACCGAAAATGGCGGGGAAAAGAATCTCCTCGACCGCCAGTCCGAATGAGTACAGCGATACCATATTGAACATTAAATGCATCAGGTCTGCGTGGATCAGTCCACCCGTCAGAAACCTGTAATACTGTCCGCGACGATCCATAACATAAGGCCAGAAAAGCAGATCGTTCTGCAACTTCGTGTTGCCGAAGGCGGGAAAAGAGACAACACAGGTGAACAGGATGATGGCCAGGGTGATCGACATATTCCGGAGCGTGTTTTCAGGCGTGATGATATTTTTCGTTCCGCAAGATCGTGCAGGCGCGGTAGAGTTGTTCGGTCAGGATCAGGCGTACCAGCTGATGCGGGAAGGTGAGTTTCGAAAGAGACCAAACCAGGTTGGCGCGGCGGAGCACTTGCGCATCTATGCCATAAGCTCCGCCAATGAGGAACACCAGCCGGCGCGTGCTTTCATTGGCACGGAGCTGCAGGAAGTCGGCCAGCCGGACAGAGTCCATCTCCTTCCCCCGTTCATCAAGGGCTACCAGGAAATCATCCTTCTGCAACCAGTCCAGTATTGTTTTGCCCTCGCTGATCCGGAGGCCCTGCGCACTGAGCATCCCTGCGTTCTTCGGCACCGGGATGATGTTCCACTCTGCCGGGAAGTAACGGTTCAGGCGTGTGCTGAAATCCTCCACGCCACTGCGGACGTAGGGTTCATGCGATTTGCCGATGGACCATATCGATAGTTTCAATCCGACGATTTGACGCAAAATACGCCACTTTGGGCGACTTCCATGGTCCATTACAACACCGGTATTCGTGATGGGTATGTTAATGTTGCGCGATTGAAATCCAAATTGAAAAAAAACATCAATCTTCGTCACCTAAACACCCGGGCATGAAACAATACCTGACACCCCTGAGCATCGGCGTCACTGCCATCCTCACGGCACTTATCCTTTCCAACGCGTACAAATATCGATTCAAGTCTGCCGAAGAGATCTCCGTCGTCGGCCTGGCTGAAGTCGATTTCACCAGTGACCTGATCGTCTGGCAGGGCAGCTTTCAGCGCAAGAGTATGGATCTCAGGGATGCCTACGCCTTGCTGAAGGCTGATGAAAAGGCCATACGTGCCTATTTCAGCGGAAAAAAGATCCAGGATACCGCCATGGTTTTTTCATCTGTCAGCATCGAAAAAGAATTCGACCAGACCATCGACAGCCGGGGTAACGCCAGCAGCGTGTTCTCTGGTTACCGGCTCACCCAGCGGGTGAAGATCCAGTCGACCGACCTCGAACGGATCGAATCCGTGTCCCGGGAGGTGACGGAACTCATCCAGACCGGCATCGAATTCCAGAGCGAAGAGCCGCTGTATTTCTACACCCGCCTCTCATCCCTGAAGATGGATCTGCTCGCCAAGGCATCCGCAGATGCCCGCAAACGTGCGGAAACCATCGCCAGTAGTGTCGACAGCCGGCTCGAGCGGCTCAAACGGGCCGACATGGGCGTGTTCCAGATCACCGGAAAGAATTCGAACGAGGATTACAGCTATGGCGGCGCTTTCAATACGAGCGATAAACATAAAACAGCCTCCATCACCATTCGTATGGATTACCGCCTGAAATGAGTCGCCGGCAACATTCCTTCCCGATGGGATCCTTACCTTTGCATCAAACCTTGTCACATGCCTGAAACCGTCCTGCAGCTTCGCAAGGCCAATATCTATCAGGGACAATCGCTCGTCCTGCGTGAAGTGGACATCACCGTCCAGCGCAGCGAATTCGTTTACCTCGTCGGCAAGACGGGTACCGGTAAGTCCAGCCTCCTGAAAACACTTTACGGCGAACTCGAACTCCGGGAGGGTGAGGGTATGGTGGCGGGCTACGACCTCAAGACGCTGACATGGAAGACTGTGCCCTTCCTGAGGCGTACGATCGGCATTGTGTTCCAGGACTTCCAGCTGCTGACTGACCGGAATGTGATGGAGAATCTGATGTTTGTGCTCGAAGCGACCGGTTGGAAGAACCGAAAGCAGATGGAGGAAAAGATCAACGATGTGCTGGCGAAGGTTGGATTACGGACCAAGGGATTTAAATTTCCTTTCGAACTTTCAGGTGGCGAACAGCAGCGGGTGGATATCGCGCGCGCGTTGCTGAACTCACCAAAACTTATCCTGGCGGATGAGCCTACCGGTAATCTGGATCCTGAAACTTCGGAGGAGATCATGCAGTTGTTGTTCCAGATCTGCCGTGACTATGGTACGGCCATTGTCATGGCTACTCATGATTATTCTGTGATACGCAAGTTTCCTGCACGCACGATCCGAACGGAATCAGGTCGGGTCATGGATCATGTCACCATATCCACGAAATAAGCTGCCGGGCCTGAACCTGAGGATCCATCAGCGTCTTACGGAGATGCTCTCTGAGCATCACCTCATCTTCGTCGAAAGGTTTTCTGAACAGCTGCATCACGATCGATCCGAAGGCCTCTGCCGACCCAGCGATATGACAGGCGGGTTCAAGGCCTGTACCCTGCACCATCCGCTCATTGCATACGATGTGCCGACCTTTGAAGGCGGCGTTCAGCAGCTTGAATTTGATGCCAGTCCCTGACAGGGACGGAAGTACGTGCACCTGTGCCTTGCGGATCAGGTCGTTCAGTTCTTTTTCAGAGGGATTCGCTACGATGCAGGTGTGTGGCCAGCGATGGGCGAGGCGCACCAGGTAAGGAGAAGGTTTTCGACCGGCGATCACCAGCGGGATTTTCAGGCGGAGAAATACATTCCTGAGCAGCCAGGCTGCCGCCCGTTCATTTTCGGGTACCGAAAGGTTTCCATGGTACAGGCAGAAATTACCGACCCCGCTTTCTATGTCTGTCTGATCGATGCCGGTGAATGGAGGCAGACAGCGGATATCGGTATTCGGACAGCAGGCACTGAAAGCCTGTCGCTCACGATCGGTAAGGGTCAGTAACACCGCCTTTCCATCCAGCTCCGCCTCATATTTCTTCAGCAGTCTGCTTTCGAACAAATAATAGAAAGCCTTCAGCGGCGAACGCGTGTTCCGGGCAAGCATGCTGTAGTACTCGTGCTCAAGGTTGTGCAGGCGTACAAAGCATTTCCGGCCTTTCAACGCCCCGCTGTGCAGGTGGAAAGTGGTGTGAACGCCTTCGAACAGGATGGGATGCCGATCCATCGAAAGCCGCTCGAGGAGTTCCGGATTGGCACGCGAGGTCACGATGTAGGGGAGTTTCATGGACAGGCCTTTATGACCTTCCATGCGGGAGTAGTAGTGTACGGAAGCGCAAAGCGACTCCAGTACCGGTTGAACGCCTCTTCCGTATTCGAATACATGCAGGTGGATCAGGACGCCCTCTGCATGAAGTGCCCTGATCTTATGGAACATTTCTCCGGCCCCGCCGTAATCGGGTGGGTAGGGGACGTCCAGGCATACGATGTGAAGCTGTTTCATGTTATGGTTTCAATGAGCCGTAGAATGTTCGGAGAACTTCCTGCTCATGTTGCCAGTTCAGGTCCCTTGCGGCCCGCTGACAGTTGGTCGACAATCTAACATAGAGTAACTCATCGCTGATGAGTTTGTTCAATGCCGAAGCAATATTATCCTCTGTGGTTGGTCCTACCATCAGCGCGATGTCGTAGCGATCATTGATCTCACGGTATGCCGGCAGGTCGCTGCAGATCTGAGGAACCCCCGCATGTATGAAGTCGAAGAACCGGTTTGCCAGGGACACCCGGTTGTGGAGAGAGGTATCATCGAAGAGACTGATGCCGATGGATGCAGATGGGGTCAGTTGTCGGAGCTCATCCGGGTATCGAGTACCCATCAGCCTGACCTTGTCCTCCAGTCCGTATTGCCGGATAAGCGCTCTTGTTTGTTCGATGAAATTTCCATCTCCGTAGATCAACAGCGGCCATTTGACACGCCGCATGGCAGGTATGAGCGTTTCGAAGCAGCGCCCTTCATTTACGGCCCCCTGATAGATGATGAACTTTTCCTTTTGTTCAACCCATGCATCATGCCTTAGCAGCGGGATATTTCGGACGAGTTCGTAATTGTGTCCGTATTCGCTTCGGATCAGCGATACAATGCCCGGACTGACGGTATATCCGTTCCTGAAATCTGGTAGTGCGAACCTTTCGATCCGCTTCCAGATATTTCTGACCAGGGGTCGTTGCTGCAGTTCCTGCATCTCGCAAAACCACTCATGCGCATCAAAGACCCGGGTCTTGTTTCGGAGTCTGGATACACACCATACCGGAAGGATGGTGTCCAGGTCGATTGCGCAGAGGACCTCCGCCCGCATGAACAGGAGTTGGAAAAGGAGTTGGATATTGTAGGTAAGGTAAAACAGAAAGCCGCGCTCCCATAAGCTGCGAAGCCGAATCTGCCGAAAGGGCTGGGCCGGCAGGGGAGGAGCGTTACGCTTTTTACGCCCGATCAGGGTGACATCATATCCCGCTTCGCAGAGGGTGCGACAGATCCTGATCATGCGCTGATCATGGCAGAGATCATTGGTGACGGTAAAAATAATGTGCTTCACGAGGGTGCGCTGAAAAGCCCAAGTTAACGCATTCGCCGTAAAGGGCATGTGAGCACCCTTGACTGCGGTCATTGACATGGTGAGATTAACGCGAATTTCCGTAAGTTCGAAAAAAAAACAGCATGGAAAACGATCAACTGAACCCGCCTGCTACCCCCGTCAGGCCGACCTTCCTGACCGTCCTCTGCATTTTGACCTTCATTGGCAGCGGTTGGTCCATACTCAACAACATCAGCACCTACCGCCAGGCGGATACCGCTGCCTCCGTTGTTTCCTCGGCCCTCGACAGCGCCACCAGCCAGATCGAGTTGCAGGGGGCGGATGAGCCGGGTGCCGAGATCGCCAACAAAATGCTTGCGGGCGCCCGTGAACTGAGCGATCCTGTGAAGATCAAGAAGAACGCTTTGTTCGGTCTCATGGCCGCAGTCATCACCCTGGGTGGCGCTTTCCTTATGTTCCAGTTGAACAAAAAAGGCTTCTGGCTCTATGTGTTCGGAACAGGGATCACCGTCGTTGCGCCTTTTCTTGTATTCGGTATGGCCAATTTCATCGGTGTACTCATGGGGGCTCTCAGCGGCATTATCGGCATTATCTTTTGCGTACTATATGCCATGAACCTTAAGCATATGTCCTAAAAGATGCCAGATGCGTTCCCGGGTAATTTGTGCCCGGGATTTTTCCCATTGTTTTTTTTCATACCTTTGCACCCGAAATATATATAGACGTAACTGGATGCAAAAAAACTGAGATGTCAACTATCACTACTGAGAAAAAGTCCAGGATCTTCGCCGAATTCGGCGGTGATGCCAAAAACACAGGCTCCATCGAAGGACAGATCGCCCTCCTCACTGAACGGATCAATCACATTTCACAGCACCTGCAGAAGAATAAGAAAGATTTTTCTTCGCACAGGGGTCTGATGGCCATGGTTGGCCAGCGCAAGCGCCTCCTGATGTACCTCAACAAGCACAACATCACGGGATACCGTGCCCTGCTTGAAAGGCTTGGTCTCAGGAAGTAATCATTTCGCTGAAAATGTCTGATCCCAACTGAAAAGTTGGGTTTCGGCTTTTAAGCGCATCCCCAAAAACAAACAGATGTTAACACAACCCATTCAATCGAAGATTGACCTAGGGAACGGTCAGGTCATTTCCATCGAGACAGGGCGGCTCGCCCGTCAGGCAGATGGAGCGGTCACCGTCAGCCAGGGCAATTGCATGTTGCTCGCCACCGTTTGCGCCAACAAAGAACCCAAGGAAGGTCAGGACTTCTTCCCCCTCTCCGTGGATTACATGGAGAAATTTGCCTCCGCAGGACGTATCCCCGGCTCCTTCTTCAAGCGCGAAGGCAGGCTCACGGATTCTGAAGTACTCATCAGTCGTCTGGTGGACAGGGCACTTCGTCCACTCTTTCCCGAAGATTATCTGTGTGATGTTCAGGTGGTTATAACACTTATCTCAAGTGACCCCGAGGTCATGCCGGATTCTCTCGCCTGTCTGGCGGCCTCCGCAGCACTGGCTGTTTCTGACATTCCCATCAAGGAGATCATCTCCGAAGTGCGTGTCGCACGCGTTGAAGGATCTTATATCGTCAATCCTTCCCGCACACAACTCGCAAATGCCGATATGGACTTCATGATCGGCGCCACCTCAAGGAACCTTATGATGGTGGAGGGTGAGTCTAAGGAGTGCACAGAAGAGGACTTTATTAAAGCCCTTGAAATTGGGCACGATGCCATCCGCACCCAGATCCGGGCGCAGGAGGAACTGCGTGAAAAGGTCGGCATCAAGGCCATGCGCGACTATCCTCGCCCTGCACAGAACGAGTCGATCAAGCAAAAGGTGAATGATTTTGCCGGTGCTCGCGTAGCGGAGATCGCAAGGTCTGCCAGTTCCAAGAATGCGCGGACCGAAGCCTTCGATAAACTGAAGAAAGGGACGATCGAATCCCTGGGTGCAGAACTTTCGGACATCGACAAAAAGCTCGCCAAGAAATATTTCGAAGACCTGAAATGGGAGGTCGTGCGTGATGTCATTGTGGATGACCGCATCAGACTCGACGGCCGCAGGCTCGACCAGGTTCGCCCGCTCAATATGGAGGTTGACTGTTTGCCTTCACCTCATGGTGTCGCACTGTTCACCCGCGGAGAAACCCAGTCGCTCACAACGGTAACCTTCGGCACTCCGCTGGACGAACTCCTGGTAGAGAGCGCCGCGAAATCCGAATACAGCAAGTTCATCCTGCATTACAACTTCCCGCCCTATTCTACCGGTGAAGTGAAATTCCTGCGCGGACCCGGTCGCCGGGAAGTTGGGCACGGCAACCTTGCCATGCGTTCACTGAAGCAGATGATGCCTGGAAGCGATTATGCTTACACAGTGCGTGTGGTGAGCGATATCCTCGAATCCAATGGTTCTTCTTCCATGGCTACCGTCTGCGCTGGCTCACTCGCCCTGATGGATGCGGGCGTGCCCATTCCAAAGCACGTCGGTGGCGTTGCCATGGGTCTCATCACCCGTGCCGACGGAAAATATGCCATCCTCACGGATATTCTCGGCGACGAGGATCACCTCGGTGATATGGATTTCAAGGTCACCGGCACCCGCGAGGGGATCTGTGGTATTCAGATGGATATCAAGATCGATGGGCTGAGCATGGATACCATGCGCGCAGCATTGGCCCAGGCCCGCGACGGACGTCTGCATATCCTCGATGCTATGTACGAGTGCATGCCGGCCGCCCGCGTCGAAGTGAAGGCTCATGCTCCGCGGATGATCAAACTATTCATCGACAAAGAATTCATCGGAGCTGTGATCGGCCCGCAGGGTAAGATCATTCAGGAGATCCAGCGCGAGACCGCTACTACGATCAATATCGAAGAGGTCGGAAACCAGGGCGAAGTGAGCATTTTCAGCCCTGCCAAGGAAGGCATTGATAAGGCAGTTGCCTGGATCAAAGGTATTGTCTCCATGCCCGAAGAAGGAGAGGAGTACGATGCTAAGGTCAAGTCGATCATGCCCTATGGCGCTTTCGTGGAATTCCTCCCCGGTAAGCAAGGCCTCCTTCATATCAGCGAAGTCAGCTGGAAGCGCCTCGAAAGTCTCGATGGCATCATGAAGGAAGGAGACATGGTGAGGGTAAAACTCATCGGTGTAGATCCCAAGACCGGCAAGTTCAAGCTCTCCCGGAAGGCGTTGCTCCCGAAGCCCGACTTCAACAACGAGGGACGAGGCGGACCGAGGCCCGAGCGCAATTAACGATAACGAATACCACATCCGCCTCCGGGCGGATGTTTTTTTATGGACAAGACATACATTGAACTAGCCTTCACGACCCAGGATGCGTCTGAAACTGACCTGCTGATCGGCATTCTCTCAGACATCGGCTTCGACGGATTCCGGGAAGAACACGACAAGCTGTTCGCATGCATCGAACAAAGTGCGCTGGATCAGCAACGCCTCTCGGAAGTGTTACCGGATAGTATATCAGCACCCGAAATTCGGGAGATTCGGGAGGAGAATTGGAATGCCCTCTGGGAATCCGCCTTCCATCAACCGGTCAACGGGGTCGCACGCGAGATCATCATCACGCCGAAGATGAGCTTCGGGACAGGTCATCACGCCACGACCTCCCTGATGCTGGAAGTCATGCTGGATGTGCCTTTCCATCAGACCCATGTGCTGGACTTTGGCACCGGTACCGGCGTACTGGCGATCCTCGCTGCACAACTTGGTGCGGTTTCTGTGACCGCCATCGACAACGATACCTGGAGCATAGAAAATGCCCGCGAGAATCTATCGGTGAATAAATGTAAAGGCATCGAACTCGTGCTAGCCGACCAACTGCCCGATAATGAAACTTTTGATGTGATCCTGGCCAATATCAACCGGAACGTAATCCTGGCCAACGCGGACCGCTTGTCTGAACTGTTGAAGTCAGATGGCAGACTATTGCTGAGCGGGCTGTTGGTGGAGGACAGGCCGGACATCGAAGCAGCATTTCTCCATCGCTTTCCGAACCCGCCCATATGCCGGGAAAGGAACGGCTGGATCGTGCTTGTTTATTGATATGCTATGTTTGCATCAACAGAATATTATCGTTTCATTATTTTTTGCTAGGTTTACCAACCTTCTTGAAGTTTTATAGATGAACGAACTATCATTGGTCATATTGGCGTACATGCTGGGCTCCATACCCACATCCGTTTGGGTAAGCAGAGTGCTGTACAATATAGACATTCGTGACTATGGAAGCGGCAATGCCGGTGCCACCAATACCTTCAGGGTACTGGGCTCCCGCTGGGGCACGTTTGTGATGATCTTCGACATGCTCAAGGGGCTTTTGGCCGTCAAACTGGCCCTCCTGGTGCCATACTATCTCCAGAACGACTTTGCCCGCACCAATTTCCAGATCGGACTCGGACTGGCAGCGGTGCTCGGACATATCTACCCGTTATGGGCTGAATTCCGAGGTGGGAAAGGCGTGGCTACGCTCTTCGGATTGATCCTTGGCATTTCACCCCTGACTGCGCTGGGTTGTGTTGGAGTGTTTCTCATGGTACTCTTCCTCACCCGCTTCGTTTCGCTGAGTTCCATCCTCGCTAGTCTGGCCTTTCCCGTTTTCATCATTGTCGTCTTCAATGTAGATAACGACACTTACCGTATTTTCGCCGTAGCCGTGGCCCTGTTGGTGATCCTGACCCACCAGAAGAACATCACCCGACTTCTCAGGGGATGTGAAAGCAAGGCCTCCATTTTCAAGTACCGCGATCGCCGTCGGGAGCGCTGACACCTTCCAATCTTTTCAATTGATCATGCCATTTCAAAATCTTCTGCTGTTTTAACAACAGGTGGATGTTCATTGGTATGATGATTGCATGTGATCACTTAAAGACCTTCAGATATGAGATGCGGACTGATGCTGATAACCCTGCTGACCTTTTCGGTGATTTCCTGTCAGAAGAATTCAGTGACCGGAAGGAAACAGTTGCTCTTGCTCAATGAAACCGATGTGCAGAAGATGGCACTCACGGAATATCGGGGATTCCTGAAGGGAAACCCCGTCGTGGCCGCTGGTTCTACCCGCGACCAGATCATGGTTGCTCAGGTTGGGAATCGCATTGCCAGAGCCGTTCAAACCTACCTGGATGGTGAAGGAAAAGGAGACTTGCTGAAGGGTTATGAGTGGGAATTCAACCTGGTAAACAAGCCGGATATCAACGCCTGGTGCATGCCGGGTGGTAAAGTGGTCGTATATACCGGCATACTGCCCGTCACCGGTAACGAACAGGCCCTGGCCGTTGTTATGGGCCACGAAATTGCTCATGCCATCGCCAGGCATGGCAACGAGCGCATGAGTCAGGGACTCTTGCAACAAATGGGGGGTATTGCCCTTGGCGCAGCCGTATCCAGTAAACCTGCCGAAACACGAGCCCTGTTCATGGGCTCGTATGGAATTACCTCCAATGTCTTCGGTATTCTTCCTTTCAGTCGAAAACACGAACTCGAAGCCGACAGATATGGGCTGATCTTTGCGGCCATGGCGGGTTATGATCCGGGTGAAGCGGAAGCGTTCTGGAAACGAATGGCGGTAGCTGGAGGCGGCAAGAAGCCCCCGGAATTCCTGAGTACACACCCCTCGGATGACACGCGCATCGCCAAGGTGCGTGAATACGCTCAGGAGGCCATGAAATATTATCGGAAATAGGACCGACAGGATGCAGCATGACATCGTCAGTGCATGAAAATGTCTGACATAATGGGATGAGATTTTTATTCTTTTTAAGAATTTCGTAACTTAGTATCTCATTCTTTAAACTTTTCGGTGTCATGATGCAATCGTTGTTTGAAAAACTCCAGCTTCATGAAGAAAAAAACCTGCTGATCCAGGGTCTTCCCTCCTCCATTGAAAAGCAGTTCCAGAAGCTATCTTTTGCAAAGAATGTGACCCCGCTGCTTCGCACACGCAAAATCGACTTCGCCCTTATTTTCGCCATCAACCAGCAGCAACTGGTGTCAATACTCAGAGATGTATTGCCGGCCCTCCGGGAGGAAGCCAAACTATGGATCGCCTATCCGAAAACAGCCTCAAAGATCGTAAGTGACCTCAACCGCGAAGGCAGCTGGGGTTGCATCCGGGATAAAGGATTTGACATCATGACCGAAACTTGCCTGGACCATGTATGGAGCGCGGTCAGGTTCACCCGGGCCCAGGAATCCGAGTTTGTGGGTGCGGACATCACAACTGCCACCTCATTGACGATGAATAAGGGTGAGCGCGCTGGTGACGTCTGACCGCATCCCCCCATGCGGGGAATACTCTGACAACTTCCACTTGTTTTTATAATGTTCCCAGGACGAGGGCATTTCCTATGATCAAAAATATAGAGATCAAGGCCAGATGCGCAGATCCTGAACGCATCAGAAAGATCCTGAATGGATTGGGTTCGGAGTGTATAGGCATTGATCATCAGATCGATACCTATTTCAGGGTCAAAGAGGGAAGGCTCAAGCTCCGTCAGGGAAACATCGAGAATGCACTGATCTATTATGTGCGGCCGGACATGCCCGGCCCCAAGCCATCCGACGTACTGCTTCACCCAACACCCGACAGCACCTCACTTTCAACATTACTGGAGGCTTCACTTGGGGTGCTTGCCAGGGTGGATAAACTGAGGGAGATCCATTTTATCGACAATGTCAAATTCCATCTGGATGAGGTGAAAGGACTCGGTAGCTTCGTCGAGATAGAGGCGATCGATCAGGATGGTGATCTGGACACAGATCATCTCCGCGCCCAGTGCCATCATTATCTGCAATTGTTCGGGATCGAACCCGATGAACTCCTGCATGATTCCTACAGCGACCAGCTCTTAAAAGCGGGATTTTGATGGTGATCCCGTTCGGAATGATTAACTTCCTCTTCGGATCTCCTTCAATCAATTCCATCAAATGTCTACATTTCTACTCTACGGTGCCAATGGTTATACGGGCCGACTGATCGCCCGATTTGCTTCAGATCATGGTTTGAAACCCTTGCTGGCCGGACGCAACAGGGAAGCACTGGAACCCCTGGCGAGTTCCTTGAACCTGCCATGGCGCGTATTGGACCTGGAGGATCCCGCCGCTTTGGATAGTGCATTGGCTGAAGTCGATGTCGTATTGCATGCTGCCGGTCCATTCAGGCATACGGCAAAACCCATGATGGAGGCCTGCATCAGAACCCGAACCCATTATCTTGACATTACAGGCGAGATCGCCGTTTTCGAACGTGCGAAGTCAATGCATGAAAGGGCCATGGAGGCGGGCATCATGTTCATGTCTGGTGTGGGCTTCGATGTTGTTCCGACAGACTGCATTGCCCTGCATCTGAAGAACCTGTTGCCGGATGCCACACACCTTAAACTCGCCTTTGGATCTGTGGGTGGAGGATTGAGCCATGGAACGGCCATCACCATGGCGGAAGGAGCCGGGGAACCCGGGGCTGCAAGGGTCAACGGACGGATCGTGCCCGTTCCTGTAGGCCAAAAAGGGATGTGGGTCGATTTTGGCATAAAGAAACTATTTACCATGACCATCCCCTGGGGGGATGTCTCCACCGCCTATACCACTACCGGCATTCCAAATATAGAAACATACACGGCCATCGCGCCGGGCACGCACCGGCTGTTGAAGTATCAATGGCTCTTCAACTGGTTTCTGCGGCTTCCTTTTGTCAGGGCGCGGAGTATACGGAAGATAAAGGCCAGACCCGCAGGCCCGGATGACGCCAGACGGGAGCGGTCAAGATGCCTGGTCTGGGGCGAAGTTACCAATGCGAAGGGCGAAAGCAGGCGTGCGCGACTGACTGGTCCGGAGGGATATACACTCACCGCGATCAGCAGCCTGATCATTACCCGGAAAGTACTGGAAGGATCCTTCAAGACAGGGTATCAGACACCAGCCGGCTGTTACGGCGAAGACCTCATCCTGGAAGTTCCGAATGTGCAGCGCGAAGACATTTGATATCAGAAAGCCCGCATTTCGTATTCTTTCAACATCCAGCATTCATCGCCATGCGACATATCAATCATTTCCTGCTCTTATTCTGCCTGTGGTTACCGGCAGGTCCATCTTTTGCACAGGTACTCCCGCCTTCGAACTTTCATGTCAACAGATCCGGGCTGACAAATGCTTATCATACCTTCAAAAAGACAGGAAAGGGTCGGGTGGCCTTCATGGGCGGTTCCATCACGGAGGCGGCCGGCTGGAGAGATAGTGTGTGCCAATACCTGACGGATAGATTCCCGGGTACGTCCTTTGAATTTATCAACGCGGGCATCAGCTCGACCGGAAGTACCCCTGGTGCCTTCCGATTTAGCCGGGATGTTCTGGTCAATGGTCCTGTTGACCTGCTCTTCGAAGAAGCAGCAGTCAACGATCCGACCAATGGATTTGCCGCTAAATACCAGCTGCGGGGAATGGAAGGGATCATACGTCATGCCCGGACATCGAATCCAAACATGGATATCATTATCATGCACTGCGTGGATCCGGATAAACTTGCTGATTACGAAAGGGGCGTTGTACCTGAAGTGATCGGTCAGCATGAACGAGTTGCGGAGCACTACCGCGTCAATACGATCCATCTGGCCAGGGAGGTCTTCGACCGGATCAGGGTGGGAGAATTCAGCTGGAAAGATGATTTCCGGGACCTCCACCCGTCTCCGTTTGGGCATGGTGTATATGCGCGCTCCATCCGGGCTTTCATGTCTGCTGCATTTGATGCAGCGGAGAAGGCTAAGCCCCGTTCGCACAGATTGCCGAAGATGATCGATCCGGCCAGTTATTCGATGGGTCGCTACGCAGATATCCGGCAGGCCACCGATCTGCACGGATTTGTGTTGAATACTTCCTGGATACCCAATGACGGGGTGGGTACCCGAAAGCGATATGTCTCCGTTCCAGTCCTGGAAGGCAATGAGGCGGGCAGTGAACTGACATTCCGATTCCAGGGGAAGGGAGTGGGGATCTGCATCACTTCCGGTCCGGATGCCGGTGTAGTGGAGTATGAGATCGACGGAAGCATCAGAGGTACGAAACAGCTGCATACCCGCTGGAGCCAGTCGCTGCATCTGCCCTGGTATGTCATGCTGGAAGACGAACTTACATCAGGGCCGCATACCTTGAAACTGCGTATTTCGGATCAGAAGGATGAACGCAGTAAGGGACATGCCGTACGTGTCCATCATTTTCTGGTCAATGGTCCGAAAGATTGATGGTATCTGAACTCATCAACGGCCGGTGTCCTCTGCATCGGCTCCGATTGCGGGCGAGATGCTTTATCCGTAACCCTCAGGGGAAAAGATCCTCCGTTTCCCGGAAAATGGTCAATGCATCCGGATCCTTTAGCGTGGCCTCCAATGAATGGATCCTGGGCAGTTCGTACTTGAAAAAGTAACGCATGGACTGGAGTTTTCCCTGGTAGAAAGCGGTCGGGAGGAGAGTTCGCCTGTCCATTGACCTGAGGCGGTTACACCCATCTTCAGCCACTGCCATCCCATGACGACCAGACTGCTCAGTTCCAGGAACAGATTGGCATCTGCGAGATAACGATCGAGTTGTCCCCTGCCTGCAAAACCCTGCAGGTGCGAGAGGACCGACTGCCAGGTGCCTGCAGCGGACTGCAGCCGGTGTGCGTATGGCAAGAGGTCTTCATACTGAGCGGCAGCTTCGACGACTACACTGATCTCGCGGGCCAGGTATTCCAGTGCTTTGCCGGATTCCATGCCAACCTTTCGGCCCAGGAGGTCGAGTGACTGGATGCCGGTGGTTCCTTCATAGATCGCCATGATCCGTATGTCACGATAGTATTGCTGTGCATCGAAATCCATCGTGTAACCATATCCGCCGAAGATCTGCAAAGCCTGGCTGACGGAACGAATGCCCTCTTCTGATGGATAGGTCTTGACGATGGGGGTGAGCAATTCCAGCAAAAGTCGAGCCCTCCGCTGATCTTCCCCCTCGCTGATTTTTTCCAGGTCTACGAGTTTCAAACACTCGGTGACCAGAGAAAAAGAGCCCTCAATGAAGCATTTCTGAGCCAGCAGCATGCGTCGGATATCAGCATGTCTGATGATGGGGATCTGTGGTTTGAGCGGATCCTTTTCCAGGATATGTCTGCCCTGTGGGCGTTCCCTGGCATAATTCAGGCTGTAATGGTAGGCGGCTGAGGCAATGGCCGCTGCCGTTTGTCCGACGGCGATGCGGGCTGCATTCATCATCTGAAACATGCAGGCAAGGCCACGATGCGCTTCTCCCACCAGGTATCCGACCGTAGGTCCTGTTTCACCAAACACGAGATGCGTAGTTGCGTAACCCCGCTGCCCCATCTTTTGGAAGTCGGCTACGCATTCGACATGGTTGTACACCAGGTCTCCCTCAGCTGAGGGCAGGAACTTCGGTATAAGGAACAGCGAAATCCCCTTCGTACCTGCGGGCGCTCCTTCAATGCGTGCCAGCGTGAGGTGGATGAAATTGTCGCAGGCCTCGTGTTCTCCGGCGGAGATGAAGATCTTCTGTCCGGAAATATGAAAGGCACCATCGGGTGTCGGCCGGGCAGTGGTGCGGATATCTGAAAGAGAACTGCCCGCCTGCGGTTCCGTTAGTGCCATCGTTCCCTGCCAACGACCTTCCATCATGGGTGGTACGAAGGTCTTTTTCAGTTCTTCGCTGCCAAATGTCGTGATCAGATCGATCGCACCTGTTGAAACGCCCAGATAGCCCTGGGCGCTGTTGTTCGCCGCTTCGAAGATCATGTGGGCCGTCGAAAAAAGGGTGTAGGGGAGCTGAATGCCACCATCCTCAAAGTCCGTCGTGGCCGCAAACCATCCGGCATCGGCTACCGCCCTGAATATGTTCCGGAGTTGAGGATGGGTTCTAACGCCTCCGTCACGATAAACTACAGGCTGGCTGTCCATCTCCTTGTAAAAGGGAAACATCTCCCGGTCGGCAATATCCCTGGCCGTTTGCAGGAGGAGTTCCATCTCTTCACGTCCACCCACGTGGGCAAACCGTGGATGCCTCGTCAGTTCCTCGATCCCGTGTACCTCGAAAAGGAGGAAACGGATGTCGTTCATATCGAAATACGTGCGCTTCATTGTCAGATCATTTAGTGACTGGATGGATAAAGCCGGGCTGGCGATAGGCCGGATCCGGATAGGTGTAGAAGCCTGCGCCGGATTTCACGCCTTTTTTGCCCTGATCAAGATACGAACGAAGTAATTCGGCAAAGCGCTTGCTTCTGGGATCCTGCTGGTTGCGGGTCACATGCCACGCCGTATCCAATCCGATGGCATCGAGGATACCGAAGGGGCCCATATCCATCTTAAAGTTTCCCATCCAGCTTCTGTCGACATCTTCGATGCTGGCCACATCATGGGTCACCAGTGCTCCTGCCGCGCCGATCAGTGCCATGAGCATCTGATTGAAGACGTAGCCCGGGGCCTCCCGTTTCACGAAAACAGGCGTTTGCCGAAGACGGGTGCCCAACTCCATCAGGAGCTCGCATACCCGCGGATCTGTTCCGGCATGTGGCATGATGTCGACGACGTTGGCGTGAAAGACATCATGGAAGTGAAAGGCGCAGAAAAGTTCAGGACGACCACTGTCTTCCGCCATCTGCGAGGGTAGGAGATAGGAAGTGTTGGTGGTAAATATCGTGTGCGCGGGACAGAGACCTGCCAGTTGCCGCCAAACTGCACGTTTGATCTCCAGGTCTTCAACGACCGACTCGCTGACCAGGTCTGCATACTCAGCGGCTTCCGCAAGGTTGGTCGTAAAGTGGATACGTGCCAGCGCAATTTCAGCACCCGCTTCATCCATGAGTCCCTGTTCGATCAGATGCCTGATGATGCGCCGCTGGACTTTTCTGGCGGCGTCAAAACTGGCGGGATCGATGTCGTGGATGATCGTATCAAAACCGCTCCAGGCCGCCTGCAGGCCGATCCTCAGCCCCATGGTACCTGCACCGATGATGAGCACCCGCTGTATGTTTGCCAAAGTTGTATCCATAAGATTCAATCTTTTATGTTTCCGATCTTTATGTATATCCGGCCCTGATGGTCTTTTCCGCTTGTCGGATAGTGGCTTTCAGCACGTGGACCAGACCGGCGAAACGCTCATCCGTGCTGTATCCCCGCTTGTATCTGGCGTAAATTTGCTGCACAATGACGCCGATCTTGTAGCACCCGAACACATGATAAAAGCAAAGGTTCGGTCTCTCAATTCCTCGTTGCGCTGCGTATCGATCGATCAGTTCGGACCGGGTCAGATTACCCGGCAGCCAGGTCAGGTTATAAGGCTTAAGGGCCGGATCGTCCCCGCTTTCCGACCAATAAGCCAGGGTGGTACCGAGGTCCATCAGGGGATCGCCGATGGTGGACATCTCCCAATCCAGCACTGCTGCCACTTGTGGTTCGCCGGTAACAGTATAAACGAGGTTATCGTATTTGAAGTCGTTGTGAATGACGGCAGCGGAGTTGTCTGCCGGCATGTTGTTAAGCAGCCAGGCTTCCGTTTCGGCGATGCCTTCGATCTCATCAGTGGCAGATTGCTGGTATCTCCGGATCCAGCCGTTCAGCTGCCGACTGACATAACCCTCCGGATGACCAAGCGCAGCGAGTGGGGTACCCTGAACATTGATGGTGTGCAGTTGTGCCAGTGTATCCACGGCTGCACATGAGACAGCGTGCATTTCCTGTGGGTCGGGCATCGCCTCCTGACCCTTTCGCAGCCGGTGGATGCGTCCCGTTACTTTCGACATGACGAAGAAAGGGATGCCGATGACATCATGATCCTCACAACAGGCCAGCGGATCAGGGATCTGTCGAAAGTGAGGCTGCAGAGCGGTCAGCATCCGGTATTCCCTACCCATGTCGTGGGCAGAACGGATGTCGGCACCCGGCGGCGGGGTCCGTATTACGCAGTCACCTTCAGGGGCTTCGATGAGATAGGTGAGATTCGAAAATCCGTCGGGGAAGCGGGTGATCCGCCAGGGGCCTTCGAGGAAGGGTATCCGCGGGATGAGCCAGGTACGGAGCGCGTGCAGGTCCACCGGTTTTCCCCTGGCATCCAGCATCACATCCCTGGTTGTGTTTTGGTCATCCATGGGGCAGATGTCATTGTTCGGGTTCGTATTTCTTCAGGATGGAGCGGGCGAGGGATGATTTATGCACTTCATCGGGCCCGTCATATATCCTGGCGCCCCGTTCGTGCCGGTACCAATAGGAGAGTGGGGTATCTTCCGTCAGGCCGAGGGCACCATGCACCTGGATCGATCTGTCCAACACCTCATGCATCACCTTTGCCACATGAAATTTAATGGCGGATATTCCATCCCGGGCAGATCTTGCGTCCTCCTCTTCAATCTGATGGGCGACATGCAGCACATAGTAGCGGGCGGCATCAATGGAGGCCCTGCTTTCGGCGATCCAATGTCTGACCGTGTCTCTGTCTGCCAGTCGATCCTTTCCAAGGTTTCTGGAAACAGCGCGGGAACACATCAGATCGAGGGCCCGTTCGGCAATCCCGATCCAGCGCATGCAGTGATGGATACGTCCCGGCCCCAGCCGTTCCTGTGCCAGTCTGAAACCGGACCCGCGCACACCGATCAGATGGTGTTTCGGCACCCTGCAATTGGTGTACCGGATCTCTCCGTGGCTATGGTAACCTTCACCGGCTTCACCCATGACCGGGATATTCCGCACCAGGTTAAAGCCAGGCGTATCTATTGGCACGATGATCAGACTGGCCCGTTCGTAGGGAGGGGCTGCCGGGTCGGTGATGGCCATGACGACCGCAAATTGTGCGCCATCGGCCGCCGTCGTGAACCATTTGTGACCATTGATCACCCATTCGTCTCCATCCTCCACGGCTGTTGTATCCATGAGCAATGGGTTGGATCCCGCTCGACCGGGTTCCGTCATGGAAAAGCAGCTGCGGATCTGGCCGTGCTCCAGCGGTTGGAGGAATGTTAGACGTTGAAATGAGCTGGCATGCCGGTCCAGCAATTCCATGTTTCCGATGTCAGGTGCCTGGCAATTGAAGACATAGTGTCCGAAGGGCGTGCGGGCCATCCATTCGCTGAGCTGGGCGAATGCAGGAAGGGGCAAAGCGGGTGACCCATTCGATTCAGGGAGAAAGGGCGTCCAGAGTCCGAATGCTTTCGCCTTTGCTCTGAGATCGTCCAGGACCACTGCCGCTTCTTTGAATGGCATGGACAACAGGCGCATTTCTTGCGATATGATCTCCTCCTGAATGAATGACCTGTAGACAGGCAGCAGCTGTTTGAGTCGTGGACTCGAAAATATTTCGATCATAAGTCAGATGGTAAATCCGCCGTCGGCGGTGAAAACGCCGCCGGTGCAGAAGGCAGATGCATCGGCTGCGAGGAAACAGGCCATACCTGCGATGTCTTCCGGGGCCGCCAGCATCGGCAGCGCCTGACGCGCCATGACCATTTTCAGGATCCGATCATTGGAGGTGAGCGCCTCACTGAACTTCGTCTCTACCAGTCCCGGGCAGATCACATTGGCCCGGATATGGTCGACGCCCCATTCCCTGGCCATGACCCGGGTTGCTGAGATGAGCGCTGCTTTGCTGATCCCGTACATCCCTAACCCATGACCGGGTGTGATCCCTTCAATGCTGGATATATTGATGATGGAACCACCACCTCTCGACTTCATGGATGCGTGTGCGCATCGGGCCAGTTCCATAGGCCCCTTCAGGTTGACCTGCAGGATCTTGTCGAAGGCCTGCATGTCGGCGTCGAGTAAAGGGCCAAATGACGGGTTGATGGCTGCGTTATTTACAACGATGTCAATTCCCCCAAAATGATCGATGGTAAGTTCCGCCAGCCGGGCGATCTGAACGAAATCTCCCATATGGGCCTCCATTCCGATGGCATCGATGCCTTCAGTCCTGAATCTGTCTGCCAGTTCCGTTACGGATGCCTCCCTGCGGCTTGACAAAACCACCCGGGCGCCCATCGCACCCAACATTCGGGCGATGGCGGCCCCGATGCCTTTACTGGCCCCGGTGATGATGGCTACCTTTCCTGTCAGATCAAAGCCCTTTTGCTTCTCCATGGAGTCTCTGGGTTATGGGTTGAATTTACGCAAAAAATGGCGGACTTCCCATGATCGATATCTTGGGATGCCTTTGAGAGGGATGGTACTGATCACTTGAAGATCACCGTGCCGCGTGCCCTGGTGATCTCGATCTCCATCTGCTTGAGATGCTGATGGGTATTCAATAGCAGGAGGACGTCTTCATCCGAGGTGGCCTTTTCGAGATCCTTCTGATTGTCTTGAATTAACTTCCGTATCTTCCTGATCATCAGGTAGTTCATGCAAGATTGAACTTCCGGCTTATATAGGTCTTCCCTCGATGGAGGGTCGGCATCCAGGAGCTCTTTCCATCGGGGTGAGATTTCGTGGGTGGTATCCATGATGCTCACAGTGAGCTGGCTCATGACCGGATCCTGATGGTAGAGGAAGTGCCGTGTAGTCGGTTCATTGCCATGTTCGTACTCCGTACGATAGGCCTGAATGAGTTTCACCAGGTCCTTGTTGTCGATCATCTCTGCCAGTCCGTTTTCATCGATCTCCCGAAAGATGAATTCTGCGACGGTCAGATCATCGTCCCATGGTTTCATTCCGAATTCGATCAGTGATCGGACCACGCCTCGCTCATGGGCCTCATCTCCCTGAAGAAAGGCGGGCATCGGTTCGGGTAGGGCGGCAGGTGATTCCGGTTGGTTAATGCTATCTGGTTCAGGTATCTCCCGGGGGCCTTTGCGGATCTCCTTTTGCTGACGATCGCGGATGAACTTATTGACAAGGTTCGTGAGTCCCTGTTCGTCGATCCGTAGCAGGGCTGCCGATCGCTGGATATAATCCTGCTGCCGGGTGAAATCCTCTGCCTTGTTGAGGTGTGAAATGGATTCGGCGATCTGATTGACGAGTGCGGCTTTCTTCTGGCTGTCGTCTCCGACCTCCTGCATGGACACCTCGAGCTGGAAGAGAATAACATCCTTGCGGTTGTCCCGGATATGATTTCTGAAGGCTTCGCCCCCGGCTTTGCGCACAAAACTGTCGGGGTCTTCTCCATCCGGTACCAATACGAGATTGACATGCAATCCCTCTTCCAGGGCCAGATCAATACCGCGCAGTGCGGCCTTGATGCCCGCCCGGTCGCCATCATATATGATGGTCAGATTCGATGTGTATTTCTTGATCAGGCGCAGCTGATCTACTGTAAGCGAGGTGCCTCCGGAAGCCACCACATTCTCCACACCCGCCTGATAGAGGGAGATTACATCGGTGTAACCCTCCACGAGCAGGCATTCGTCCTGCTTGTCGATGGCATGCCGGGCGAAATAGGATCCATAGAGGATCCTGCTTTTCACGTACAGGTCGTTCTCCGGTGTGTTGATGTACTTCGGAGCCCGGTCGTTCTTGCCGATCACGCGTGCACCGAAGCCGATGACCTTCCCGCTCTGGTTATGAATGGGAAAGATGATGCGCCCGCGATAATTATCAACCGGCCTGTCATCGCGCAAGACCGAGAGGCCGCTCTTCTGCAGGATCTCCGGGTTGAACTGGGCGTTGAGCGCGGCCCGGGAGAAACCATCGCGATCATCCGGACAGTACCCCAGCTGAAAGGTGCGCATCGTCTCTTCGGTAAAGCCGCGCTCCACCAGGTACGAATAGGCAATGTCTCGCCCCTTGTCCGTATCGAAGAGTTGTTGACTGAAATAGTCCCGCGCAAATTTGTTGAGGATGAACAGACTCTCGGAAAGCTGTGCCCGCTGGCGCTGTTCAGGGGAGGTTTCTGTCTCTTCCAACTCCACGTTGTAGCGCGTAGCCAACCAGCGGATGGCCTCCACATAGGAGTATTTCTCATGCTCGATGAGAAATCCGATGGTGTTACCGCTGCGGCCGCAACCGAAGCACTTGTAAAGCTCTTTGGTTTGGGAGAGCGTAAAGGAGGGCGTCTTTTCGTTATGGAAAGGGCAAAGACCCAGGTGACTGTTTCCTCTTCGCTTCAGTTTGACGAATTCACCGATGACATCTATGATGTCAATACGGTTCAGTACCTCCTGTATGGAATGTGGGGCGATCAAGGATGTGAAGATACGAAAGAGCCGGTCGCGTTCGACGGATCATTCGAAGAACAACTCATCTACGAATACCCAGCCTTTATCGCCCTTGCCGCGATGCCATGCCGGAAGGGATCGGATCGGATCGGCTTGCACCCGAATGAACCGGTAGCGGCCGGGTGGAATGTCCACATTCAATATCCGGTTCATGGCGGGGCCGCCCTTGACAGGCATTTCAGGTGACAGTTTGCCTAGGATGGATAAGCTGGCAGAATCCTCCCCACCCCAAACGGTGACCTTGGTGGGGGGCAAGATGTACTGTCCATGGTTTTCGGCCACACTGAGTGTAACGCGCCGGAGTTCCTGTCCGCTATCAAAACGAAACTGGGCAATGAAAGGCAACTAACGGAATCCTAGCCAGTTCAGCAGCACATTCCGGCTTTCGCCCTTCAGTCCGTCAGCAAGACTCACTACGCCCAAGGCCTTGTAACGATTTTCGGGTTGATTCAGCAGGTATGATGTCGAAGGCGCAATGCCCCGGGAGAAGAGACTGAAGTTGGCCACCGAGCTTTTTTTCCAGCCCTGCATCACGGCGATCACTTTCAGCTGGGTGTGTTCGTTGATGGTGATCGGCCCCTTATATACCGGACTATTCAGACTGTCAGGTTCCGTACCATCGGTGGTATATCGAAGGGTGACGCCTGCCATCGGATGCCTGATTTCGAACAATTCCCCTTTGGAAAAAACCATCTTATCCCGGTCTTTCGCCAATGGAGTCGTCAGTGTCAGTTCTTCGGAAGCATCCGGCTGGTAGCCCGATTCCCATAGGATGGCAGGGTGTTTTTTTCTGAGGGCCATCACTTCTTCTTCCGTTGCTTTCGTCCTCCAGATATAGACCTTCCTCAGGCTGGATAAGCTGGCCAGTTTTTCCAGCTGCGTTGCAGACACCTGTGTATTGGAGAGGCTGATCTGTTCCAGCTGTTTCAGCTCTGCTAACTTTTCAAATCCTTTACCGGAAAGGCGGGTGCCATTGAGATCCAGGAGTTCCAGGTGCCTGAAGCCCGCAATGACATCCAGGGCGTCATCTCCGGCCGGCATGGATGTCAACTTGAGGGAGACGATCTGCTCACTGATCTTCCGGCATTCTTCAAGCATGGCAGGCTTGTATTCAGCGGCCACAAAGAAAGCGACGCTGAGGGCGGGAGACTTATAATCCACCGGGTAGATGACGCGGAAGGGGCCATTCAGCGCCTTCAGATCTTCGGACTTGGCTGGTTCAAAATCATAGGTCTTTCCGGACGTTTGAACGGCCGGAGCGGAGTTCGCGAGGCCATAAGCGAGGGTGCGCAGGCTGTCCGTGTCTGCCAGTGCATTGAAAGGTTTTTTCAGGTCTGCACCGGCGGCGATCCATCTATGCAGCAGTTCAATTTCATCCGCGGTCAATTGGGGACGACCTTTGGGGGGCATGTGTTTACGATCTTGCATGTCGAGCAACAGCCTTTCAATGATCAGGCTGTTGTCGGGATCTCCCGCCACCCACATGGCTCCGGATTTTCCGCCTTCCAGCATCTTCCGGATATCGGACATCACCAAACCACCTTTAGCCTTGTTTTCGTTGTGGCAGGCATAGCACTTGGCCTGCAACAGGGGTTGAACCGCCGCCAGGTAGATGGCGGTGCTGTCTGTTACCGGTGGCCGCCGAACCTGCCCTGATTCATCTTCCTCGTTTGATGAGAAACTAAGAAAATCCGATCCATGCGTCAGCGTCCCGCCAAAATGACTACCGACCACGAGGCTGAGTATACCGGCGACCGATGTAAGGTTCAGCCAGGATGGCGCCAATCCATCAGACGTCCATAACTGCCAGATGACATACGACAGGATGGCCGTGAAGGTACCAAGCCAGAGATGTCGCGTTAAAAGATCAGCATCGTATCCGTCTGCCAGTGAAAGGAAAACACCGCTCAGTGCTGTCAGGACGGTTGCGAGGCTTGTCAACAGCAAACCCTTTCCGAAAAGCGTCCTGAATTCAGGGATGTTCGTCCATCGTGCACGAAAAGGGATGGCCAGCAACATCAGCAGCAGGAGCGCCGATGGAAAATGGAGCAGTACCGGATGCATCCGGCCGGAAGCCTGCAGCCAGCCGGGCAGTTCGAGCTGCGGTCTGAAGACAGCGGCGGTCAGCAACAGGACGCAGAGGCTGAAGACAATATTGGAGATGATGCGTTCGAAACTTCTCATGCCGGACACGATTGACGAGATCCCGAGTCATCGGGATGCGCTGGGTGATTACGTTGAAGGCTTATGATCAGGCCAGGATCCCGGGAATGACCTGACCGGCTACATCTGTCAGCCGGTATCTGCGGCCCAAATGTTTGTAGGTCAGTTGTTCGTGATTGATCCCCATCAGATGCTGTATGGTCGCGTGGAAGTCGTGTACACTGACCGGATCCTTGACGATATTGTAACCAAATTCATCGGTTTCGCCATAGACCATACCGGGTTTGATGCCGCCTCCCGCCATCCAGATGCTGAAACATTTGGGGTGGTGGTCGCGACCATAGTTATCCTTTCCGAGATTTCCCTGGCAATAATTGGTGCGTCCGAATTCTCCACCCCAGATGACCAGGGTTTCGTCGAGAAGTCCGCGCTGTTTGAGGTCCTTGACCAGTGCAGCGGAAGCACGGTCCACATCCTGAGCCTGTAAAGGCATTTCTCCGACCAGGTTGCCATGCTGGTCCCAGCCCTGATGATAAAGCTGTACAAACCGGACACCTGATTCAGACAGCTTCCGCGCCAGCAGGCAGTTGGCAGCATAGGTACCGGGCACCAGGCATTCCGGTCCGTACATGCGGATGATATGATCGGCTTCCTTGGAGAGGTCCGTCAATTCCGGCACGGCCGTCTGCATGCGGTAAGACATCTCGTACTGCTGGATCTTTGATTGGATCTCGGGATCTCCGAATTGTTCGAAGGCCATGGTGTTCAACTTCGACAGCTGATCGAGCATGTCTCGACGGGATGTTCGGTCCTGGCCTTCGGGATTGTTCAGATACAGGATCGGATCCTCCCCGCTGCTGAATACCACACCCTGGTGGATGCTGTCCAGGAATCCGTTCGTCCACAGTTTGGAGTAAACACCCTGGCCATTGCCCCGGCCGCGGGAAAGCAGCACGCAATAGGCGGGAAGGTTCCTGTTCTCACTTCCGAGTCCATAGCTCATCCATGCGCCCATGCTCGGGCGGTTACCCTGCTGGGCTCCCGTCTGAAAGAAGGTCAGCGCCGGGTCGTGGTTGATGGCTTCTGTGTGGATGGTTTTTATGATGCAGATGTCGTCTGCGATGGAGGCCATGTGCGGGAACATGGACGAAACCCATGCTCCTGATTGACCATGCTGTTTGAATTCGAATGCGGAACCTACCAGAGGAAATTTCTCCTGGTTGGCGGTCATACCTGTCAGGCGCTGCCCCATCCGAATGGAGGCAGGCAGATCCTGGCCGATCATCTCATTAAGTTTGGGCTTGTAGTCGAAGGTTTCCAGCTGCGAAGGGGCTCCGTTCTGAAAAAGATAGATGATGCGTTTGGCCTTCGGTGCAAACTGGGCCACACCAAGGGGCAGGCTTTCCAACTCTTCCTGTTTACGCCCGAACATGCCGGGGGCGAGCAGAGAACCAAGGGCGATACTGCCAATACCCAAGCCTGCGCGGGTGAGAAAATGCCTGCGGGTATGGTTCAGTCTGAATTTATTGTATTCACTCATGTTCGGTCAGGATTTTACGGTGGTTTCTTCCAGATTGTACATCATGTGTATGACCTGCATCAGGGCAGCATGCCTCACGGGATCGAGTCCTTCCACTGCAGGGTATTCTCCGATGCGGATGAATTTCCGCGCTCTTTCACGATCTGCGCCGAATCTCGACAATTCCGCCGCATGATATTCCTTCAGTGCACCGCGTTCCTTGTCGGACGGCTTGCGGCAGAGGATCCGTCGGAAAGCCTCTTCGAGGAGCACGTCTTCGGTTTTTCCGGTGGACAGCAGTCTCCCGGCGAGCACGCGCGATGCTTCCAGCACCTGCGGATCGTTCAGCATCACCAGTGCCTGCAACGGCGTATTGGTGCGTAGCCGGGTCACCTCGCACTGATCGCGATTACTGGCATCGAAGATCAGCATGGAGGGTGGGGGGGCCGTCCGTTTGATGAAGGTATACATGCCCCTGCGATAGAGCTTTTCGCCATGATCCTGCACATACCGGGCAAGCTCACCCCTTCCGGATGTGGTGGATTCCCAGATGTCCCGGGGCTGATAAGGCTTCACACTCGGGCCGCCAATGGTGGGGATCAGCAGGCCGCTGCTGGCCAGTACATGATCCCGGGTGAGTTCCGCCGTCATGCGCAGTCGCGGTGCATAAGAGTAGAAACGATTGTCGGGATCTTTTTCCAGTTTTTTACGATCCCTTGTTGCATGTTGCCTGTAAGTGGCGGATGTCACGATCTGGCGCACCAGCCGCTTGATATCCCAGCCATTGTCACGAAAATCACTCGCCAGCCAGTCCAGCAGTTCCGGATGTGTTGGCAAATCGCCCTGCATGCCAAAGTCCCCGGCGGTCTTCACCAGGCCCTTGCCAAAGAATTCCTGCCAGATGCGGTTCACGAAGACCCTGGCTGTCAGCGGATTCCTGCGGTCAAGCAACCATTGGGCCAGCCCGAGTCTGTTTTTCTGGAAGCGGGTGGTATCAAAAGTCAAGATCGATGCCGGCATACCGATCGGTACAGTATCTGCCGGCTGATCGTATACACCACGATTGAGGACACGCGTCACCCTTGTCAGCGAGCTGTCCTTCATGACCATGACAGTGACCGGCATAGTGTCCGGTTTATTGATGAAGTTGAGCACGGATCGGACGTCTTCCGTGGAGATCTTCATGTTGGGCGGATCTCCGGGAGACGCGAGTCCAATATCTCCCACCAGGCCTTTTTCATTGACCTGGTTGAAAAAGGCGAAGCTGCTGTAATAGTCTTTTTGGGAAATGGGATCATATTTGTGATCGTGGCACTTCGAGCATTCCAGGGTCATCGCCAGAAAGGCCTTGCCGAAAGTATTCGTCCTGTCCGAAACATATTCGATGCGGTACTCCTCATCGATCACACCACCCTCCTGGGTGATCTTGTGATTCCGGTTGAAACCGGTGGCCAGATACTGTTCCTTGGTAGGATTCGGGAGGAGGTCACCCGCCAGCTGCCAGGTGATGAACTGATCGAACCGGTAGTTCTGGTTAAAGGCGTGGATCACCCAGTCGCGCCAGGGCCACATCGTCCGCAATCCGTCGTCCTGATAACCATGGCTGTCTGCATACCTGGCCAGGTCCAGCCAGTGTATGGCCATGCGCTCGCCATAGTGCCTGTCTGCCAGTAGTCGGTCCACGGCTTTTTCGTAAGCCTGTTCACTGCCATCCTTCAGAAAGTCATCCTGACTTTTCACATCCGGCGGGAGCCCGGTGAGGTCTATGGAAACCCGACGCAACAAGGTCTCCCGATCGGCCTCTTCATTTGGTTCCAATCCCTTTTCACGTAGTTTGGCGAGAATGAAATGATCTATTTCATTTTGTACCCACTTCTTTTCTCCGGCAAGGGGTATTTCGGGTTTTTCGGGAGGAATGAAAGCCCAGTGTTTTTTATACTCTGCACCCTGCCTGATCCACTTCTCTATGATCTTGACCTCGAGGGGACTGAGCTTCAGATTGGATGAAGGGGGGGGCATCAGCAACGACGTGTCCGAGGTGGTGATGCGGTGGTACAATTCAGAATTTCCGGGATCCCCTTTGACGATGATATATCTGGAAGGGTCATCCTTCAATGCGGCAAACGCAGATTCTTCCAAGTCCAATCGCAATCCCGCTTCCCGCTTATTGGCGTCCGGACCATGACACTTGAAGCATCTGTCGGACAAGATGGGCCTGACATGGAAATTGAAGTCTACCCGGTCCGGGATGGCTGTTCCGGCTTCCGTGCCGGTTGGACTGCACCTGATCAGCAACAGTGGAGTCATGAGCAGGCCCGTGGTCAGAAAAGGAAGCATGCGCCGCCAACGGAACCGCGGTCCTTTTAAGGCTGAATATGACAAACGTTTCATGGCTTCAAATTAACGATTTAGTATGACATTCTCAATTTAACCCACCACAGAACCATCATGATGACATGAACATGTCTGTTCAATATATGACGAGAAGCATGGCTCTAAATGATGGAGGTTGGCCTTTTGACCCCGCCGATATGTTCATCTTGTGGAGGATAATGGTAAGATCAACCTTTTAAACGCTAAAAATACAGGCCATGGTCATTTCAGTCAACCACAGCATTGGACAGGATTGCCAGCATTGGATCGATGCACTGCGTGCAGAACGCGGACTGCTCACCGGACACAGGAGCCATCTTCAGGAACTGGTGGAAAAGGGAAGCATACCACATACTGAATTGCCGGCCGTTGATCATTTCGACAATCAGTTCGAGATCCAGTTGTCAAATGTCAATCACCTCAAACATGCGATCAAGGATCATATTCATTCCGTCAATACCACACCGGCCGGGCAATTATCCGCTCCGCATCTGATCGTATACGAAAGTCTTTCGGATCAGTTCTTGGCGCTATCCGCTGCTATTGAGCGATTGATGCAAGAATTTACAGATTTCTGTGAGGCGATACAATCAGGTAAACAAAACCCGTCGATCTCATTTCAGGGCTCATGAAAAGATCTCTGCAACGGTTGACTGAATGCCCGTAGCGATACGCTCCAGCGGCAGGTCGTTATTGTCCGTACCGAAGGGATCCTCGATCTCTTCGGCGATGATCTCGATGCTGGTCAGTACATAAAAGACGAAGATCACGACCGGGATGACATAATAGCCCAGGGAAAAGACGAAACCCATGGGCATGGTCATCACATAAAAGAAGATGAATTTCTTGATGAAGATGGAGTAGGAGAGCGGTATCGGCGTATTCCTGATGCGTTCACAGGCGCCACAGATGTCTGTGAATGCCTGCACTTCCGTGATCAGGGTCTGCAGTACGTGTCCGTCTATCCGGCCGGTATCATGCAATCGGTACACTTCGGCGGCAATGAGCGTGGCGATCTTGTTGGGTTGATGCGCTGCGGTTTCCCATCCGGCGATCTCGGGATGTGGCAGTTCGTCGAGATCCAGCCGAAGCCGTTCTGAGAGCAGGTGCGAGCGCAGGGCACGGGCATACATCGGGATCACCCTTGCAAAGAAGGCAAGCTGTTCTTCGTCCCGATGTCCGATGGCTGCCCTCAACTTGATCGCCAGGTTGCGGCTGCTATTCACAAGTGCCCCCCATTGACGCCGACCTTCCCACCATCGTTCATAGGCGGTGTTCGTACGAAAGACCAGCAACATTGAAATGACGAAGCCCAACAGACTATGCAGGATGGTGAGATTCTTGAGGCTGTCCCTCGTACCGGCCCTTACCCAATTCAGTTCTGCAAATGCGATGAGCCATGCATAGACGCCGATGGCGATCATCATCGGAAATAGACGTCTGACCGTATCCGAGCGATGTACCCTGAAGATGAAGGTGAACCATTCCTTGGGATTGTATGCGATCAAGGGACAAACTTTTCCTGTAAAAATAGCGTTTTGTATGCCATACGATTGCCTTTTACCCGTTACCGATCAAAGTCTTCGGCTCTCATGACACATGTCATGCGCCCGAATGTGGCCGCCGCATACATTCGCAGGCCTTTGAAAAAAGAATAACGGGCGGTTATAAACCAATGACATATGAAATACAGCGATTCTGATGTTCGGCACAGTGACCTTCTTAAGTTCGTGGAGGAGATGAAGGGCGTTTGTACGCCGGATGATGTTTACTGGTGCGATGGTTCTCCGGAAGAATACCGCGACCTTTGCGACCAGCTTGTTGACAAGGGAACTTTCATCCGCCTCCATCCTGAAAAATGGCCTAATTCCTTTGCCGCTTTTTCTGACCCCAGCGACGTGGCGCGGGTAGAGGACAGGACCTATATCTGCAGTCGGCGAAAGGAGGATGCAGGACCCACCAACAACTGGGTCGATCCACGCGAGATGAAGGCTCATCTGAAAGAGATGTTCAGGGGCAGCATGCGCGGGCGCACCATGTATGTGATCCCTTTTTGTATGGGTCCCATCGGTTCTCCGATCTCCAAGATCGGGGTTCAGATCACAGACTCCGCCTATGTAGTGGTCAACATGCACATCATGACCCGCATGGGGAAGGCGGTCATCAATGCACTGGGAACGGACGGCGACTATATCAAGTGCCTGCATTCCGTCGGTGCTCCGCTGGAGCCGGGGCAGGCAGATGTTCCCTGGCCCTGTAATCCCACGACCAAATACATCGTGCATTATCCGGAGGACAGGTCCATCGCCTCTTATGGATCAGGCTATGGTGGCAACGCGCTCCTGGGTAAGAAATGCCTTGCCCTGCGCATCGCATCGGTCATGGCCAAGGAAGAAGGCTGGTTGGCCGAACACATGCTCATCCTGGGGGTGGAAGATCCCAAGGGACGCAAGACCTACGTGGCGGCCGCCTTCCCGAGTGCCTGCGGAAAGACCAATTTTGCGATGCTGATCCCACCGCGTGAGATCGAAGGATGGAAGGTGACCACCGTGGGCGATGATATCGCCTGGATCAAGCCGGGCAAGGATGGGAGGTTGTACGCCATCAACCCGGAGTACGGATATTTCGGCGTGGCACCGGGCACGAACATGAAAACCAATCCCAACGCTATGCAAGCCTTGTCGCGCAACGCGATCTTCACGAACGTGGGCGTGACCGATGATGGTGATATCTGGTGGGAAGGCATGAGTAAGGAGCCGCCGGCCGCCATACGAAACTGGCAGGGGCAACGGCACGACCCGTCCAGCGGCAAGCCCGTGGCCCATCCCAATGCCCGCTTCACTGCACCGGCAGCGCAGTGTCCGAGTATTGATCCGGATTGGGAAAAGCCCTCCGGAGTACCCATCAGTGCTTTTATATTCGGAGGTCGCCGCAGTTCGACCATTCCGCTGGTGTATCAGGCATTCAACTGGAATTACGGGGTATATATGGCCTCTACCATGGGCTCAGAAACCACTGCCGCCGCCTTCGGAGAGATCGGGAAGGTGCGACGGGATCCCTTTGCCATGCTGCCATTCTGCGGATATCACATGGCTGACTATTTCAACCACTGGCTGCAGTTTGGTCGCAACCTGTCCCGGGCCCCGCGTATATTCGGTGTCAACTGGTTTCGGAAAGACGAAAACGGCCAATTCCTCTGGCCGGGATTCGGCGACAACATGCGCATCCTGAAATGGATCGTGGAACGGTCGCGTGGTGAAGCAAATGCCATTGAAAGTCCTATCGGGTGGATGCCCCGTTATGAAGATATCGACTGGTCGGGATCCTCCTATCAGGACGAAGATTATGAACGGATCATGGAAGTGGACCGGGAGGCCTGGAAGACAGAGATCATGGCCCATGAGGAGCTGTTCGCCCGCATGTACGATCGATTGCCTAAGGAGTACTTCTTCATGCGGGAATTGCTCCTATCTTCGCTTTGGAGATCTCCGGAACATTGGTATCTGGAGGCTGAAACACATTGATGCAAAGCCATGTACATGATCAGGATTTTGTTTGCCATTCTGTTTGCCATGCCTATGCGCGTAAAAGCCCAGCCATTCGACCTCTCTGCGTACCCTGTGTATGAAGGTGACGACCTGGGACTGACCTATACATCGAATCGATCCACCTTCAGGATCTGGGCCCCCACAGCCGAAGCGGCGGAACTTGTCCTCTACGATCGCCCTCTGGGTGGTGAAGATCTTCGCCGGATCCCGCTGGAGCGGGGGAGGTCCGGTACATGGCAGATCTCCCTTCAGGGAGATCAGAAAGGCCTTTATTACGCTTTCCGGGTCAGGATCAGATCGACCTGGAGCCAGGAAGTGCCGGATCCCTATGTGAAACTCGTGGGTACGAACGGCCGTCGTGGTGTGATCGGCGACATTCGTGAAACAGATCCTCCCGGATGGTCTCTTGATCGGTCCCCGGCCTTTGGCGGGGTGTCCCCTTCCCCGGTAGATGCCGTGATCTATGAGCTGCATGTCAGGGATGCAAGTATTCATCCGTCCTCAGGCATCCGGGGAAAGGGCAAATTTCTGGGACTAACGGAAACGGGTACCCGAAATACATCCGGACGATCGACCGGCTTGGATCATTTGAAAGAGTTCGGGGTCACACATGTGCATCTGCTGCCATCCTATGATTTTTCCAGCGTCGACGAATCAAAGCCCGAAAAGCCTCAGTACAACTGGGGTTATGACCCATTGAACTACAATGCTCCGGAGGGTTCTTATTCAACGGATCCATCCGACGGGCTGACACGGGTCAGAGAATTTAAACGATTGGTGAAAGCCTTTCATGATAACGGACTCAGGGTGGTCATGGACGTTGTATATAACCATACGATGTTCACCGAAACATCCTGGTTCGAACAACTGGTGCCCGGATATTTTTATCGAAAACGTGCGGACGGCAGTTTCTCCGATGCCAGCGCTTGTGGGAACGAGACCGCCAGCGAACGACCGATGATGCGTAGGTTCATGCTCGCATCACTCAAACACTGGGTACAGGAATATCATGTGGATGGCTTTCGTTTCGACCTGATGGGCATACATGATATCGAGACCATGAACACCATCTCGAAGGAATTGCATGCCATCAAGCCCGATATTTTGCTGTATGGAGAGGGCTGGACGGCAGGATCCTCGCCTTTGCCTGACAGTCTGCGCGCACTGAAGCGCAATGCCGCCAGTCTCGACCGGATCGCCGTCTTCAGCGACGACATCCGCGATGGCATCAAGGGGAGTGTTTTCGTACACGACGAAAAGGGGTTTGCATCCGGTCGAGTGGGTACAGAACAATCTATACGCTTCGGGATCACTGCCTCTACGGCGCATCCTCAGGTGGATTTTTCAAAGGTCAACTATTCAAAGGCGCCGTATGCCGCATCTCCGGAACAGGTGATCAGCTACAGCGAATGCCACGACAATCACATCCTCCGCGACAAACTGGAGATCTCCGCCCGTACCGCCACGCCCGAACAGCGCATGGACATGCAGCGACTGGCCAACACCATCGTGCTGACGGCCCAGGGTATTCCCTTCCTGCATGCGGGATCTGAGTTCCTGAGGACCAAGAAAGGGGTGGAGAACTCCTTCAACGCCGGGGATAGCATCAATGCCATTGATTGGGATCTGAAGACCCGAAACGAGGACACCTATGCTTTTATCCGGGCGCTGGTCAGCATGCGAAAAAGACACCCCGCCTTCAGGATGCGAACCGCCGCCGATATTGCATCCCACCTGAAGTTCCGGGAGGATTCGACGGCGGGTGTCATCGTCTTTGAGATCGATGGTGATGCCGTTGGTGATGAATGGAAAGAGATCCTGGTCGCCTTTAACGGCACACCGGCGTCGAAGGTCATCATGTTGCCCCGATCGGGATCATGGCGTACACATATCCATGACAACCGGATCTCTTCTGGCAGGATCAAGACCCCATCGCTAACCCTCAAACCCTTTTCCGCCGCTGTCCTCTATAAGGCGCGTTGAGTCGGATGGGTTTGGTGAAACGAACCTTTCTACGTACTTTTGTGATTCCATAAGTTATACGCTTCACTGATTTTGTCCCCTTCTCCGTTCAACTTCCTGTGCAGATGTAACGTAAGGCCGGTAACGTGCCCATGACTCCATGTGGCAGCCTTACCGATTAATCATCTAAATCTACATTGTGTTATTCAAGGAATTACCGCTCATTGAGCCAATCCTTCGTGCCCTGGCGGACGAAGGTTACGAAACCCCCACGCCCATCCAGCAACAGGCCATACCGGTCGTGCTGCAGCAGAGAGACCTCCTGGGATGCGCGCAGACAGGCACCGGAAAGACCGCAGCCTTTACTGTTCCCATTCTCCAGTTGATGGACGCCCATCCTCCGGCCGGCCACGGGCAGCGACCGATCCGGACCCTGATCCTGACCCCAACCCGAGAACTGGCCATCCAGATAGGCGAAAGTATTAGGGCCTACGGCAAGCATCTGAAATTGAAAAGCCTCGTGATCTTTGGCGGCGTATCCCAGGTACCGCAGGTACAATCCCTGCATCAGGGTGTTGACATCCTGGTGGCCACCCCCGGGCGTTTGCTCGATCTGATGCAGCAGGGACATGTTAGCCTGCGGGATATACGCTTCTTTGTACTAGACG
Organism: Chitinophagaceae bacterium; assembly: GCA_021299955.1. Lineage (GTDB taxonomy): Bacteria > Bacteroidota > Bacteroidia > Chitinophagales > Chitinophagaceae > Pollutibacter. The sequence continues at coordinate 34,956 of JAJTFQ010000020.1, forward strand.
AAGCTGACCGTATGCTGGACATGGGTTTTGTCCATGATGTCAAGCGGATCATTGCCCATCTGCCCCAGCGCCGGCAAACCCTTTTCTTTTCTGCCACCATGCCTGCGGAGATCCAGTCACTTGCGGATGTCTTGCTGAAAGACCCTGTACGGGTGGAAGTGACACCTGTGTCATCCACTGCCGAGACGGTTGGCCAGTCACTCTATTTCGTGGAGAAAAAATTCAAGACCCCGCTGCTCGTCCACATCCTGGCTGACAACGATATCAAGTCGCTGCTCGTGTTTTCAAGGACGAAGCACGGAGCGAACAAAATTGTCAAGGATCTGCAGAAGGCCAGTATTTCGGCGGAGGCCATCCACGGCAACAAATCTCAGAACGCACGTCAGCTGGCATTGCAGAACTTCAAGATCCGGAAGACAAGGGTGCTGGTGGCGACCGATATCGCAGCCAGGGGCATCGACATCGAAGAACTGGGGCATGTGGCAAATTACGATCTCCCGAATGTACCTGAGACTTACGTGCATCGGATCGGACGTACCGGTCGGGCGGGCGCCAGCGGACTGGCTTTATCTTTCTGTGATGCGGAGGAAAGAGAGTTCCTGCGAGACATACAGAAACTGATAGGGAAAAAGATCCCGGTCGTTGAAACGCATCCTTATGCCGGCATGACGGCGCCAAAGGAAATCGAGTCGAATACCCCCGTATCCAGGCCGGAGCGCCGGCAGCATGCCGAGCCACGCCGTCCTCAGGCGTCTCAGCAGCAGCAGACACGTCGGCAGGATCGTCCTGCTGTGCACTCGAAACCCGAACGGAAGCTAACCATTTTAGCCAACCATTCTTCCGGTGGCCATGGCGCTACAAGCCGTCCGGCTCAGCCGCAGCGCAAGCAGGATCAGAAACCTCAGCCCGGACGTACACCTCAGCCTCCGCAGCGGCAGGCCGGCAACGACAGACCCCGTCCTGAAAGGACTCCGGAACGCAGTATCGACAAGACTTCCATACCCGCTCCGGATACCCGTCCGTCCATGATCCAGATCCCGAAAAGCTGGACGGATTCTGATATGGAAAGATGGTAAACCTCTGCGTGCATGTCAGCCTTTCATCGACCGATCGATGGCGCTGCCGAAGAGGTAGCCCAGCATCATACCTGACAATCCGCCGGCCAGGCTCCAATGCCAATGTTGTCCGCCGGTGAACCAGCCGAAAGACAATCCAAAGATGAGTCCGATGACCGCCATAAAACGCGCGGCTGTCGGACTCTTTTTAGTTCTGGCCGGTATGTGCGG
>JAJTFQ010000124.1 GCA_021299955.1 Chitinophagaceae bacterium
AGGATCAAGCCCCAGGCGACGATGGCGCGCCTCGACATCCGCAGGACGGTGGCTTCATCCGCATCAGGGTTGACTTTCACGCGATAGTAACCGTTGACCCAGGTCTCTGACAGGGCGGCGAGCGCGGAATTCAGCGTAGAGATACCGGCGGAAAAGATACCGGCCACGATCAGTCCGCTGACACCGACGGGGAGCTCATGAAAGACGAAGTACGGATAAGCCCGGCTGGGTTGCTCCGCCAGGAAGGCTGCTCCTGCTGCATCCGGCGGGTTATGGCGGTAGAAGAGCCAGATCCCCAGTCCCACTACGGTCATGAGCAAACTGAACAGCACGATGCCCAGGGATCCCAGCACCGCTTTTTTCGCGTCACGGGGGCTTTTGCAGCACATCATGCGCTGGGCTACCACCTGGTCGACCGAATTCTGCGCCAGTTCGAATACCGTAAAACAGATGATGCCCGTCCATACTGTCCAGGTTTGCGCAGGGTCGGTTGAGAAGTTGAACAGGGTCAGTTTGGCCGAGGCATCAAGTTCGCTGACGGCTTCAGAGAGTCCGACCGGTAAACCACCTGCGATGGTGACGATCGAGATGACCGCTCCGGCGACCATGATGACGAACATGATGAGGTCGGTCCAGATGACGGTGGTGATCCCGCCCATGATGCTCCAGGCGACGGAGAAAAGTCCGATGAAGAAGATCGACTGACCGATGGACAGGTCCACGATCACACTGAGCACCAGGGAGACGGTGAGTACACGAACCCCATGCCCCAGTACGGCACCGGCCAGGAAGAGGACACGCGTCAGGTGGGCGGCGCGCTGTCCGAGGCGGTGGCCGATGAAATCATAGGGGCTGTATATCTTCTTTTCATAAAACGGCCCTACGAACAGCAGGGTCATGAGGATCTTCGCGATCACGAAGCCGAGCAGGGTTCCCTGCAGGAAGAGCAGGTTTCCGCCTTCCTGGAAGACGGCGCCGGGGAGTGCGATGATGGTGACCGCACTGATCTGCGTGGCCATGATGGAGCCGGAGACCGCCCACCAGGGGAGGCTGTTGCCTCCAAGGAAGAATCCGTCCAGCCCTTTCTGTCCGGAGGAAAGCCGGTGACCTAGCCAGGTGATGCCGAGGACCAGAAAGATGAGTATCGACCAGTTGATGATTCCAAATGACATGAGGGATGGGTTAACGTTGCAAGCGGGTTAATGAGTGGAAGCGTTGACGAACCGGAAGGCATCGATCCCAAATAAATTTTGATTTTTCCTTCCACGGAATGTCAGCCAGAGGTCCAGTACGCCCGCATCAGTTACTAACGGCAATGCATACCTTACATATTCTTTGGAGGAGCCAGCTGAGATCTTCACTTTTCCGAGGGATCGGCCTTTTGGGCCGCCCTGTCTCGCTTCGAGCCATCCACCGGCTGCAGGTCTGATGTACAGGATGAGTGTGTCGTTCGCCCGGACATCTCTGATGTTCGGATAGCGGAGATAGCCTCTGTTCCGGCAGCTACGGACTTCGAATCCGGTCGGGTGCTCTCCTTTGACGACACCTTCGGCGGCCATGTACCATTCGGCTTCGATGCGGTCCCAGGTGGCGCTGTATTGTCCTACGCCATTGGAGAAGTGGCGGTTCAGCAGGGCGGTGTCATCGACCATGGTACCATCGTCGCGATAGTGCAGATAGGTGAGATAGGACTCCCGGTAATAAGCGGTTTCCTTGCCCAGGTGAAATTTGCACCAGGTGTGGAACCATTGATTGTTCCACGAAAAATAGTTGCCGTGTGCCTGCTGCGTCAGTCCATGCACACCGAAACCGGAGTTGCCGGTGCGTCGATAGGGACCATAGATGCTGTCGGAGACGGCATAGTGCGAACCGGCAGAAAGGTAATAGCGCCCCCCGTACTTGTGGAGGTTGGGCTTGTCATTGGCCTGAAGCACAGGTTCATTGCCGGTGAAGCTGATCCGACGTGGCTTTTCGGCCAGGGAGATCATGTCGTCGTTCAGGCGGACGATGTAATATCTGAGGTTGGGGTCATCATCGCGGTGATGGCCGAAGATGATATAAGGTGTCTGTGCCGGGTCATCATCGATGAGTACCGATGGGTCGTATTCTTTGGTGCTGGTGAGTCCCGTATCGAGCAGGGGCCTGCCGAGGGCATCACGGAATGGGCCTGTAGGGCTGTCACTCACGAGTACGCCGGTGGTTCGGTTCTTATCGGAAAAATAAATATAATATTTACCGTTTCGGGTAGCCGTTTCCGTTGCCCAGCAGTCGCGCGATCTACCCATGTATGTTTCGACAGGGAGGATCGTACGCTCATGCCGCCAGTGTAGCAGGTCATCGGTGGACCAGATATGCCAGTCGGGCATGATGAATCGTCCCTTGGTCTGCAGCGAATCGATGTCGCGGGTGGAGTACAGATAAGGTTTTCCGTCAAATACATAAATATGCGGGTCGGCCATGCCCACGAAGGGTACGAGCGGATTGCCCGGTTTATAGTCGGCGGGCTGGGCGAGGGCGGACAGGCAAGATGCCATGGCCAGGATGCCTGCAGAGAAGCTACAGAAGAAGGGTCGGAACGATCTGTTCATGGATGTATCATTTATCCGTTCTGATGATGCCGACGGCGTCCGCCAATACCTGACCATCAGCTCCTTCGTTACCGATCACCACCACGGCCTTACGGCCCTGTTCAAAATAATAAGTTCCCACGAGGACGGAGAATCCGAGGGGATCACCTTTCTTGAAATTCCATGTCCGCTGTTCGGTGCCATTGGCATGGGTAATGGACAGGGTGGCATTGGTTGCGTTTCGCTGATCTGGGAAATACATCAGACATACCTTGTACCAGCCTGTCTCCCGGACGGGGAGTGCATAGGTGGCCGTGGCCTTGGGGCCGGGATCGGCCTGTTGACACACATACCGGAAGAGTCCGCGCATACCTGTGACCTCTCGTGGCGTCCAGGGTCCGGTGAACTGCACCTGGGAGGTATCGTGGGAGGTAAGCACGGCTCCTGCGCGCTGCAGGTCGGGCGGGTTGATGAAATGCAGGGCCTGTCCGCGGGGACCGATCTGATCCGGCATTCGGGCCGGGATCGGAACGGGTGCCACGAGGTTATCGGAAATATTCAGGTCCCAGTTGCCCATGATGGGTTTGATCTCCCGTTCGCCGGTGTTGTAGATGACATTGTTCCGGACGGTGGTGTTGCTGGTGGCCCAGTCGAGGAAGATGCCGTTGGCGAGGGTCCTGCGGGGTTCGCGGCCGGGCAGCTGTTCGTAACCCCAGACATCATATAGATGATTGTCGAGGATGAAGTTGGGCGCGGCGAGCCGGTTCATGGTGGCGAGGTGGATGGCGGCACCGTCGATGGTCGTCTGCATGCAGTCATGGATCTCGTTGAATTCGATCACATGTCCGCCCTGGTTTCGGAAGGCGAAGATGCCGTTGCGTGACAGGTCGCGGAAATGGTTGTGGGCGATGTGGTTGCCGGGTGCCATCGCCATGATGGCCGGCCTGGAGTCGATATGCACGCCGCCGCCATAATATCGGATACGGCCGCAGTGTTCGACGGTGTTGCCTATGATGCGGTTCTGGATCGGGAATACCCGTCTGGCGGCTTCTCCGGGCGTGAAGACCTTGCTGTCATCCATGTATGAGAGCCGGGCGCCGGTCATGAGCACGCCGCCGCCGCCGGATTCCGTTACATGGTTCCCTTTGATGAGCACATGTTTCGTGTCGAGGTGCAGCCAGCAGGCGTAGCCACCGATGAGTTCGAAACGGGAGTCCTCTACGGTACAGTGCTCTGCGTTTTCGAACATGATGGCACCGTCGGTATGTACGCGTGCCTCAATTTGTCCGAGGGTGAAGGAGGTGTGCCGGAAGGTGAATCCTCTGAACACCAGGTTGCGGACATGGGAGCCTTTGTTCACATCCCCTTTCACCTGGATGATGCGATTGAGGCGGGGGGCGATGATCTCCAGGGCATCGATATTTTCGGTTGGCAACGGCTTATAGTATAGTCGGCCCGCTTCGTTATCCAGAAACCACTCACCCGGGCGGTCGAGTTCAGCGCGGACGCCCTCGATCCAGCACCAGGTGCCCTTGTCGATCTCTCCATGTCTTTCGCGGGGACCCAGATCCATCCGTCCGGTGATGGTATCGAGGCGGATGATATCATTCCACTGGTTGAAGAAACGCCAGCGCGGGACGATGTTGATCTGTGCGTCTCCGGCACGTGCCCATGCTCCTTTGACGCGATCCTGGGGGAGGATGATATGATCCGTGCCGCCGCCCTGGGCGAAGAGGAAGGGTTGCTGATCGTCGAGGTTGGGATAGCGGGCGCGGACCGCCCGCTTGCCATTGACGAAGAGCTGACGGAAATTCCAGGGGCCTGTCGGGTTGGCGGCATATGTCTCCGGAACTTGCGGATCTCTTTTCCATCCTCGGGCCTGGGGTACGGCTACGGACCAGACGCCGTCGGCCTCTTTCCGCCATTTACCGCGGATGGGAATGCCACCGCTGAGGACGACCTGCTCGCCGTCGGCAGCGCGCCAGATGACGGGGGCGGCGCGGGAACCGGAGTCTGCCGGTTCAAATTCCAGTGTTTTCTCCAGATGGTACACACCGCCGTGAACGACGACCTCCACCCTGGTGAGGGTGTCTGCGGCCCGTGCCTGCCGGACGGCCATCCGGGCCTTCTCAAGCGTGGCAAAGGGTTTATCGGCGGTACCGGGATGATCGTCGCGACCGGTGATGGCCACGTGCAGGATCACTGAACGCGCCGGTGGATATGCTTGTAGCACAGTTCGACCCATGATCATGAACAGGAGCAACAGCAGCATCCGTATCGGACGTATCATGCATAAAAGCCGGGAGGCGGGTGTAATCATGGGAATTATTTATGCTTAAGATGTATAAGTTTATGCAGATTCCCGCAGGATGATCCGGCCTCCGATCATTTTTTCGATGGGCGACCAGTTGCCGGTGATGATCTGTTCGATCAGTACGCGGGCGGCTTCCTCTCCGATGGCGCGGGTCTTGACGTCGAAAATGCTGAGGCTGGGTTCCACGACTTCACCGATGTATTCCGTTCCGACGCCGAATCCGAAGACCCTGATGCGACCCGGGACATCGATGCCCTTTTTCCGGAGATGTCGGATGATCTGCACGGCACATTTGTCGGAAATGGAAAAGATGGCATCGATCCCGGGATCCAGGCGTAGCCAATTGTCCACTGCACGGATCACTTTCGGATAGGTGAAATCTACATGGGTGAGCAGTTTCGGATCGGGGGCGAGGCCGTGCTTTTTCAGTGATTTTCGATAGCCCGCCAGTCGCGAGTCGGAGAGCGGGAATCCTCTCGGTCCGAGCAGCATGGCGATCCGCCGGCAGCCCTGTTGCAGAAGATGATCCGTCACGCTTTCGGCACCAACCTCATCATCCGCTTTGATCTTGGAGATGGGCAGGTCGTCCACGACCCGGTAGAACTGGATGATGGGGATGCGCCGGCCAATGTGGATCCGGAGGTGCTCAAAGGAACGGGTGTGGAGGGTGTGGCAGATGAGCATGCCGTCGATCATGTTGTTCATTAGGGCCTGCACGTTGGAGACTTCCGTGGCGTGGTCTTCATCGGACACGCAGATGACCACGCGATAGCCGGCCTTGGCGGCAACATGCTGTATGCCGTTGAGCATGGAGGAAAAAAAAGAGGTTTCGAGGTCGGGAATGACGACACCGATGGTATGCGTACTCCGGTTGACGAGGCTTTGCGCGAGCTGGTTCGGCTGATAGTTCAGTTTCCGGGCCAGTTCGCGGATCTGCGCCTTGGTTTCGGCATTCAGGTCCGGATGGTCGTTGAGCGCACGGGAGACGGTGGTGACATTCACCCCCGCCTCAGCGGCGATGTCGCGCTGCGATACCTGTCCGGAAATCCGGCGGGTATCCCGTATGGCGGTCCTTCTTAGATCCGAGAGCGTGAAATGGTAATCGCAATCCTTGCAATAATAACGCTGCTTGTTGCGCACCATCCCCGCTCGGAGGATCCGCTCAGCCTTATTGCACCGGTTACATCTGACACGGGACATATCAACAATTTATCTGTATGAGCATAACTGCCCGGGATCGGAGAGATATCGTAACGATGTTACGAAGCTTTTCGATCCCGATGATGCTGTCATGTTACAGCCGTCGTTTTGCCGACGGGACTTTTTTACATTTTGTGCAATCACGGGCAGTGATCAATAGCCCGGATTCTGCGTGAATCCGGCGTTTTTGTTCACATCGAGCTCTGTCTGAGGAATGGGCCACAGATAATGGTGAGACTTGAAGATCCGTGGGTTATCCATGATCTTGAAATTACCGACGACGGCCAGCAAGGAATTAAAGGAATCGTAGGCAGGCGATGAGTTTTCATCCAGCACCGGCTTGGGGAGCGTGTAATAGATGGTTCTATTGAGCGCCTTCCCGAAGAGGATGCCGTTCATGGTCTTTTCGCCGATCTTCCAGCGTCGGATATCGAAAATACGAAGCCCCTCGCCTGCCAGTTCAACTTTCCTTTCCCTTCTGACGATCGACCTCAGCGCCGCTTGTGAAGTGGTGGTGACGGCGGGATACAGCGTGGTCTGACCGACGCTCACGCCATAGGCACGGGCACGTACCTGGTTGATGGCGTTCAGCACCGTTGCATCGATCTGGTTCAATTCGATCTTGGCTTCGGCATAGGTCAGCAGGACTTCGGCGTAACGTATCAGCATGAAAGCGAGTTCCGACTGGGTGTTGAGCACCATGTCTGCCGGATCGAGGTATTTCTTCAGGACAAATCCTGCATAAGCGGAGAATGCGTTGGTGACTTCCAGGTTGGTGATCTTCGCGAATGTCGGCGTATAGCGGGTGCAGGTCGTACTGTCGGGATGAAAGGTCATATTGAACGTCATACCGCCGGTCCCGAACCAGGTATCTCCATCCCCCAGCAGGGTCTGACGCATCCGCGGATCCCTGTTCCTGAAGGGGTCTGCCGTGGAATAGAGGGGCGACTTGTCGATGGTAAGTCCATCGGTGCATTCATAACTGTCG
>JAJTFQ010000125.1 GCA_021299955.1 Chitinophagaceae bacterium
CCAGCAGGAGCATTTACGACACTAGCCTGCATCCATTCCTTGTCCATAAAACCGGGACTCGTCCACGGACCGAACTCCTTGCGTGCATCATATTCCTCTCCGTCATATTCATTGTTCGTTCGGATCGGTCCATCCACATTCATTTTCCAGCTGCCATCAGAAACAATGGTTTGCGTTGAACCATCTACATGTTCAATACGCAAATGGAATAACAGTTTCGGGTAGCCGAAGGTGTTATGTTTATGCGTCTTGTAATTCTGCCTCATCGTGAAGAACCTTCCATTCCCCAGTATGACACCTATGGCATTGGCTCCGATGCGAAGATGATTGGTGACATCATGGGTGTTATACAACACAGACTTCCGATAGTCTGTCGGATTGGGCGCGAGTACTGCATCACCAACCCTCCGACCGTTCAGATATAACTCATACAGCCCGAGGCCGGAAATATGCAGGGTCGCCCTCTTGATGCTTGTAGATGAATGGAATTCCTTGCGTACATATCGGGCAGATAGTCTAGACCACTGGGAGATGCTGTCCCTGGAGGATGCCTTGTCAAGTCCGATCCAGTGCGCATCACCCCAATGCTCGGGACGCATCAGCCCCATCGTCCAGGTGGCAGGTCTGCTCCAGGAGGATGTTCCCTTGTTCGTTTTGACACGCACTTTCCAGTAATAGCGCGCGCCGCTCCGGAATGCAACATCACTCGTACAGGGGTTCTGAACGGATTGTTGTGTATCAACTTCACCTGAATCCCAGATATCCGCCTCATTGCGATCCAACTTCGCGCGTGAGGATGCCACCAATACACGATAAGAAGTCTGCCGGACATTCCGCTGCGCTGACCGAAGTTGCCAGCTCAACCGAGGCATGGGATCATCGATACCCATCGGCTCCACACGCGATTCGCATCGCAGATCGGCGACCTCCACTTGTGCAGCGGCGGTTGTGAAGCAAGCACTCAGTAAACTGACTAAAATAAATATGAATCGCATCATCTTGGTGCATTGAAATTGAAATAAAGGACCATATTCAGTCGCCTCGACGGCTCCTTTTCATAGTCATACAATATGTGCTGGCCACCCATCGGACCGGTAGTGACATTCCGCTGTGTCTTGCTGCCGATGCTGCTGATGCCATGCATGAAGGAAATATCGCCCGTAGGAAAGATCGGTTCATAGTTATGCCACGCATCGGTCTTCCAAGCCGGTGTGAACAGTCTCAGAAACAGATCTTCTGTCTCCGTAACAACCGTGAAGCCTTGCGTCCGCGTCTGGAAATATCCTCCATAAAAACGACTGTGGTAACCCTTGAACTCAGGATACTTCCAAGGGAACTCTCCCGTTTCTGTGGTATTATATTCTTTCGTCCATACGCCGAACCGATTGCCTTTCATGCGATTCTTCCAGACCCGATAAGGGCCGTCGCCCATGTAAGTGACACTGCCGATCTCTGACTCCGGCATACTGAAATTCACCCCGATGAAATCCGTGAAATAAGCCCCGGGGAAATAATCGACCTGCAACCGGATCCATCCGGATGGATGAATGGTCCAGCGTAATGTATTGTAATGCGACTTGCGATCGAATGCTGTTTCGATCACCAGATCATCCCCCTCATAACGATGGGTGACCGGCGAAAAATTATTCGCCCCCTGTTGTATAACAGGTCCGTCAGCGAAGGGCACATCACCTTTCGTGTTGATTACTTTCATCAATATACCATCACGCTTTCTGATATCAATGATACTACCGGTCACGTGTACCCGAATAACAGAATCACGATCTTCCAGTCGGGCAGGCGCAGATCCTGTACGAACGATCTTACGTGACGCGATCTCGGCAGGTGTACTGATGGGATGACTCCTCGTCATGACCTCTTTTCCATCTGGACCTATGACCGTCAGATCCAATACATCATAGGTATCCCAGTCATCCGGCAGGCTTATATTTAGTTTTCCGCGCTGCCCGGGCATGATCGATGGAGGATCGGCTTGACCTTCTTTCGTTTGAGTATCCTTCAGGCCAAATCGCTTCAGCGTCCATTTGAAACGACAGGTATTGATATTGGTGAAATGATATCTGTTCTCCAGCATGAATGAGCCGTCAAATCCACGTGCGATCTCCCGCCGCTCGATGAAAACCGGACTCCAGATCTCACGAATGGCAAAGAAACTGCCTTCCTTTTCAAGATGCGGCCCCAGGATGCCATCCGCACCGCGATGCTTATCGGTGTCCAGTGAATCCCGCAGATCCCGTCGCAGCACGGCATTGTCTGCAAAATCCCAAAGAAAACCGCCGGCACTCAGGGGATCACGCCACATCTTTTCCCAGTAATCTTCCAGACCTGCTCCATGGCCGCCATCGAACTGACCGTGCAAAAATTCCGTTGGCAGGGTAATGTCCCGGCCGTTATCATAGTTCCCGATGCCGTAATTGAATTCGCGATAGTGCTGGGTGTCAAATCCGTTGAACGAGCGTATAGCGGATCCAGATCCCGGTTATGGCCACCTTCGTTCCCATTTACCCACATAATGAGCGAAGGATGATTGACATCGTGGTCGATCATGGATCGCATCAGCCTCGTGCCGGTTTCTGTATCATATTGACCATGCCAGCCGGCCAATTCATCCAATACGAAGATTCCCAGCGAATCACATACATCCAAAAAATGCCCGTCCGGTGGATAGTGACTCATCCGAACAGCATTCATATTCATTTCCTTCATCAACAACACATCTTCTTCGCTGATGCGTTGGCTGGAAGTTCGCCCACTCTCCGGCCTGAACGTATGACGATTGACGCCTTTAAGTTTAATACGAACACCGTTGACATAAATACCATCCCGCGATTTGATCTCCACCGTTCGGAAACCGAATTTAGTGACGGTTCGATGCAATGCCCTGCCCTGTTGATAGATGATCAGTGTGGCCTCATAACGTTCAGGTGTTTCCGGAGTCCATAGACGGGGATTTGATAAACGAGTCTCCAATACAAATCGCTCTGCATCTCGTTTCCGGGTGATGCTCATTTGCTGATCCGCGCTGCCCGGACGCAATAACTTCACCGTCAGAGAAACACTGTCTTGATCGCCCGTTGAAGTATAAGCGAGACGGATGCCTCCATCTGCCCGGGCATCAATGGCAAAATTACGTATATGCGTGACCGGTAGTACTTCCAATCTGACCGGTCGAAAGATGCCGCCGAAGATCCAGAAATCAGCCTTGCGTTCGGCTTCGTTGACGCTTTGATTGGCTGAATGTTTGGATACTTTGACTTCCAGGAGATTCTCGCGATCGAATCGGATCAGATGGGTAATATCATATTTGAATGCATAGAAAGCCCCCTGATGGATCGGCCCTGCCAACTTTCCATTCACTGTAACTTCAGCATCAGTCATCACGCCTTCAAACACGATCTCGATGCGAAGACCTTTCCATGTAACCGGGGTCTTGAAGGTTCGACGATACAATCCCTGTTCCTTTCCGCGTAAGCTGTCCTTCGCAAAACCGTAATCATATTTACCAAAGCCCTGAAGTTCCCAACAGGAGGGCACACCGATGCGAGACCATTTACCTGCATTCATCCCACCCGTGCTCATGAAATCCCATGAAACGGGATCATCAGCTCCATAACCTGACAACATCATGATCTCCGTCTGCGACTGGCTCTTCAACAGATACGGCAGGAAATTCATTAACAGCAACGAAAGAAGGTAACGGCTACGCATAACCGATGTTTTTATTTTCATGATCTCCTACAGTTTGGTCTTCAGGTTTCCCAAATCTGGTGAAGATGCCTTTTTAATGCCATCCACCCAAAGGCTCAAACCCTTTCCCCGTCCGTATTTCCGACCATCCCGATCCCAAAGGATCGTGATACGTTTGCCATGATATAATACATTATCGAGACAGAACCAGTCCCATTTTCCGGAGGGCAATAATGGATCAACCTCGATCACATCATCCGCCCGAGGCCTTAATCCCGCGATCCCGGTGATGACCAGATCATTGAAAGTCGAGTGATTGTAATACCGGCTGCGTTCCTCATCTCCTTTCAACCAGTAGCCGGTGCGTTCATCCAGATATTCACCGATGTAAGGGCGTCCGCGGTAATACTGTGATTCGACGTATGTTTCAAACAGATCGAAATAATTTCGACGATCGACCCATGACTGTTGTCGATTCCTCAACACATTGCCCATGGCCGTGAGTGTCTGCGAAGTGGCGAAAGGCCAGACGGGTCCGTCCCACTCGCATTTGCAGCAGCCATGTGTCCGGAATCCGGGATGCCTGCGATCAGCTGTTGTTAAACCGAAGGGGGCACAGAAAACATTGGTATCTGCCACATGCTTCCAGGCAACATTGAACGACGAATCCGGCAATCCTACATACCACGGCAGATAACCGATGGCCTCGCGCACACGGGCAAGTGTATCACCTTTTTCCTTTCGAACTTCAAAAAACTGATGAGTCGGATTCCAGAGCCTCGCTTGCACAAGATGGCGAATGGTATCTGCCTTGAGGGCAAAACGTGTTGAAGCATCCATATCACCAGAGATGGCTGCGATCTGCGATAAAGCCCTCGCATTGCCGAACATGTATGCATTGATGCTCGGTCGTTCGTTCTTTTCTTTTCTTCCACCACTGATGGTTTCTTCCATCGCATCCCGAACATCAAATTGCCAGAAGAGTCCGGACGCTGCGCGCTTCTCCGTCTCCCAGCTGAAATAATCGGCCTGAAGATCCGGATACATATCCTTCAGAAATCCCGCATCACCATTGACGAGATATCTGGCGTAGATGGCATCCATGTTCCAGCTGCTGTAAAACCTCAATCGCTTCAACGGATTTCCCTCGTTCCCCCGATACCAGACCCGGAGATTCTCATCCATATAGCGCTTGTCATGCAACCATCGACTCTCATAGATTTGATGTCCGAGTGCAGAAGCAATCAGGTTATATTTATCTGCATAGGAACGCGGAACGAGGAATTCTGTCATCACAAAACCCTGTGGCGTCTGTTTGATGTGTTTCCTCAATGTCCACCATCTGAAATAGTAGATCTCTTCCACATTTTGCTGCGGACATTCGAACAGCGGGATGTTACGCTTCATCCAATGCCAGGAACTGTCGTTCGGAATCGCCTGTCGGATGTTTTCATCCTCCATACCGTTGAAATAATCAACATAATGACGAAACCTCTCTGCCTGTAGAACCGGCCGGCGAGATTGCGCCATCAAACCTGACATCATGGCCAGGAAAAGTGTAACAGCGATCAGTAGCCGGATCTTCATTCGATATTCCTTGATTTATTTTGGAACGGAAGTGCGAAGGGAATGGATCAGATAACGGACTTCCTTATATTTATTTTCTGCACCGGGCAGATCATAGTCCTGGTCGGTGGGCGTATCAGCATCCGGAAAGCGACGGACAGTCCCGGTCCGAAGTACCAGGCGTGACACCTCCGCCACCGGTTGAAAACAGAGATTGTTCGAAGACTTACCGCCATCGATCGATAAGGTGTAAAACCGTGAGGCTGCATCCAATGTCAGATCAATGTTGATACTGCGACCTTTTACATAACTGCCCACTGACTTGTTCCGATATCCCTGCTTGGTGAGGATCTTACCGGTACTATCCAAGATCAATCGAAGCGTCGGCATACCATGTACATCAGTTAATTCGATCTCCAAACTGCCATGATCCGTTTGATCCGCCGTCAAACTAAGTTCCATTCGAACACGACCTGAGGATGGAAAGATCCGATCTGCCTTCGCATGATCAAAAGGATCCGCATCCCGGAGTACCAGTGCCGTGGAATCACCGATCCGATCGATGCCGACCCGGCACCACAGGGGACTGAAAATGTTCCATTGATTGAATAGAATCGACGCATTGCTCGATGCAAACCGATCATCAACATGAGCATCCACCCGATCGTGTATCGGAACGGGAATACGCGAGACCCAAATATCCTCTTTGTTCATGCTATAGGTCACCCACATATTCCCATCGGCCGGCACACCATCTCCCGGCTGGATGCCACGGACATACTGAGGTCCGTAGCTCTTGTAAGCGCCGCCGTAACGCATCGAAGTGATCTCTCCATTGACCAGCAGTAAATTCGTGTATACAAGACCATTAGTACTTACACTCAGCGCCAACGGCCATCTGAACTCAGCGGGATTGTACACCGTCGCAAATTTTCCATCTGATGTTCGCTGTCCCCAGATCTTGGCATTCGCGTTCACAAAACCGGGAGCCCTGAGAGGAAGGTATTGCCAGGTCTTTCCTCCGTCGGCACTCATACTGGTCAGCGCATGCTTCCAAAGGCCGACAACCCTTCCATCGTCTAAGCGGTAATGACTGAACGCCTTGTAATCCCTGCGCAGTGGGATCAGTGGATCGTCACGGTCGGCTTCTTCCACGGTCTGCATCATCTGCAGCGGATCAGAAAGGAAAGATTCGCAGGCAGTAATGAAATCCTTGTCTTTGGAATGATGGTAAAATGGATATGAAGTATTGTGCGCGCCAAATCCTTTATTGTATCTCAGAAAATAGATCTCACCCATCCCTCCGTCAGGCTTTACCTCCCGGATGACGCGACCAATTCCGTTTCCATCATTCGGATCATCCTTTGCCCCCAGGACGATCCCGTAAAAACCCAGTACAAACAAACGACCCGACGCCGACGTATGAAATCCGATCCGCTGATGCATAACAGCATAGGCATTACGTGCCGTATCCGATCGGCCGGTCTTAACGTGCCCGTCAGGGATCCTATAAGGCGGGAAAGCCACAACTGGCGAAGACCACACATATCCATCCACAGATGATTGCAAGAGCGTGCGGCCTGGAGGCACATGCTCACCGACCGGGTTGCTCAGATAACTCACCCAATACCTGCCCTTCCAGTATGCCATCATCGGGGCATGATTGTACGTCCAGGATGGCACATCAGAACCGGTGCGAAGTGCGCGCATCGTCTGGATATTATGAGCACCCACCGCCGCTACCAGCTGTCCGTGATGATAATCCACATTTGATCTGACCTGCCCGCTGTAACGCACCGTGTCCTGTGCCGTCAATGCAACGGAACAGGCAAAGATCATCGCCATCAATCCAACCGATCCTTTATTCATTTCGATGAGTTTACATGATGCTTCAATGCCTTTAGATAGCGGCGATGCACCTCGATGATGGTACCATGCTTATGTCCTTCAGGTATGCGTGTCCGTGAGCTGATGTCCTCGAAGCTCTTGAAATCCCTGGTCCGTACGGCACCATAACGACGCTCCTGATAGGCATCAAAATAGATGATCCACCAACCCCGGCGATATAGCACTGTCGGGCCTTCCGTGAACTTTCCGGTGAAAGGCGCCGATACATTTGTCCAGGGACCGATGGGCGTGATGCCCTCGGCTATCCGAAGATTTCGCTCCGGCCTTGTATTATCTTTAAGGACCAATCGATATGCCGTATCAGTTGTCTTGACGATGACGGCATCGATCACACTGAACCCCGGATCGATAAATAATTTCGTGGGTGAGAATTCGACAAAATCCTTCGTCGTAGTCACGTACATCCGATGATTATTGCTGTCATCTTCAATGCCCCGATCAAAACGTCCGGGAATACAACTGGCCCAGATGATGATGAACCGGCCTGCCTCTGTATCATTTTTAATTTCAGGCGCCCATACATTGACCGTAGATGGTTCATGCTGCATGACCGGGATCATTCGTTGCGGACTCCAGTGGATCAGATCAGAAGATGATGCATATCCAAAGCCCGGATCTCCGCGCCAGCTTGTCGTCCAGACAAGATGAAAGATGCCATCCGATCCCTGCACCATCGACGGATCACGCATCACCCGCTGTTTGCCCGTTTCGGGTTTCAACAGGATGGTGTCGATGCGTTTCCACCGCAACCCGTCGCGACTGTAAAGCATCCGCAAGCCCTCATGGGCAGGCTCCCGGAAGGAAGTGAACAGATAGACACTGCGACTGCAGGAGCCGAGGAATAACAAGATCAGGATGGCGGAGAGATATCTCATCGCGTCAGGATTAACACGGCATCATTACCAGACATTGAATCACCAGGAGGATCGAATGTTTGAACACCTTTCATACCCGGAAGTTTCAATGACTGCCTCCGTCCGGTACGCGGATCGAACCACCAGGCACGTGCCAGTTTGAAATCGAGTTTCGACAGATCAACGTTGAAGTTTCGACCCGTGTACGTGTAAAACATCGCGTATCCATCACCGTTAGTGGCAGCAATATATTCATATCTAATACCGGGATCTTCCGCCAGCAACTCCTGCGCCGGACGACGTTCGAATCCGTTATATTCATTCATCAGTTTTGCCAGATGCTTCATCTGAACGGCGCCCGGTGCATCCAGCACATCCTCCCAGTTATATTGCACGCCGAAATTCCGATCAGCATCTCCCTTGTGATGAAATTGCATGACGGAATTCTCCCCATAGGTGAATCCTGCCCCTCCGGCAAACACGCTCCAGTAGGCGTATCGGCGGAGGTCCGCAGCTGTCCAGCGTGGCGTGAGACTATCATGCAATCCGTAAGGAATGTTTTCGTAGGAAGGCTCGCCGTCCAGCGTTGGCCTGACGGGAGTTAAACCACGATCATGCTCGATGTATCGCCAGTTATCCTCCCCGAAATGCCGGATCTCGTTTCGATTGGTATCCTGTGCATAGGACTTGTGCCCGCTCTGGAACATATTGAAATCCAACCAAGATGCCTGATGATACCAATCGCTGGAGGAATATCTGCCCCGGGGATGGAAGGTCATCAGATGCGATGGATCGATGGATCTAATGGTACGCCCGATGGCCTGCCAAACGGGCATGCCTTCGTTTCCCCTCAGATCACCCCCATTCAGCCAGATAATATTACTCCGCTGGCCGTAACGACGCGCCAGGAACTCCGCCAGCGCCTCACCCTGGGCCACAGACACATGACCGGCCTTTACGATACTTCCCCAAACCGGCACCATGGCTATATAAATGCCCCGACGTTCCGCTTCTAATACAATGAAATCGACATGATCCCAAAAATCATAGGCCTGCGCATCCTTCGGATCCGATCCTTCCGTGATCAGCGGTTTTGATACATCCCGGCGGATCAATGCGGAATCACCATAGACATTCGCATCGAAGATCTCGTGCAATACCATCACCTGCACCACATTGAACCCCTGGCGTTTTCTGGCATCCAGGTATTTCTGTGCATCACTCCGACTGCATTTGCTGAACAACAACCATCCGGTGTCTCC
>JAJTFQ010000126.1 GCA_021299955.1 Chitinophagaceae bacterium
CGCCAGACCAGGCTTCCATCTGATACTTTGTACTTGCGAAGATACATATCACCGCATCCGACGTATACAAACTGGTCGTCGGGGGTGAAGACGATCTTGCGGACTTGTCCGATGTGGGTGTCTCCGCCGGTGAAATCCGCGGCGTTCGACCACATGAGCGTGCCGGAGCCGCCGTTGTTGCGGTACAACGTCAGTCGTCCGCTGCCGGTGGTGCCGAGGGCGATGTATTCTCCTTTTGATGATACGCCGACCTCCAGTCCCTCCATCAGCTGCTGATTGCCGCGAAGTCCCCATTTCCGGGCACCGGTGGTTCCGTCAAGCACGCCCACCCAGTCGATGTTCACGTCGTTCTGCAGGTTCGCCTCCCGGCCACTCTGATTGAGCATGTACACGACCACTTTTCCGTCGGTACTTGCTGCTCCGCCCCACGACTCGAAGGGAACTGCCTTCTCCCACAGCTTCTGTCCGTAGGTGGCCATTGCCACGCTGAACTTCATGATCTTCGATTTCGCACGGTAAACATTCTTTGCATCGGTTGTCGATCCAAACCAGTTCTCCTGGCCCGGGATGGCAGTGACGCTGCTGTCTCCAGCCGAAAACAACACCCGCCAGAAACCTGTTTCCGTCATGTAACTGATCACCGAGTCCATGGTGAACTGCGCTTTGCCATAGGGCAGGGCGGTGGCAGACAACCCGCTGTGGGAGGCGGCTGACGGCACGACGATGTTGGCATTCGATACATGGATGGTGGCGCTGGAGGACATGAACTCTGCTGAGAAACGATAGTCGCCTCGCGGGTTCACCTTCAGGTTGAAGAACGCATACTGGTTGCCCACGGAGTCGACCATCCTGATGTGACCGCTGCTGGACGGGAACAGTGGCCAGCTGTTGGCATCTGTGGCGATGCTGATCGTCTTGAAGCTGGTCGTGGCCTTGATGTAATGTGGGATGACAAAGTATCCTGAGATGGTTTGGCTGGCATCGGTCTGGATCGCTTTGGCAATATCTGAGAGATTGGTGCCTGTTTTTTGAACGATCTTGATCGGTTGCATGATGGTGTCACGCAGGGTGATGGTGCCATCTGGTTCACCATCTGGTCCGTAAAAAGTGGAGTCGTAAGAAACGATGAACCGGACGAGTTTGTCGTTCACGCCTTCGGTGATGCAGCTGCATTCGCGCCAGCCGGCCGACCAGCCCTGTACGACGGTGGTATCGCCGGGCCGCATGTGTGCGTAACCGCCGTTCGGAAAGACGGCGAAGCCGCCGCCGGAGAGGCTCGGAACGCTGCCATCCGCATTCAGTCCGGTAAAGCTGATGGTGATGCGGTTCTTGATGCCGCCGGCGATGTGTTCGATCTTCAGCCGGTGGTTGGGTTCGTTATCGATCAGTTGCTGCTGGACGGTGGTGCTGACGAAGGTGTATTTCAGTCCGAATCTGCCGGTTTTAGTGACGGCTGCGGGTGGGGTTGGGAGCGACTGGCAAAGGGCGTTTAGAGAAAGAAGTGTCGGAGCCAGGACAGAGAGCAGGAGGCGCATGCGCTTAGTTTGTGGGGTTGTGCTGTATGTCATCTGTTTATTTCAGGATGTCGTTCTGAGCTCCGGAAAACAAACAGTTTTTTGTCTGCACCGGTAAATTAAACATTTAAATTATTTTATGCATATATGCTGAGATTTTAATCGATACTCATTTGTAGATTCCACCCAAAAAAAAGGATGCAGGGGTCTAGGCCTGCATCCTTTCTGCTGACGATTGTTCTTGTTTATCTGCGGTTTATTTCGTATATATCTTTACCTCCTCTTCAATTCTCGACACAAAAAAGTTGATATTTTGATCATGCAGTTCGGGCACAATGATAACTGTCCGTTGGATGATATCGCGGGAGGGCTCATCCGGGGTATTGCGTAACTTTCAGGCACCATGCATTCGGTGATCACATCCATCCGATCCGGGCTGCTCTATTCGAACGTCATCGTCACGGTTGCCGCCGCGACGATGGCGTTTCGTACTTTCAGACTGGCAGGCCAGGCGCCGGATCCCTGGGTCATCTCCCTGATTGCCGCCGCTACCCTTGCCGTTTACGCATTGCACAGTCTTGCACCGGATGAGCGCCCCGATGGTTCACGAGCCCGCTGGAACCGAAAGGCCAGGGGATATCATCAGTTATGCCTGACCGTTAGTCTGGCTGCGGTCATTCCGCTATTCCTGCGTATCCCCGGTCAGTTGATCCTCATACTGCCCGCCTTCCTGCTTACACTCTACTACATGGCCGCCAGCCTCCTGCATTTCCCGGTGCACGGAAAGACAATGTTGCTGGCCATCACATGGACTTACGCCACGATGATCATGCCGTTACTTCTGGCCGGTCATGTTCCGGCATCATCTCTTATCCTTCCCGCTTCGATCCTTGAATCCTCGTATATCTATCTGATCTGTCTTTTTTTCGATCATCGGGATGCCTCTGTGGACATGCCCCGGCACTGGTCACTCAATACGCCCCGGAGGGTACACGTTGTCACGCTGATGACAGCCATCGCTTTTTTGGTGGCTTTTTTTGGGGCCTGGATGGCCGGATGGCCGCGCAGCTGGCTCATCATCAAAGCCATATTGATGTTCATCCTCATAGCGACCTCGCGTTATAGTCTCCAAACGCGCAGCGACGGATGGTACTATGGTGTTCTCGATGGCATGATGGCATTGGATGCGATTTGTCTGCTATTTATGGGGGAGGCCTCAATCCTTCATCTGTAATTCCCGACAGGGACCCATATCCATGAATGCCCCTTGTACCGGCATCGATTGTTGCAACATATATGTATAGATAGATGTAACAGGGCGGAAATCCAGCAGATCGATCCGTTGCAGACCATGTATGGACACCCTGATAAAGATTGATTTTTCAGTGGATCAGCCTTTTTCGAGCGGTTGGCTAAAAAAAATATATCTATCGAAAACGAAAGCACCAACGATTTCGATAGATAATGTCAAGCCTGTCGATCGCCACCTCATATTTTAAGATCCGACCCGTGATAATTTGGCTCCCACAACCAATGCCATATGTCACGACAACATCTTATCGGATTGATATTCGGAGTCCTGCTGTTCATGTCGGCTGATCCGACATGGGCGCAGTCCCGCAGGATATCGGGGAAGGTCACCGCTCCGGATGGCCGCCCGCTGTCCTCGGTGACCATTGCCAGCAGCTCGGGATCGGCGGCCACACTGACCGACAGCCTGGGTCGGTTCACCCTCTCGGCCATGCCCGCCGACATCATCACCCTCAGTGCCACAGGCTATCGCACCGTGGCCATGCCTGCTTCCGCTGATTTCTCTGGCATCCTGATGGAGCCTGAGGTCGGCGAACTGGACCAGGTCGTGGTTGTGGGTTATAGTCGACAGAAGAAAGTAAACCTCACAGGTGCCGTGTCGGTCATCGGCGGATCAGAGCTGGTCAAACGCCCCGTCTTCAACACGACCGTCGCCCTGCAGGGTGCCCTGCCGGGTGTGACCGTTTCCCAGTTCAACGGCATACCGGGTGCTGGTGCTGAAATCAGGATTCGCGGGATTGGTACGCTGGGCAACAACAACCCGCTCGTTCTCATAGACGGGGTGGTGGCAGCCTTCGGAGATATCGACCCGAATAACATCGAGTCGATATCCGTCCTCAAGGATGCTGCTTCCGCCTCCATCTATGGTTCAAGGGCCGCGGCCGGTGTCATCCTCATCACCTCCAAGCGGGGTAAGACCGGGCAGATGAAGGTTGATTACGATGCCTTCTTCGGTTTCCAGCAGCCGGTCGACAAACCGAAATACCTAAACGCCGAAGGCTTCATGCGCATGTACAACGAAGCCCTCACCAACGAGGGGGCCGCTGCACGCTTTACGGAAGATTACATCAAGGGTTATATGGCCAACCATGCCAAGGACCCGGACCATTATCCCAACACCGACTGGCAGAAGGCCACCTTCACCTCCGGTCTGCAGCAGCAACACAACATCACCCTGAGCGGGGGCAACGACCGGCTCCGATTGCTTACGGCAGCCAACTACATGGAGCAAAACGGCATCGTTTACAATTCAGGCTTCAAACGCTACAGCCTGCGCCTGAATGCAGATTACAAAGTTTCCGATAAACTGAATTTTCAGTTCGACATCAACCTGCGGCGGGAGAACACCACCCAGCCCAGTATCGGTTATGGAGAACTCTTCCGACAAGTATATCGTGTCCCGCCCATCTATGCCGCTCAGTATTCCGACGGTTCCTGGGGACCCGGATGGGAGGGTGGCAACCCGCTGGCCTATTCCCGTGCAGGTGGCGTGAACAGCAACACGGGCAATACCATCCTGCTGAATCTTCAGGCCAACTATTCGCCCTTCAAGGGATTCAACCTGAACTTCAATTACGCCCCCAGGTACTATTCTGATTTCGTGAGCAACAATTCCCGCAGGATCGAATATTACAATGTCGACACCAAGGCCCTGTTGTTCAGCAATCCCAATAAGAATGCCCTGAGCAATAGCCATACCAACGTCCTAAATAACTACCTCAAGATCCAGGCGAACTACAACAAGCGCTTCGGTTTCCTCGAGATGGATGTGATTGCCGGGGCCGAACAGACCGACAACCGCAACCAGAACTTCTCGGCTTCCCGCGAGCTGACACTCTTCCCCGGCCTGATGCAGTTGAATGCCTATCCCTCACTCAATCAGAATATGTCGGGTGATGCATCGGCATGGGCCCTCAGATCCCTGTTCGGACGGGTCAACCTGACGGCGAGCGACAAATACCTGTTGGAACTCAATGCGCGATATGACGGTTCTTCCAGGTTCGCGCCCGACTTCAAACGCTTTGGCTTTTTCCCGTCCTTCTCTGCAGGCTGGATCCTGTCGAAGGAGTCATTCCTGAAGGATGTCAACTGGCTTTCCTTCCTGAAACTGCGGGCATCCTGGGGTTTCCTGGGTAACCAGAACATCGGCGACTATCCCTACATCTCTGCCTTCTCCCTCGGCCAGGGTGTATTCAACAACAACATCGTCAGCGCGGCAGCACAGACCGTCGTGGCCAACCGTAAGATCTCCTGGGAAAGCACGAACGTGATGAACTTCGGTTTCAATGCCAACCTGCTGCGTAACAAGCTGACCGTCGAATTCGACTACTACGTGAAGAACACAGATGACATCCTCCTCACCCTGCCCATCCCTTCGATCACCGGTCTAAGTGCCGGTGTACAGAACGCCGGAAAAGTAGAAAACAAGGGATGGGATCTTCAGATCGGATATAACGATAAAATCGGTAAGGATTTCCGGTTCGGCATCACGGGCGTGCTCTCGGATGTCAGGAATAAGGTGATCGACCTGAAGGGAACGGGTCCTTACATTTCAGGCTTTCAGATCACGAATATCGGCCAGGAGATCGGTGCCCTCTACGGCCTGCAGGCTGCCGGATTGTTCCAGACACCGGAACAGGTCACGGGCAATGCCACGCAGTTCGGTTCCGTAAAGCCCGGGGATATCAGGTATGTTGATCAAAACAAGGACGGCGTGATCAATGCGCTCGACCGGGTCGTCATCGGCAGCCGCATCCCCAGGTATACGTACAGCGCTAACCTGTTCTTTGAATACAAAGGCTTTGACCTGACCCTATTCTTCCAGGGCGTCGGAAAATACAACGGGCTCCAGATACAGGATGCCGCATGGGCATTCTTCAATGCCGGTGGCGTCCGGGACATCCATCTGGATCGCTGGAGTACCACCCGCACGGCGGAGGAAAATGCCAGGGCCACCTATCCTAGGTTCTTCATCGCGCAGACCAACAACCAGCAGACCTCCAGCTACTGGGTGGACGACGCCTCCTTCATCAAGCTGAAGACGGTGTACCTGGGCTATTCCCTCCCTGCGTCGGTGCTGAAGAAAACGCCCTTCTCCCTCTTCAAGCTTTATGTCAGCGGACAGAACGTGTTCTCATGGGACAATGTGCCGGGCTATGACCCCGAAGCACCCCTCGGTAATCCGTTCAACTATCCTCAGGTATCGTCATATGTTGCCGGCATCAAGGCAAGCCTCCGATAATATTTAAATCATCAACGATGAAAAAGATATACGTACTGACCATTTTGGCGGGCATCCTGGCCACCGGCTGCGAAAAGGATTACCTGAACAGATACCCGGAAGACCAGCCCAGCAGCGAAACCTACTATACCACAGCGGATCAGCTGATCCTGGCGATCAACTCGTCCTACAGCAACCTCTCTTACGCACAGGACGGCTATCCTTACCAGATGCAGCTGGAAGGGACAACGGACGTCATGTGGCAGCGGCCCAATACCGATGCACAGGTCATCGGACTGGGACAGCATACGCCAGGCACCGGCATGATCCGGACCATCTGGACACAATCCTATTCCGGCATCGGAAAATGCAATATGCTGCTCGCAAACATGGAGAAAGCAAGATCCGTTACGCCGGCCGCAGTGTACAGAAGGATCGATGGCGAAGCCAGATTCCTCAGAGCATACTATTACGGAACCCTGATCTCACTATTCGGCGACGTGCCGCTGGTGGATAAGCCACTCAATGCAGAAGATGCCTTCCTGCCGAGGACGCCCAAAGCTGACGTGCTCAATTTCATTTTCAGGGACCTCGACAGTGCAGCAGCCAAGCTCTCGATCTCTTACACCGGTACCGATGTCGGTCGCGCTACCTCCACGGCGGCCATGGCCTTCAAGGCCCGGATCGCACTCTATAACGAAAAATGGGACATCGCCGCTGCCTCTGCAAAGCAGCTGATGGACCTGAATTACCATTCGCTTTATCCGAACTACCGCAACCTGTTCATGTATGCCGGAGAGCATTCCCGCGAATC
>JAJTFQ010000127.1 GCA_021299955.1 Chitinophagaceae bacterium
GCTGGGCGGGACGCAGTCGCTGCATACGAATGGTTACGACGAGGCGCTGGGCCTGCCCACGGAGGAGGCTGCGCGCATCGCCCTGCGTACCCAGCAGATCATTGCGCATGAAAGTGGGGCGCCGGATACCGCCGATCCGCTGGCCGGGTCATATTATGTCGAATATCTGACAGACGAAACAGAACGAAGGGCCGTGGAACTGATGGACCGGATCGAAGCCATGGGAGGTGCCGTGTCGGCCGTAGAACAGGGGTTCATACAGGAACAGATCGCATCAAGCGCCTATCGTTACCAACAAGAAGTGGAACGTGGAGAACGCATCATTGTAGGGGTGAATCAATTTCTTTCAGCGGAGCATTCCGCCATTCCCGTCATGCGCATTGATGACGGGGTGCGGCAGGTACAGACCGGGCAGTTACAGGCGATCAGGGACGGACGGGATGCCGTTGCCGTAGAGGCCGCCCTGCAAAGTATCCGGAATGCCGCTACCGGAACGGAAAATCTGATGCCGCACGTACTCCATGCCGTCGAACGATCTTGCACCCTCGGAGAGATATCCGATGTATTGCGTGAGGTATTTGGAGAATTCAGGGGTTGAGCAATCGTTCAACGTTGGCTCAAAGTAGTTTTCTGGCCTCGTATCTTAAGACATCCAGCACCACCGGGTAGAGGGAGGCTCCAGGATCTGTCTGCATCAGTTCCAGGATCATCCCAGCCAGTTGACGACCATCGGCTTCGGCCGGTAGCGCCGAAGACAGGTTGCCGATGATGAAGACATTCTGTTCGCGGTAACGCTGCACTGCATCCCAGGCTGCATCGGTGACGTATACCTGCTGGGTGATGTTGTGCTCTGCTTCAGACCGGATCTGTCCGATGAGCAGACCGGCATATTCCCGATGCGGGAGGCCTTCACCGGGGATGCGGTGAACGATGTTGTGCAAAGCGATCCGCTCCGTGAGCAGGATGAGCCGCTCATAGGCCTGCAGTTGCAGCCTGACCATTTCCCGATCCCTGACGGGTTCAGGGACAGGGGCGGTTGATGGAGCCGGGGTTTCGACGGCCGACTGTAATTGTTTCTTGTCCCGGAACCAGAAAAAAAGGTAGAGGCCTACGGTCAGGATGATGCTGGCGAGGCCGGCAAAGAGCAGATTGTCATTCAACATGCGTGATGGGATGATCGCAAAAGTACCAAATGCGTCCGAACTTACGATTGTGGTCATTGTTCTTAACTTTGCATTCTCAACCCTGATGATCATGACGGAAACAAATACACCGGTAAGACTGACCCCTTCTACTGTAAAGGAATTGAAGCGTATCCTGTCGGAAGACAACATCGCTCCGGGCCATCGACTGCGCATCGGCGTAAAGGGAGGAGGATGTTCAGGGCTGACCTATGTGATGGCTTTCGAAGAGCCGAAGGCTGAAGACGAATGGGTGGAGATCGAGGGCATTCCCTGCATCATCAATCCTGCACATGCTTTGTATCTGCATGGCATGGAGATCGATTGGGGGACCGGACTTGACGCGCGCGGATTCATATTCAACAATCCGAATGCATCAGCTACCTGTGGATGTGGAACATCATTTGCGATTTGATCCCATCAGACGATCTTTTGGTAAGGGCTCCGTTCGGGGCCCTTTTCTTTTGCCCATATGTCATGTTATCCGGATGTATGAAGTTGTATGGATGTGTCGGATTCCTTCATACCCTAAATAAAAAAACGCCCCCGATGTATCATCAGGGGCGTTTCTTATGATCTGGAGGAGATGTTTACTTACGCTTGGCGGGAGCATCGTCCTGCTGCATGCCCGAGAGCGGCTTGCTGCGGGCGAGATCCACCAGTACGGGGGCGGCCACGTAGATGGTCGAATAGGTACCGGTGATGACACCGATCAGCATCGCGAAGGAGAAACCCCGGGTCACCTCACCACCAAAGATGAAGAGGATGAGCAGGGTCAGGAACACCGTCAGCGAGGTCATGATCGTACGCGACAAGGTTTCGTTGATGGAACGGTTGATGATGGTTCCCTTGTCGGCACCCTTCATCAGGTGTACGTTTTCACGGATTCGGTCGAACACAATTACGGTATCGTTCATTGAGAAGCCGATGACCGTCAGGATGGCCGCAATGAAATGCTGATCGATCTCGAGCGGGAACGGTACGACATGCTTCAGGAAAGAGAATACGATCAGGGTTACCAACACGTCATGTAACAAGGCGAAGATGGTTCCGAGTGAGTACCTCCAGTCGCGGAAGCGCAGGAAGATGTAGATAAAGATGGCGATCAGCGCGAAGATCGTGGCCTTTACGGCACCTTTTTTCAGGTCATCCGAAATGGAGGGCAGTACTGTCTGAGAGCTCTGGATATGCTGACGCTTGAACTCGTAGTAGCTTTTGGCCGCTCCGATCTCTTCGCGCAGCGCGTTGTACATGGTCGATTCCACCACGGAGTCGGCTGTTTTGCTGGGATCATCGATCATAAAGGACGTCGTGATATTGAGTGTCTTGTTGTCACCCACCGTCTTGATGATCGGATTTTCGCCGCTGAAGGCCGTTTTCAGTTTTTCACCCACGGATGAGGTCTGCACCGCATTGTCGAAACGGATTGTGTAACTGCGGCCGCCCTTGTATTCCACGCCCTGGTCGAAGCCGTTGAACAGTGCTCCGACACCCAGGACCAGCACCACGATGGAGATCATGTAGGCGACCCTGCGGTATTCGATGAACCGGAAGTTGGCGTTCTTGAGGATGTTGTTGCTGACCACGGAGAAGTACTCGAAATGACGCTTCTTATTGGTCCAGAAATCGCTGATCAGGCGCGATACCAGGATACCGCAGAAAAGCGAGAGCAGGATACCCAGGATCTGGGTGGTTGCAAAGCCCAGGATGGGTCCGAGACCGAAGTAGAACAGGATGATGGCGGTGATCAGGGTGGTGATGTGCGAGTCAAGTACCGGCGGGAGTGAGCGGCTGTAGCCGTCGTTTACGGCGGTCAGATAGCTCTTGCCCTTACGCAGTTCATCCTTGATGCGTTCGAAGATGATCACGTTGGTATCCACGGCCATGCCGATGGTAAGGACCAGACCTGCGATGCCCGGTGCGGTGAGTGTCGCTTCCAGGGCACTGAGGATACCTACCGTGAACAGAAGGTTCAGGATCAGCGCGATGTTGGCCACCCAGCCGCTGGTATTATAATACACCAGCATGAGGGCAAAGATCACGAGGAACGAGATGAGGAAGGAGAGACCGCCACCCTTCACGGCTTCTGCACCGAGGGTGGGTCCTACTACCTGCTCCTGGACGATCTTGGCCGGAGCGGGCAGTTTACCTGACTGGAGAATGTTGGCCAGATCCTGGGCTTCTTCGACGGAGAAGTTGCCGCTGATCTCGCTGGTACCAGAAGTGATCGGGTTGATCACGTTGGGAGCCGAGTAGACGATGTCATCCAGGACGATGGCGATGGGTTTGCCCACGTTTTCTGTGGTCATATCTGCCCAGGTGCGCTCACCCTGCTTTGTCATGGTCATCTTGATGGCGGGCCGTCCGCGGTCGTCGTAATCCTGACTGGCCTGCTGAACACCATCTCCCTCCAGGCGTGCCTTTTCGCTGCCTTCGGGCATTTTCAGGGCATATACGGGGAGTACGTCGCTTTTCACACCCTGGTCGTTCCTTTCTGCTACACCATAGGCGATACGCAGGTTCGATGGGAGCTGGCTGCGGACATTCTCGATCCGGAGGTATTCGTTGAATACGGCGGTATCCCTGGATGCGATGTATCCAAGGTTGGGTGCGAACTGCTGACGACCGTCGGTGCCTTGCTGGGGACCAATGGGCTGGAAGATCCGGAATAGTGACTGCTCCACATTGGCCGTCTTGGCAGAATCGGTCTTGGCAGGCTGGCCCTTCACCAGTTCACTGATGGTGGCCGTTTTGCCTGTATCGCCGGCCGGACGGGTGGCAGCAGCGGTGCTGTCAACCGTCGCAGGGGCGGTTGTTACGCCGCTGTAATATGTCTTCAGGGCATTCTCGGCATCGGTCAGGGGTTTGTCAAGTTCGCCGATGTTGTAGATCTCTACGAACTGAAGGTTTGCGGTGGCTTGCAGGTACCTCCTTACTCTCTCCGGATCGTCCTTGACGCCCGGCAGCTCGACCGTTATGATGCCCTTGGTCTTGTCCAGCTGTACGTTCGGCTGAGCGACACCAAACTGGTCGATACGCTTCTGCAATACGTTGTAGGTATTGCTGATGGCGCCTTCGGCGTAGCCGCGGAGTTTTGTCTCCACTGCATTATCGGAGTCCTCGAGCTTGATCGTTCGCTGACCTGTGCCGGCGAAGATGGACGAGAGCTTCACGCTCGGATTCTGCTCACGGAAGGCTTGCACGAACAGGGAGATGTAGTCTGCGTCGCTGTTTTGCTTGCGCTGGTTGGCCGTTTGAAGTGCCTTGACGAGGGCGGGGTTTTTGCCGTTGTTCGAAAGAGAACGGAGCAGCCCCTCAAGCTCTACTTCCAGGGTTACACTCATGCCGCCTTGCAGATCGAGGCCCAGGTTCAGCTCCTGTTCCTTGGCTTTCTGATAGGAGATCGACCCGCTCGGACCATAAGTTACTACGGTCTCACGGGTGCTGTCGAAGAGTCTGCGCAGTCTTTTCTTGTACTCGGTTTCCTTCAGTTCCGTGTCGGCTCCCGGGTAGCTGGCGTCCACCCAGGCACGCGCTTTCTTCTCCATCTTTTGCTCATGGTTCTTCACCACCCAGGTGAAATGGAGCTGGAACACAGAAATCAGGATCAGCAGTATGGCGAAGACCCTTACCAAACCTTTGAATTGCATACAGGATTATGTTTGTTGCTAAGAATGCCGGGACACACCGCCTGAGGGCGGCGTGAGCCGGGGCGGGCAAAGATATGTTTTTTTTAAGGCCATAATAGTATTCCAACATCCTGATTTTTCTTGGCGGGAGACCCGCGCGGCGGTCTGCGTCCATCGGTCGTTTTTCGCGCCACTGTCATGAACTGTCCGGTGTCAACGCAAAATCACGGAGGGTTTCTTTAACTTCGGCTCCGAAAATTACCAGACATGAGACTTTCTTCCCGACTTGAACTTTTCAATGAGCCCGAAACCCTGAAAATGGCGAAGCTCGGCCGTGAACTTCGCGCTAAGGGCGTTGATGTGATCGACCTCTCGCTCGGAGAGCCCGACTTCGATACGCCTGTTCATATCAAGGAATCCCTGAAAAAGGCGGTGGACGAGAACTGGAGCCACTATCCCCCGGTGGCAGGCTATCCGGAACTGCGCGAGGCTGCCTGTGTGAAGCTGAAGCGCGACAACGGACTGGATTACCGCCCTGAGAACATTCTAGTTTCCACGGGCGCAAAGCAGAGTCTGGCCAATGTGGTGATGGCCATTGTCGATAAAGGCGATGAGGTTGTCATCCCCACGCCCTATTGGGTAACCTACTCCGAAATCGTGAAACTCTGCGAAGGAAAGGTCGTTTTGGTTCGGACCAGTGTAGATAATAAGTATAAGATCACCCCTGAAGAATTGGAGGCGGCGATCACCCCGAAGACGACCCTCTTCATGTTCTCATCTCCATGCAACCCGAGTGGTTCCGTTTACGCGCTGGAAGAACTGACGGCGCTGGCCGAGGTGTTCCGCCGTCATCCGCATGTATATATCCTTTCCGATGAGATATACGAGTATATCAACTTCGTGGGCGCACATGAAAGCATCGCTCAGTTTGAAGATCTTAAGGACCGGATCATCATCATCAACGGTTTGTCGAAAGGTTACGCTATGACAGGCTACCGGCTGGGTTACATCGCGGCACATCCCACCATCGTCAAGGCCTGCGAAAAATTGCAGGGACAGATCACCAGCGGCGCCAATGCCGTTACCCAGCGCGGCGCCATCACGGCGTTGACGGGAGACATGGCCCCCACGGAGGCTATGAACGTGGAGTTCACCCGCCGGCGGGCCCGCATGCTCGAACTGCTGACGGCGATCCCCGGTGTAAGGGTGGCAGAGCCCGACGGTGCCTTTTATGTTTTCCCCGTGATCAAGACCTACTTTGGTAAGGCCGACGGCGAACATGTCATCAATGATGCCGACGATCTCTGCATGTACCTGCTCAACGTGGCGCACGTTTCCACAGTAACCGGGCGTGCTTTCGGTGAACCGGAGTGTATCCGGATATCGTTTGCAAACAGTATGGAAAAGCTCGAGCAGGCGATGGACAGGATCTCCAGAGCCATGTCTCGCCTCAAGTGAAGAGAGGATCGGAAGTTATCCGCCTGCCATCCTGACATATAAATAAATGGGTCTCCGGCTCCGGAGGCCCATTTATTTATGCATTAAGCGCTTTATGTATGTCGGATATCAGCGTGTTCTCCTGCCAAGGTACATCGCCAGGCAGCCACCGCCGAAGTCGATGATGAAATGGATGGCCATCACCGGCCATAGTGATCCTGAGATCATAAAGATGCCCCCGAGGCCTACGGAAAATCCCCAGATCTTTACGACAGCCTTCCAGCCCTGGTAATAGTGAGCCAGGCTGAAGAGCAGCGCGGGTATGGTTGCGGCCGCGAGGGGCCACCCTTCCGCACCTCTGGATGCGGGCAGGAAGTAAGTCACCATGAAACCCCGGTAGATGGTTTCTTCAAACACCGCCGCGGACAGACTCAGCAACAAGTAGGCAGGTAGTTCACTTGAATGGACGGGCATGAAGGAGGGAAACGCTCCTTTCTCAGACGCTGATGCGTTACCAGCAGCCTGTCTGCGGTAGGTGATCAGGAAGTCTCCCAGCCAGCAGAGCAGGATGATGAGTAC
>JAJTFQ010000128.1:0-3365 GCA_021299955.1 Chitinophagaceae bacterium
CGAGACCCGCGAGATCCTGGACCACCTCGACGAGGTGGCGGCACTGGATGGTGTCGATGCCCTGTTCATCGGGCCTTCCGACCTCAGCATGAGCCTGGGCATCTTCGGTCAGTTCGACCATCCCTTGTACCTGGAAGCCCTGGAAGCCACGGCTGCTGCGGCCCGCAAGGCTGGTAAGCAAACGGGCATCCTGCTCTTCAATCCGGACGACTATCAGCGGTACCATGCCCAGGGCATGCGCATGATCGCCTGTGGGTCTGACGGGACCTTCGTCGCCGAAGGTGCACGGAATATGGCCGCCCGGCTGAAGGCCCGGAGAAGTGAATCCTGATGACTGCCCTTTCATCCATTCATCAACCCTAACCCAACCCACATGCCCGTACTGTTTTCTGATCCCATATTCATCCTGTTCCTCGGGGTCGTGGCCGTCGTCGGCGGCATCATCGGCCTGAAGCTGCATCCCTTTCTTGCCATGCTATTGGCGGCCTTTGTGGTGGCTTTTCTGACACCGGCCGCCAGCATCGAGCAGTTTGCGCTTTCGAAGGGCGGGACGGCCGCCGCGGCACTTCAGTTGTCTAAAAAGAGCATCGGCGAACGGATCGCCACTGAATTCGGAAATACCGCTGCCAAGATCGGCATCCTCATCGCCATGGCCGCGATCATCGGCAAGTGCATGCTGGAGAGCGGGGCGGCTGAGCGGATCATCCGCTCCATCCTCCGCGCCATCGGGATCGATAAGGCGCCGGCCGCCTTCCTGGTCAGCAGCTTCTTCATCGGCATCCCCGTGTTCTTCGATACGGTCATCTTCCTGATGATGCCACTGGCCAAGGCCATATCCCTGCGCGTCGGCAGGAACTACCTGCTGTTCGTACTCTCGATCATCGCCGGTGCGATGATGGCCAATTCCCTGGTGCCGCCTGCGCCCGGACCTTTGTTCCTGGCTGGAGCAATGCAGATCCCGGTCGGACTGATGATCGTGTCCGGATCGATCCTGGGCATCATCACCGCCACCTCCGGATACCTGTTCGCCCGCTGGCTGAACCGCCGCATGGAGATCCCCGTTCGGGATTCGCTGGACGCTAAGATCGAAGACATCCGTATGGTCGCGGAGAAAGAGGATTCACAATTGCCTTCGCTGTTCGTATCCCTGCTGCCGGTGGTCTTTCCGGTTTTCTTCATCTGCGCTGATACTTTTCTGAACCTGTCGAAAGACGGTGCCGCACCCACGGGATTTGCGGGTGTGTTGACCTCCATCGTGCATTTCTTCGGCGACAAGAACATCGCGCTGATGACCGCCGGGATCCTGGCGATTCCAACTTCATCCAGCAGGCACTGATGAGCGGCGGGGCGATCATCCTGATCACCTGTGCCGGCGGCGCCTTTGGCGGGGTGATCCAGCAGACGGGCATTAGCAGCCGGATCGCTGCGATGACGCAGCATTACCAGATGGCGCTTATTCCGCTCTCGTTCATCATCGCAGCTGTTGTTCGTACGGCCCAGGGATCCGCCACGGTGGCACTGATCACGGCGTCGGGCATCCTGGCGGGCATGGCCTCCAACGGCGGACTCACCTTCCATCCGCTTTATCTTGGTCTGGCCATCGGATGCGGTGCGAAGCTGGTTCCCTGGATGAACGACCCCGGTTTCTGGATCATCTGCAAGATGAGTAACCTGACGGAACGGGAAGCCCTGAAGACCTATGCCCCGATGGGTGTGGTGATGGGCGTGACCGGCCTGGTGTTCATCATGATCTCTGCCTGGCTCTGGCCTATGGCCTGAGTGGGGTACCATTCAATCAACTCAATTTTTTAAAAAATGAAACGCAAGAAAATATCATCCTCCGATGCGTCGATCGAACGTCGGGGATTTGTGAAATCCCTGGCCGGCGGTTCCATCGGAGCCGCCCTGCTGGGAAGTCCGCTCGGCAACATCGCCGTCGGACAGGAACGAACGCCGCCGCCTGCCGGTCCGAAAAAAGTACTCATGCATGTGGGCTGCCAGACGGGTGGCACCACGGTGAAGAACCTCGAATTGAAGGCCCGACATGGCGTATATAACATCGACGGCGGCATGCCGGAATACGTTCCCGGAAAGGGCTGGAGCCTCGAAGATTCGCTGAGAAAAAGGGAAGCCTGCGAGAAGTATGGCATCAAGCTCGACGCCTATCACCTGCCGCTGACATCGGCGGGGATCAAAAATGTGATCCTCCCGAACATCATGCTCGGCAAGAGCCCGGCGCGCGACCGGGAGATCGAACAGATCCAGCAGATGATCATGGTCGCGGGTAAGACGGGTGTACACCTGCTGAACTACAATACCACCATCCTGCCCGTGCTCCGGACCGGTAAGACGATCGATCCAAAACGCGGAAATGCCCAGTACAGCACCTGGGTGTACGAGGAGGCCATCAAGCGGAATGAAGGGTTGACGGAAGCCGGCGTGGTGACGGCCGATGACATGTTCGAGCGGATCAAGTATCTGATCGACCGGATCGTACCGGTGGCCGAGGAGTACAAGGTGCTGCTGGGCAATCACATCGCTGATCCCCCCACGCATGTGGGATACCGGGGCATCACCCGTTGGACGAGCCCCGACGTGTTTGCTGCGATGAAGCGGTTCGCGGCACTGAGCGACAGTCCCTACCACGGTTTCAATTTCTGCATCGGCAGCATCGCCGAAGGCCTGAAGAATCCTAAAACGGAGATCCTGGAGATCATCAAATACTTCGGTGACCGGAAAAAGATCTTCAATATACATTTGCGGAACATCAAGGGCGGATGGGACAATTTCCAGGAGGTCTATCCCGACAACGGCGACATGGATTTCTATGAGGTCCTGAAGGCCTTGCAGGCCGTCGGATACCAGTACATGGTCATGCCCGACCATGTACCGACGCATCCCGATGACCCGACGCACGACCAGGCCTTCTCCTTCTGCTATGGGTACATCAAGGCCATGCTGCAGGCTATTGCAGGTGGGGCCTGATCGACCGGATTTCATTTCTTCAATTTGTGTATATGCAAAGCATTGGATTCATCGGACTCGGCATCATGGGCAGGCCCATGGCCATGCATCTTTTGAAAGCGGGGCACACCCTGCATGTGTATGAAGGCAACCGCGCGGCGGGCGATCTGAAGGCTGCGGGCGCGACGGGTTTTAGCGATTACGCCTCCCTGGCGGCCGCATCGGATGTGGTCATCACCATGCTGCCTGACTCGCCCGATGTGGAGGCTGTGGTGCTCGGACCCGGCGGCGTGGCGGAGGGCATTCGCTCCGGATCCCTGTTCATTGATATGTCGTCGATCGCCCCGGCCACGGCCCGGAAGGTGCATGAGGCACTGGCCGCCCGCGGGGTGGAAGCGCTG
>JAJTFQ010000128.1:3435-10826 GCA_021299955.1 Chitinophagaceae bacterium
CGATCATGGTAGGCGGTTCGCAAGAAGCGTTCGACCGGGCCATGCCCCTGTTCTCGCTGATGGGAAAGAACATCGTCCGCATCGGAGGTGCCGGTGCCGGACAGACCACCAAAATCTGTAATCAGATGATCGTTGGGATGACGATCCAGGCGGTGGGAGAGGCCTTCACCCTGGGCCGCAAGGCGGGGGTCGACCTGCAGAAGATGCGGGAGGTCCTGCTCGGTGGGTTCGCTTCTTCCCGGATTCTCGACCTCCACGGCCAGCGAATTATTGATGGGAACTTCAAACCTGGTTTCAAGGTCAAGCTGCACAGGAAAGACATGAACCTGGCCCTGCAATCCGGCCGGGAGCTTTCCGTGCCCATGCCGGGTGCAGCCCTCGTGGCTTCGCAGATGGATGCGCTGATGGCCACCGGTGAAGCGGAATCCGATCACAGCGCCCTGGCCCTGCTCATGGCGCGACTCTCCGGCCTCTAACGGCAACGCATATGCGAAATTTATCAAAGCACGGGCCGCGTATTCAGGAAGTGCGCATCACGCCCATTGCCATCACAGACCCGCCGCTCTTGAACGCGGCGGGTCTTCATGCTCCGTATGCGTTGAGAACGGTCATGGAGATCGTCACCGACGACGGGATCTCCGGCATCAGTGAGATCCCGGGAAATGCCGCTATAAATGAAGCGCTGGCATCCGCCGGGGTGCCGCGGGAGACCGGGGTTTGACGCCCTGGGATCAGCGGAAGCTGGTGCATATCTTCAGCGCGGTGGAAGTGGCTTGCATGGATATCATCGGGAAGGTGACCTCTCGTCCGGTGGTGGATCTGCTCGGCGGGAAGATGCGGGATGCCGTACCTTTCGCGGCCTATTTGTTCTATAAGCCCGAGGGGGCAGGCGGAACGCTGGCGTTCGGAACTGACCCTGAGGCCGAAGGATGGGCAGCCGGCCGGCAGGCGGCCGCCATGGATCCGGCGGGCATCGTGCGCCAGGCCGAGTCGATGTGTCGGCATTTCGGATTCAGGTCGATCAAACTCAAGGCAGGCGTTTTCGAGCCGCAGCAGGAGACAGACGCGATCATCGCATTGCATGAAGCCTTTGGCGACGATAAGCCGCTGCGGATCGATCCGAATGGTGTCTGGTGCATGGACACTGCCCTCCAATACGGACGGCTGCTGAAACCGCACATCGAATATCTCGAGGATCCCGTACGCGGACAGACGGACATGGCTGCCTTGCGGCAGGCGCTGGGGATCCCGCTGGCGACCAATATGTGCACGACATCCTTCGAGGAACTGCCATCCAGTTTCCGGCTGCACTCGGAGGATATCATCCTGAGTGACCATCATTTCTGGGGCGGACTGACCGCTTCCATGCACCTTGCTGCTATCTGCAAGACCTTCGGCAGGGAATTGTCCATGCATTCCAATAGCCATCTGGGTATTTCCCTGGCGGCGATGGTGCACCTGGGCGCGGCCCTGCCCGATTTCCATCATGCATTGGACACCCACTATCCCTGGCAGTCGGAAGAGATCATCATCGGAGGTCGGCTGAAGTTCGAAGGCGGATCGGTGGCCGTGCCATCCGGGCCCGGACTGGGTGTGGAACTCGACCGGGAGGGGCTTGAACGGCTGCACCAAAACTACCTGGCCTGCGGTCTTACGAAGCGCGATGATGAGATCGAGATGCAAAAGATCGAGCCGGGCTGGACGTTCAAGCCTGTCCGATATTGACGAACATACATTGGCAACATCAATCATGAGGATCCTGGTCGCCCCCGATAAGTTCAAGGGCAGCATCGATGCTGTGCGGCTCTGTCAGGCCATTGGGGATTCCCTGAATAGCTTTTTCCCTGATGCGGAGATCATCCTGCGTCCGCTGGCTGACGGTGGCGACGGCTTTGCTTCGCTGATGGGATGTTATTTCCCCGTTGAAACCAGGACGGTGGAGACCCTCGACCCGTTGGGCCGGTCCATCCGGGCTTCCTACACGTTGACCCTCGATCGGGATACCGCTTTTGTGGAGATGTCGGTCGCCAGCGGACTGGCGTTGCTGACTCCGGAGGAGCGAAATCCGGAAAAGACGGACACAAGGGGGACGGGGATCCTGATCCGGGACGCCTTGGAGCAGGGCGCCAGGCATGTTGTCCTGGGCATCGGCGGGAGTGCCACGAACGATGGTGGTATGGGGATGGCGCATGCCCTGGGGTATCACCTGCTGGATGAGCACGGCCGGGAGCTAATGCCCTGTGGTGCGTTTTTAGGGGCCTTACGGCGCATATTGCCCCAGAACGACAACCATCTAGCCAATGTAAGGTTTACTGTCGCCTGCGATGTCAATAACCCGTTATACGGCCCTGAGGGCGCCGCCTGTGTGTTCGGTCCGCAAAAAGGGGCGGATCCGGCGATGGTGATCCGGCTGGATGCCGGATTGCGAAATCTGGATGAGGTTTTTTGTTCGGCTTTCGGGAGAAGTTTTGCGGCTTTGCCTGGCGCGGGTGCTGCGGGCGGCCTGGGGGCCGGGGCGATGGCCTTCCTGGGGGCGGAGATGCGGCCGGGGTTTCAACTGATGGCTGACCTGATCGGTCTGGAGGCAGAGATCGCAGCAGCGGACCTGGTGATCACCGGCGAAGGTCGGCTGGACAGCCAGTCATTTCAGGGGAAAGTGGCGGGAGAGGTGCTCGACCTCGCAGAACGTTATGGAAAACCGGTTTATGGTCTGTGTGGTATCCGGGGATTTGATCTGACGAAGGAACAAAGCGCTCGTTTCGCGGGGATATCGACCCTGTCGGACCATGCGCCGGATGCTATGGCCAGCATGACCCAACCACAACTTTTCATTCAGGCAGCCCTGCATACGCTCTTCCATGTCGATTGAATGATGGAGGGGTCTGTGCATCACAGGTGATATGAAGTGCGGTCATATCATGGGTTCACATCAATTACGGATCATTTCCGATATTCATTTCTACGACTTTACGTGTTCGGTTTTGCAACCATTGCTGAGTTGCCGGGCGGGATATCCAAGACCAGTCCGTCGCCTTAACATTTAAGTTGTTGTTGAGTGCAACCCGCTCAGCGATGCACACGCTGAACCGGGGAGGGTCCTCAAATAATTCCGTTTGGATCTTCAGGGATAAGATACTGCCCGCCGTTCTTCGTACTTTTACGGCTTTGATACCTGGACCTTTAAAATCATCATAGTGATCCGTCGGGCGTATTCCTTTCTTTTTTACGGGCATCTCCATGATACCCGCCTAAGATCGGCCTGGCAGAGTTGGGTCCTGACGATCCTGCTCATGTCAGGTACTTTGCAAGTACACGCTCAGGCAGTGGTGATCGATACGATCTCCCCGCCATCCACGGATACCATAGCAACGGGCATTTCTGATTCATCATCGGGCGCCCCTGGCCGGTCCGTTACGTATGGGTTGAAAGATATGGAGTTCATGGAACTGCTCAGGCAGGTGGAGGGGGAGGCGCCCGATCCTGCTCGTGCAGTGTTGTCTGAGGGTCGAAAATGGGTGTTTGAGGAGCGGGGGATCATCCGGGGTTCTTGCTGGGATTTTGTCAATGAGATCTTTCGGAGGACGGGCCATGTGTCGAACAACAGGTCCATCGTATTCAAGGGTGCCGTGAACGGACCTTATGCAGATCCTGATCTGATCCGCCCCGGCGACTGGATCTATCATCGGAATTATTCGTACCGGAACATCCCACACAGTGCCATTTTCATTGGCTGGGTGGATCGTGACCGCCGGATCGCCTACACGCTGAGTTACGCCGGTGAGGGACGACGGTCTGTGGCCCGTTATCTTCAGTATGATCTTCGGAAAGTATATCAGATCGTCAGGCCCGGCGGGATCTGATATTTATTTGACGTTGTTGTCTTCCAGGTTCACAACATATTTGAGGTTCCCTTCATTCCATCCGGTGAGGATCGCGCGCAGCGTATCGATGATCCGGCCTCTGGCCTCACGGCTGATCCAGGCGATATGCGGCGTGATGATGGCATTCGGACATCCGATCAGCGGGTGATCGGCAGGTGGGGGCTCGGTATCCAGCACGTCGAGTAAGGCGCCAGCTATCTTTCCTGACCTGAGTGCGTCAGCCAGCGCTTCGTTGTCGATCAACGGCCCGCGGGAAGTATTGATGATCACTCCTTCGCGTTTCATCCATCCAAGAAATGACGCATTAACGATATGTCGGGTTTGCGGTGTAAGCGGACAATGAAGGCTGATCACATCTGAGTTTGCGGCCAGTGTGTGCAGGTCAACAAATGCTCTGCCGGGCATTCCCAGGTCTCGCGTATGATGGTAGATCACCTGCATCCCCAGGGCTTCCGCCATGCCGGCAAGACAGGCCCCGATGCGCCCCATGCCGATGATGCCGAGTGTTTTGCCATGCCATTCGCGGATGGGTGTGAGGGTGTAACACCAGTCGGCGTTGCGCGACCATGCGCCGCTTTCAACGGATCCAGCGTGCAGGGCAACACGGTTGCTGAAGTGTAGCAACAACGCCAACGCATGTTGGGCCACGGAATGTGTACCATAGGCTGGAACGTTACATACGGAGATCCCTCTGGAGCGACAGGCAACAGTATCCACACAGTTATAGCCTGTGGCAGATACAGCGATCAGCCGCAGTTTCGGGAAATGATCCAGCTCCCGCTGACCGATCACATATTTATTGGTGATGATAATATCCGTATCTGCGGGCAGTTGCTGCAAATCATTTGGATGCGTGCGTGACCTCCATGTCACTGTTCCGAATGGATCAAATACATCCAAAGAGACATCATCCTGGAACAACGCATGACCGTCTGTAATTAATATTTTTAGGGTTTCCATGTGGGTAGTCTGAAGTGATTGGG
This sequence comes from Chitinophagaceae bacterium, assembly GCA_021299955.1. Taxonomy (GTDB): domain Bacteria; phylum Bacteroidota; class Bacteroidia; order Chitinophagales; family Chitinophagaceae; genus Pollutibacter. Next base: position 8,300 of record JAJTFQ010000128.1, read on the forward strand.
GGAAGGTGTTTCCAGTTCGCGCAGGTTGATGCGTTTGTTATTGATGCGAAGGTCTTTCAATGTTGGTTGTTTTGTGTCCAGCAAGAGCAATGGCATGCGATGATCCGGTTGCTTACTCAGGATCCTGACATCCTTGAGCAGAAGGCCTTCAACATGTCGGCTAAATATCCCCCAGGCGGGTAACTCCCCAAACATTGAAAATTCGGGATAAGAAGAGATGGCTTCGGGGATTCGTGTCTCTGCTTCATCGGGTACGATCTCATGGATCGTGCGTTCGGATCCCCCTTCATAGATGATCTCTATGTCTTCCAATACGACGTCCTTCACCGGATAACCTGGGATGCCGGTGACGGAGGAAGGGAAAACGTTGTGCAGATATTTGCGGGCATTCGTATCGATCCCGTAGTGATGCCAGATCGGAAAACCCGTACCCGGATGGATCCGTTCAGGATCATCTCCGGAGGGGATGAGCAGTTCCGGACCTTCCATGAAATATCCCTTGTCGGGCTTGCCCCTCGGCACTTCCACCCGCATGTCGCGGATAGTGATCCCACGCATGCGTCCCTGCACACTGTCCGCATTCCGATGCCCCAGGCGGATAAAGAACGCATTGCCCGTATTGATCGCGCGGATGTCGCTTATATTTATATTTTCTACGTTTCCGCCATCCACGGTCTCGATGGCAACGGCTGAACGATAAGTATCATGAATACGTATATCCCTGACCGTTATGTTACGGAATCCTCCGTGCGATGCTGTTCCCAGCTTGATGGCGCTGGCGCTGGACCGCACGCTGCAATCTTCTACCAGGATGTTCTCACAGCCCAGTTTCCGGTTGGAGGATTTCAGGCATATGCCATCATCGGCGGCGTTGACGCGGCAGTTGCGGACAACCGCATCCCGGCAGTCGGTCAGATCGATGCCGTCGTTGTTCAGGAAGGTATTGCTGAGTACGTCGATGCCTTCGATCAGCACCCGGGTACATTCGCGGTAATCCTGTATCCAGGACGTGCCGTTCTGCATGCGAACTCCGCGGATGGTGACGCTGTCACAGCGCCTGAATTCGATCATCCTTGGCCGGTTACGTTCAGATGGTCTGCGCTGATGCCATGGATTGAAACGTTTCCATTCCGGATCCTGTAACGTTCCGGCCCGCAGTTTTACATATATATCCTGGATGAGTGCGTCACACTGTCCGTCTAGCAGTCCGCTGCCGGTGATGCCCACCTGTTGTGCATCTTCCGTCAGTATCCAGGGAGAGGCCTGCATGGACGGTCCGTAGTGGGTGCGGTCACTACTGGCCAGCAATACCGCTTCTTCGTGCAGATGCAGGCGCACTTTCGACTTTAGATGGATCACGCCGCAGAGGAAACGACCGCGTGGCACCAGCACCACCCCGCCACCGGCCTTGTGAGCCGCATCGATCGCCCGCTGGATGGCGTCGGTGTTCAATGTGATCCCGTCGTTCCTGGCACCGAAGTCCGCGATATTGAAGGTTGGTGTACCGGCATGCAGGACATTTGTGATCAATAGCCAGGAGAAGAAGATGAACGATCGCATGATCCTTGGTTTATATTTATTTTATGACAGGAAACTTCAGGGCTTCTTCTGCCAAAGGCAGACGACCCCATCATCGTTCGTGTAGGTATAAACATTGCCCAGGCTGTTCCAGCTCACGCGTGCGCCGGCATCCCCCGGCTTTTCGAAGATGCCCTGTGCATTGATGACCCAGACCTGATCGCGGCCATTGACCCGTTGACGGAGTTCTATTCGCCCGCCAGGCTGCGTGACCTGTTGCAGATCCATCGGCACATTTCCGCAACTGCTGATCCAGGTGGCTGCAGACACGGGTTCGGAACTCATCACCAGCTTGAAGGCCTCCAGTTTCTGAAAAGGACCATCCAGTCCGAAGAACACGTTCGGTTGTTGCCCGGTCTTAATCGTGAATGCTACGCCGGCACTGATGCGGCGACCTGCCCCAATGCGGAACAGCATCATATTCCGGTCTGTCTTCATCCCGGTGGCATCTCCCTGTACCGAGACCGTAGTGCCTCCGAAGCCCTCCAGCCGGGAAGTGTTGTAAATGATCACCCGCGAAAATGAATAGGTATTGGGTGTGGTGGTTGATGCTGAAAATTTTGAATAATAAACATCATGTGGAAGGTCATTTCTGGCTGACATATCCAGACGATACCAGTCATGTTTATCTCCGACAGATGTTTTTTTTAGGGTATACGTGACCGTTATGCCATCCTTGCTGCGGACCGTATCTGTGCCCTGAGCTTTTGTGACAGTGGATGGTGCCAGGAGGAGTGCAGCCAGGATGGTCCGTTTGCAGATGAATACAAGTGTATTTTTCATGTGTGCGAATTCAGTCCGATGTGCATCAGCGTCTGCGCCATATGCAGACGGCCCCATCGATATGCGTGTAGGTATAGATATCAGCTGTCGGCTCATGGGTGATCCGCGCGCCGGATCGGCCTGCTTTCTCGTAGACGTTTGCCGATGTTTGTTGCCAGATCGTCTG
>JAJTFQ010000129.1 GCA_021299955.1 Chitinophagaceae bacterium
TCACTATGTGCAGTGGGTCAACGCCTGCATCGACGGATATGGAAAGGGCGTGACCAGTTCACCCTTCAGCGTTGCAGGTCCGTTCACGGAGAGCATCCTGATCGGTAACCTGGCGCTTCGCAGCTATTTCATCAAGAATCCGAATCTCAAAGGTTGGGACGATAAGTACCTGGGTCGCAAGAAGTTACTGTGGGATGCGAAGAACATGCGGATCACGAACTTCGAGGAGGCCAATCAGTTTGTAAAGCGCGAGTATCGCGAAGGCTGGAGCCTGACGCTTTGATCTGTCGTGTTATAGTTATTTGGAACAGCCCCGCCGGATGGTGGGGCTGTTTTTTTTTCGATGGTAGAGACGCGGTTCATCGCGTCTAACAGCGACGTGTGGCACAAGCATCCTGTCCATTAAGGTGTGGTAAGGAATGTTCCATCCAGGTTATGCACCCTGCGATGGTAGAGACGCGATTCATCGCGTCTAGCCGCGACGTGGCAGTCAAGATGATGATCGGATGTGTGAAGCGGCGGGGCGGTTTTCACGGGATGATGATCCGAATTTCAGGGTAGATGATGGGGTCCAGACGCGATGAATCGCGTCTCTACCAATGGCAGCCCCCATGATTTACGGGTTGTTTGGGGACCGTATCTGCCAGGTTATGCAACCTGCGATGGTAGAGACGCGATTCATCGCGTCTAGCCGCGACGTGGCAGTCAAGATGATGATCCGAATGTTAGGGTAGATGATGGGCGCCAGACGCGATGGATCCCTTCCCTACTATGGGTGCAGTAGGATATAAAACAAAACCCTTCCATCTGGAAGGGTTTCGCTATATCGAAAACATCTCAACTCAGTCCTTGCGCTCGAGCAACCAGAGACCGAAGAACATATAGAAAAGCCCCAGTCCGGTCGCGCCAAAGAGCATCCCCGTGAGGAACTTCTGGGCTGTGGGGAAGAACAACATGGTGATGGCGATCAGAAAATAGATCACGAAGAGGAAGATCAGGGTGTATATTCTCTTGTCCATTGACTTTTATTTGAATGTAAAGGTACGATTTTTTCCGAAAAAACCTCTACGGTCACTGATTTCAACTCCCTGACCCCTGTATCTGCGGAAGCTATGCACATCTGAATATCTGTTCGTCATGGCTTGGTGCTCATTTGTTATCTTTGCCCGCGGTCTGATTTGCTAAAATTATTAGTTTTGCACTCAGTCAGGCAAAGGTTCAATCTGCACCATATGGCGAAAGAGCAAGATCCCAATATCTTCGAATATACTGAGGACTCCATTCGGAGTCTCGACTGGCGGGAGCATATCCGTTTGAGACCCGGCATGTACATCGGCAAGCTTGGAGACGGCAGCAGTGCAGACGACGGCATCTATGTGTTGCTGAAGGAGGTGCTGGATAACTGTATCGACGAGCATACGATGGGCTACGGCAAGCAGATCGATCTGAAGATCGACGGAAAGACCATCATCATTCGTGACTATGGTCGGGGGATTCCGCTCGGCAAGGTGGTGGATGTGGTCAGTAAGATCAACACCGGTGCGAAATACGACAGCAAGGTGTTCCAGAAGTCGGTCGGTCTGAACGGGGTGGGTACCAAGGCCGTCAATGCCCTCAGCGCATATTTCAAGGTGACCGCCTTCCGGGAGGGCCGGGAAAAGACGGCTGAATTCGACCGAGGCGTGCTGGTCAAGGAACATAAGGAGGCGAAGTCGGAGGCCTCCAATGGTACGATGGTGACCTTCATCCCGGACGATGGTATCTTCAGGAATTTTCATTTCATTCCGGAATTCATCGAGAACCAGCTCTGGAACTACTGTTACCTGAACGCCGGTCTGATCATCAACTACAACGGCAAGAAGTTCGTCAGTCGCAACGGCCTGCTGGACCTGCTGCTGCGCAAGACCAATGAGGATGAGATCCGCTATCCCATCGTGCATCTGAAGGGGACGGATGTGGAGATCGCCTTCACGCATAACAATGATTACGGGGAGGATCTCTACAGTTTCGTGAATGGCCAGTACACAACCCAGGGGGGCACACATGTGTTGGCCTTCCGCGAGGCCTTCGTGCGCACGATCCGTGAATTCTATAAGAAGGATTACGACACGTCCGACATTCGCCAGAGCATCGTGGCGGCCATCTCTGTGCGGGTGCAGGAGCCCGTATTTGAATCGCAAACCAAGACCAAACTGGGTTCGCAGGTCGTGTTCGAGGGTGGTCCGAGCATGAAAAATTTCATGTACGACTTCCTGGGCAAGGAACTGAACAATTTCCTGCATAAGAATACGGCCGTCGCTGAATCGCTGAAGAAGCGCATCGAGCAGAGTGAGCGGGAGCGAAAGGAGCTGGCAGGCATCAAAAAACTGGCCAACGAGCGCGCCAAGAAGGCGAACCTTCACAACAGAAAGTTACGCGACTGCCGCATCCACCGGAACGAAGAACCACCCGTCAAGGGTCGGGAAGTCTACGCTGCCAAGCAGTTGCAGACGACGATCTTCATCACTGAGGGTGACTCCGCCAGTGGGTCGATCACCAAGTCGAGGGACGTCGAAACGCAGGCTGTATTCTCACTGCGCGGTAAGCCACTGAACTGTTACGGACTGACCAAGAAGATCGTCTACGAAAATGAGGAGTTCAACCTGCTGCAGCATGCGCTGAACATCGAAGAGGGGATCGAGGGGCTTCGGTATACGAATATCATCATCGCTACGGATGCCGACGTGGATGGTATGCACATCCGGCTGCTGCTCATGACCTTTTTTCTGCAGTTCTTCCCCGACCTCGTAAGGGATGGTCACGTATACATCCTCGACACGCCCCTTTTCCGGGTTCGTACCAAGCAGCAGACGATCTATTGCTACAGTGAGCAGGAGAAGAAGGATGCCGTCAGGAAGCTGGGTGCGAAATCAGAGATCACCCGCTTTAAGGGACTGGGAGAGATCTCGCCCGAAGAGTTCGGAAAGTTCATTGGTCCGGATATCCGAAAGCAGCCGGTCTTCCTTGAGCAGCATGCCCAGATCCAGCATCTGCTGGAATACTACATGGGCAAGAACACGCCTGACCGGCAGGAGTTCATCGTGCAGAACCTGAGGATCGAGCTGGACGTAGTAGAGGGACAGGAAGAACCGGCCAAGGCATAAACGCCGAAATCGGCCCTGAAATCGGGCAGACTGAAAGGCCCCCTAATTGTTATGTTTACCCATTCTTTGCGCATATGATCCATATCGTATTCAATACCGCAGATGTTGCCGTCCTGCAGCAGGCGTTGGACATGGAGCCGGCCATGGCCGGCGACATCGTTGAGATCAAGGACGAGTATGCGGTGGGCCCGTTGGCGGACCTGGACACAGAATCCGGAGCTGTGGCCCGTCGCGACTGGTGGCGGATGGTACTGGCGGGCGGTGATCACGACGGACTGGTGGATCAGGATGTCGTCAATGATCCGCGTACAGTGGCTGCACTGACCGATCGGATGACAGCCGATCCGGAGGAGATCATCTGGATATGGGCGGCCCAGAATAAACATGACGTGAGTGGTTATTACTGGCTGATGAGCCGATTGGCTGCTTTCCAGGGTCGCGTGTTCATTCTCTATCTGAACAATCTCCCGTTCATCAACGAAAAAGGAAATATTTTCTATCCCCAGTGGCTGCATCAGATCCAGCCGAGGGAATTCCTCAAGGCCCGCAAGCTGGCCCGTCCCATCACCCTGAGCGAGTTCGAGATCGACCCCGACGAATGGCAGCGTCAGTGCAACGAGCCCAACGGTATCCGACTGCTGGAGGGTGGGAAGAAGCTCATCCGCAAAGGGGAGGATTTTTATGATGACCTGTTGCTCGGCTTCATCACTACCGACTGGCAGAAAGCATCCCGGGTGATCACGCAATTCCTCAACAAGGGCAAGGAGACGACCGGGGATGCCTACCTGTTGTGGCGGCTCAAGGCCATGGCCACTTCCGGCCGCATCGAATGGCAGGGGACGCTGGGGGCGATGAAAGAGTTCGAGGTCAAACTTCCGGCACAGGCCTCTTCATCGGCCGAGGCCTAATCATAAACACATCACAGATGTCCAACGCGAAACAGAGATTGCAGGAGGTCACCGGTATCGAATCCGGTGTCCACGGCCAATACAAGAACTGGTTTCTTGATTACGCCTCATATGTTATCCTGGAACGGGCCGTACCGGCCATCGAAGACGGCCTGAAGCCCGTGCAGCGTCGCATTCTGCATGCGATGAAGGAGATGGATGACGGCCGGCTGAACAAGGCCGCCAACATCATCGGGCAGACGATGCAGTACCACCCGCACGGGGATGCCAGTATCCAGGATGCCCTGGTGAACCTGGGCCAAAAGAATCTCCTGATCGATACCCAGGGCAACTGGGGGGATGTGCGTACGGGAGACGATGCCGCTGCAGCCCGTTACATCGAGGCGCGCTTGAGCAAGTTTGCCCTGGAAGTGGCTTTCAACCCCAAGACTACGGAGTGGCAGCTGAGTTACGACGGACGGAAAAAGGAACCGGTCACCCTCCCGATGAAGTTTCCGCTCCTGCTGGCGCAGGGAGCTGACGGCATTGCGGTGGGTCTCTCCACCAAGATCCTGCCGCATAATTTCAATGAACTGATCGACGCGTCGATCAAGTACCTGCGCGGAAAGAAATTCGAACTGCTGCCTGACTTTCTGACCGGTGGCATGATCGATGCCGGCGCATATAATGAGGGAAAGCGTGGCGGAAGGATCCGTTGCCGGGCCCATATTGAGGAGATCGATAAGAAGAACATCGTGATCCGGGATGTCCCTTACGGGGTGACAACCACGCAGCTGATGGACTCCATCGTCAAGGCGAATGACCAGGGCAAGATCAAGATCAAGAAGGTGACCGACAATACGGCGGCCGAGGTAGAGATCAATGTGGAGCTGGCACCGGGCATTTCGCCGGACATCACCATCGATGCCTTATACGCCTTTACCGACTGCGAAGTCAGCATCGCTCCGAACGCCTGTGTGATCGTCGATAATCGTCCGGTGTTCATCGGGGTGTCCGACTTGTTGCGGATCTCGACGGATAAGACGCGCGACCTGCTGCAACACGAACTGGAGATCCGGCTGGAGGAACTCGAAGCCAAATGGCATTACACATCGCTGGAAAAGATATTCTTCGAGGAGAAGATCTATAAGGAGCTGGAGAAAAAGCATGAAACCTGGGACGTGGTCGTCGAATCGATCGACAAGGCCTTCAAGCCTTTCAGGAAGTTGCTGAAGCGGGATGTCACCCGTGAGGATATCCTCAAACTCACCGAAAAGCCTGTGCGCCGCATCTACCGCCTTGACATCGACGAACTGATCGATCAGATCAGGGGCATCGAGCAGGAGATCGACGATACGAAACATCACCTGGCCAATCTGACGGATTATGCTGTTTCCTATTTTGAGGGGCTCCGTGAGCGATATGGAAAGGACCGGCAGCGTCGCACGGAGATCCGTCCTTTTGATGTGATCCAGGCCCGTCAGGTGGTCATTGCCAACGCGAAGCTCTACGTGAATCGTTCGGAAGGATTTGTAGGTACTGGATTGAAGAAGGAAGAGTTCGTATGCGATTGCTCCGACCTGGATGACATCATCGCTTTCACCCGTCGTGGGATCATGAAGGTGTTCCGTGCGGGTGACAAGGTATATGTGGGGAAGGACATCATCCATGTGGCCGTATTCAACAAGACCGATGAGCGGATGACCTATAATATGATCTACACGGATGGGGCGACTGGAACTTCCTTTGCCAAGCGATTCAATGTGACGGGCATCACGCGCGATAAGGATTACGACCTCACCAAAGGGGCCGATCGCAGCAAGGTGAATTACTTCAGTGTGAATCCCAACGGGGAGGCAGAAGTACTTTCGGTTGTGTTGAGTCCGAACTGTTCCGCCCGCAACAAGGTGTTTGAATTTTATTTCGAAGAGCTGGACATCAAGGGGCGCAGCGTACTGGGCAACCAGGTGACGAAGTATCCGATCAAGAATGTCAAATTCAAAGAAGCCGGTCGCTCCACACTAGGGGCCCGCAAGATCTGGTTCGATGATAAGCTGGGTCGGCTGAATACAGAAGAGCGGGGTCAGTACCTGGGCAGTTTCGAGGCGGAGGACCGGCTAATGGTATTCTTCCAGGACGGTAGTTACGAGCTGCGGGATACTGAACTCACCCAGCGGTTCGACGCGGATCTGATCGTGCTCATTGAGAAGTTCGACCCGAAGCGACTGATCACGGCCATTTATCTAGATAATGAGAAGCAGCAGTTCAATGTCAAGCGGTTCAAGATCGAGACAACGACACTGAACAACCGGTTCCAGTTCATCCGCGAGGCGGAGGGTAATTATCTGGAGGCAGTGACTACGGCGGACAAGCCGGTCGTACTCATCAAGGCCGGACGTGGTACCCAGGCACGCGAAACGAAGGTGAAACTCTATGATTTCGTGGAGGTTATGGGCTGGAAGGCGATGGGAAGTAAGCTGACGGATTTCTCCAAGAGCACCGAGTTCACATGGGTACATAAAACAGACAGTCCGCAGCAGGAGCTGTTCTAGGTGGATATATGCCTGCTGGAAACATCCTTATGCTTCCGAGGGACCTTGTATTGGTTGTTTGGAAGCGGTTTTACCGCGAGGGCGCTAAGGAATACAAGGCTATCGAACGAATCGTTTCAGTTCGCGTTGGGCTTCGCGCTCTTTGATGGAGGCGCGCTTGTCGTGCAGTTTTTTGCCCTTGGCGAGGCCGATCTGGATCTTGGCGAATCCTTTTTCGTTGAACCAGATCTTATGCAGAAGCTGTCGTTGAAGCTGGCCTTGCCGCTGCGGAGGGCTTTGACCTCCGTGCCGGTCAATACCATACCCGCATCGTATTTGTCCTCGATGAAATATTCGTGGAATGCAGAGCGGTTCCTGATCTCCATGCACGGAGCGGTTTAGTCGGGTGACGAGGCCCTGATCAGTTGCGGAAATGCAACAGCAGGGTCGCGATGGTGTCTTTCAATTCCTTGCGGGGTACGATCATATCGAGGAACCCATGCTCCATGACGAATTCGGAACTTTGGAAACCTTCGGGGAGATCTTTCTTGATGGTTTCCTTGATGACCCGGGGGCCGGCAAATCCGATCATTGCTCCGGGCTCGCCGATGTTGACATCCCCCATCATGGCGAAGGAGGCCGTTGTTCCACCGTAGGTAGGATCGGTGCAGAGGGATATGTAAGGGATGCCTTCCTTGGCCAACTGAGCCAGTTTGCCGAGGGTCTTGGGCAGCTGCATGAGCGAGTAGGCGCTTTCCATCATTCTTGCCCCTCCGCTCTTGCTAATGATCAGCAGGGGGATGCGGTGGGCACGGCAGAGGTCGGCGGCGCGTGCGATCTTTTCACCCATGACACTGCCCAGGGAGCCTCCGATGAAGTTGAAGTCCATGCAACACACGATCAGTTCCTCAGCGTTCACCTTGCCTTGGGCGACCGATATGGAGTCGTGCAGACCGGTCTTGTAATAAGCCTCCTCTAGTCTTTTCCTGTAAGGTTTCAGGTCATGGAACCCCAGTTTGTCGACAGAGAGCACACCTGCGAAGTGTTCCTCCCACTGTTTATCATCAAAAAGTATCTCGAAATAATCAGCACTGCCGATGCGGTGGTGGTACTGGCAGGAGGGGCATACATGCAGGTGTTCCTTGAGTTCAAGGGTCGTGCAGGTGTATTTGCACTGCGGGCACCGGGTCCAGAGACCATCGGGGGCCTCTTTCTTTTCGGCGGTGGAGGTACTGATACCTTTCTTTATACGGCGGAACCAGCTGCCTGCGGCTTCAGACTTTCCATGGGAAGGGGATTCTAAGCCGTCGAGCGGTTCGTATTCCTGGTTCATTTGATCCTGATTTAGACTGGTATTCCGCTGCTCACTTTGATGCTTCCTGACGCACGGTTCCTGGAATGACCTGATATCGTAAACGGTTTCGAATGCAAAAATACGAAATAACGGCTTACGGCTATGCGCCTGTGACAGGATTCGGGATATCGGTTTCAGGCCCTGATGATCGGTACCCTTGGGGCAGGGGCGAAAACAAAGATCCCGGGGAGAGCCCCGGGATCAAGATTTTGTTCAGGTTTCAGCCGGTCTTTCCGACAGGATTCGGATCAGGGTGCAACAGGCCATCAATTTGGATGGTTTGAGGACCTGGATTGCGGTCTTTCGGATACTGGGATCCTTTTGTGGCTGGGTACTGAACAGGTCTTTGTTTAGGATTGGATTCTGTGTGGTTCGGACATAGGAATGTGGTGGTCTCTCATCAGGTTACTGGACACCCTTGGTAAATATCTTTACCGGCGGACTTTCAAGGGATAGGATCGGTTTTCAACAGGACGGAGCATAGGTCTTTCAAGGGAATGGATCGGGTATCCGGCAGGCCGGTGGTTTCTCTTTGGATGTTGTTGTGCGGGAGGATGTTTCCCGGGAATTGCACAGGGTTGGATCGGAGGCTTTCGCAGGGATTGGATGTAGGAAGAAGTTGACCGAAAGTTTCAGAGACCGGTTTCGTAGGAATTGGAAATCTCTTGTTCGGATGGTTTTTTTCTTTGGATATTGGTCGGTTGGAGTCGCTGTCCGTCTCGATCAACTTCTGACACAAAATTACCTCCGGTGGGCTTCGGCGACAAGAGCAGATATACTTGATTTTGATAGTATTATCCTAACTAAAAATGGGGACTTATACCGAGTCATGCTGCGTAGTAATCCGATGATATGAGTACGTATAAGTACGATGAGTGCAATAATTGTTCGTGCTGATTACCTGTTTCGTGGCCATACAGGACACCCTGCCATGGGTGTGGTCAACTCGATTTTTATGGTGTGTTTGGGTTGGTTGTTTCAGGTTATGCACCCTGCGTCTTTACCAATGGCAGACCCTTGATTTATGGGTTGTTTGGGGACTGTTTCTGCCAGGTTATGCACCCTGCGATGGTAGAGACGCGATTCATCGC
>JAJTFQ010000130.1 GCA_021299955.1 Chitinophagaceae bacterium
GGTGAGCCGGCTCAGGGCAAGGGCCATTACGTAGTTAGCATCTGCAGACAGTGAATCCGTCTTCAGGGCTTCCCCCGCCAGGTCACGCGCCTCCTCAAAGGCCCGCTTTCTCCGTGCAGGATCTGTATCGCGGTAACCGATCGTGCTCAGGATCTCGCTGCACCTGACCCGCGCCCGCAGGTCGGATGGGGCGATCTTCAGGGCTTCCCGGTACTTCTCCAGGGCCTCAGCGTCTTTCATGCCTTTTTCGAGCCGCTCACCCTCATCGACCAGATAACCGACCTCCTGGGAGATGACAGGAGTTGCCAGGGAAATCAGCAGGGTGAACATCAGGTATTTCATGCGTGTTAGTTGGGTCAAAGATAATCTTTCCGAAAACGAACCCCTACCCTTCCACTGAATTGCGGGATGGGTGGAGACGACTTTTCGATCGATATATCAACAAGTCGGACGATCGGATGTTCGGAACGGATCCGTTCGGCGATCTTCATGGCCACGGTCTCCAGCAGATCTTCCGGGTCGGACATCACCGTCCGGATCAAGTCGATCACCCCGGTGTAGTCGATCGTCTGATCGAGGGCACGGATGGTATCCGCAGTTTCATAACCAAGCGCGCACTGCAAGCGGAAGGGTTGACCCGTCCTGCGTTCCTGTTCATACACCCCATGATAGGCGTATATGTCGAGATCTGTGATGTTAATGGTCATCATGGTCATTCGGTTTGAAGGCCTCTTCGCCGCCACCAGTGCCGTGCGAATCCTCCGGGCGTGGGGGGCAGGCTGTCGCCGGGGATGGAGCGGATGTATCTGAAATCCGTAAATACGGAATCTGACAAGCTGAAGAGCATGATCTCCGGGGTTCTTGCGCCGGTTGCCTCATCGATCAGCATCATGCCCAGCAAAAAGGTCTGGTTATCGAGCCAGTCGGCGGACTCCGCAATCTGCCCTGTTCCGTTGAACATCAGAATATGCCGGCGCCTGCTTACCCGGTCACCCAGTGCAACGATCTGTTCGGGGCCTCCACCCGTAATGCGCAGCGCGCCTGTTGGCAGCGTATCCACGATGTGATTGTAGGACCAGATATCGATATACTTCGATCGGTCCGGCGACCATGCCAGCAAGGTGTCCGGCATAGCGGCCACCGGCATGGACATGCTGTCCGGCGGGTCGATGTGGATGACCACACCGGAAGCGGGCATGGCACTCAGCCAGAGTCCTGTATCGCTGAGGCGATGATATTCGATCCATGCCCGCAGCCCCGGTGCCTGCCCCGTCCTCAGCAGCAGTGTATCACCTTCTGCATAACGGTCAGGGCTAACCGAAGTTTCAGTCGCATCGCCCGATCGCTCTCCCCGGCCGCAGGCCGAGAGGAGAAGTGCAACAACCGCAGGCACCATCCAGTGTTTCGCCGCTTTCATATTCATATTCAGGAGAGGGTGGAACCGAAAAACAGATAGGCCACGCCGATGGCAGTGAGGATTCCGACCAAATCGGCCAGCAGCATGGACGGGATGGCGTATCGGGTGTTTCTGATCGATACGGATCCGAAGTAAACGGCCACAACGTAGAAGGTCGTGTCGCTGGATCCCTGGAAGATGGCCGACAATCGTCCCGGGAAGGAATCGGCGCCAAAGCGCGTCATGGTATCAACCATCATGGCCCGCGCACCGCTTCCGCTGAGGGGTTTCATCAGGGCGGTGGGTAGGGCGGATACGAAATCAGTACGTAGTCCCATCGCGGAAAAGAGGCTGCTGAGCCCATCCGTCAGGAAGGTGAAGGCCCCGGAATTCCTCAGCACACTGATGGCCACGAGCATGGCCACCAGGTAGGGAATGATCCGGATGGCGACGTCGAAGCCGCCTTTGGCCCCTTCGACAAAAGCTTCGAATACATTGACCCGACGATACATCCCGCCGAGCAGGAAGGCCAGGAAGATCAGGATGATGAGTCCGTTACTCAGCACCATTGAAAAGGTTTCGATCCCGCCGGACCCGAGGGACGTCAGATACCAGATCAGGCCGGCGATCAGCGCGGAGATGCCGAGGACCCATCCCAGGATGACCGGCTGCAGGAGGCTGATGCGCTGCCGGATCGAGACAATGGTCAGCGCGGCGACGGTGGCGGTAAAGGTCGCGATCATACAAGGGATGAAGATGTCTGTCGGGTTCGCAGCCGGGGGAGCGACCGCAGCACGCATAGCGATGATGCTGACAGGAATGAGGGTCAGTCCGGACGCATGCAGGGCCAGGAACATGATCTGGGCATTGGAAGCGCGTTCCTTTTCGGGATTTAGTTCCTGCAGGCTTTGCATGGCCTTGAGGCCGAAAGGCGTGGCGGCGTTGTCGAGTCCGAGCAGGTTGGCGGAAAAGTTCATCATCATATGCCCCATGGCCGGGTGATTCCGTGGCACTTCCGGAAACAATCGCCCGAAAAAAGGTCCTACGATGCGGGAGAGAAAGCGGATGGCACCGGCCCGCTCCCCGATATTCATGAAGCCCAGAAAGAGGGTCATGACACCGATGAGCTTGAAGGATAGATCGACGCTGTCGCCGGCCGACTTGAAGATCCCGTCGACGATCGTTTTGAAGATCATCGTATCACCGGTGGTCAGCCATTGGATGCAGGCAAGGCCGAAAGAGACCAGGAAAAAACCCAGCCATATGTAATTGAGGGTCATAAGATCGGTTTCGGGGTGAATTTCGGCTTTTTTGAAGGGCGTGGCAAACAAATCTTACCGGTGGAGTTATCTTTGCGGCTTCTGTGCCGGGATAAAGCGGCACAGGCACATCCCATGGCATTACAGGCAGGCATTGTCGGGCTTCCCAACGTCGGTAAGTCGACCCTTTTCAACGCCCTGAGCAGCGCGAAGGCGCAGGCGGCGAACTTCCCCTTCTGCACCATCGAACCCAACATCGGCGTCATCACGGTGCCCGACCATCGATTGATCGAACTCGAAAAACTTGTCAAGCCCAATCGGGTCGTTCCAACCACGGTGGAGATCGTGGACATCGCCGGTCTGGTCAAGGGTGCCAGTAAGGGAGAAGGCCTGGGCAACCAGTTTCTTGGTAATATCCGGAGCACGGATGCGATCATCCATGTATTGCGGTGTTTTGAGGACGACAACGTGATCCACGTCGACGGATCGGTAGACCCGGTGCGTGATAAGGAGATCATCGATACCGAACTCCAGTTGAAGGATCTGGACAGCGTCGAAAAAAAGATATCTAAATCGGAAAAGCAGGCCAAGTCGGGAGATAAGGAGATGCTCCGCGGTCTGGAGATCCTGACGGAGTTGAAGGCACACCTGGAACAGGGCAAGAACGCCCGGTCGATGGAGCTGTCAAAAGAGGACATCGCCAAGCATGTGCAGGACATGTTCCTGCTCACGATGAAGCCGGTGATCTATGTTTGCAATGTGGATGAAAAGAGTGTGGTAGCCGGTAACCGTCATACGCAGGCGGTCATGGAGGCAGTGAAAGCAGAGCACGCAGAGATCCTGTTTGTCAGCGCCGCCATTGAGAGTGAGATCGCTGTCATGGAGAGTTACGACGACCGTCAGATGTTCCTGGAGGACATGGGTCTGAAGGAAAGCGGGGTAGCCCGTTTGATCCAGTCAACCTACCGGCTGCTGAATCTCGCCACTTATTTCACGGCGGGTGTTCAGGAGGTCAGGGCCTGGACGATCACCAAGGGCATGCTGGCACCTCAGGCTGCGGGTGTGATCCACTCAGATTTTGAAAAAGGCTTCATCCGGGCAGAGGTGATCAAGTACACCGACTTCGTATCGCTCAGCTCTGAAGCGGCATGCCGTGATGCGGGGAAGCTGGCGGTGCAGGGAAAGGATTATCTCGTGGAAGACGGAGATATCATGCATTTCCGGTTCAACGTGTGATCGGAATTTGAGCGCAGAGAAAAGAGAAAAGGAGGTACGCAGAGTTCTATCATCTCTGCGTACCTCCTTTTCTCTTTTCTCCGTGCTGGGATTAACTCCCAATCATCTATGCAAGATTATTGCGGGATCAACACGCCGTTGATGACATGGATGATACCATTGAGGTTATTCCAGTCGGGGCGGATGATGCTGAATGCGGCAGGATTTCCGGTTCCTTTCACACCACCGGCAGCGCTCACGGTCAACCGCGGGGCGGTGGGTGCGAGGGCGGTCAGGAAGGTAGTTGCCTGTGTGGCCGTGGCGGGCAGATTGGTAGAGAACACACGGATCAGATCAGGTGAAGTACCATTGACGCCGCGGATGTGCACGTGATAAGCGAGCACAGAAACCAGGGTATTGATGGAGAGCAGGTTGACGGATGCAACCGTGGGGTTAGCCACGCCGAGGCCCCTGAACAACTGCCTGAAGGCGGCATTATTCGGTGCAAACAACGTAAAGTTTGCGTAAGGGTTCACCATACCCAGTAGTTCGGAGAACTTGCTGCCGGCGGGCAGGCCCTGGTCTCCGCGCTGAACGGCAGCCACCAGGAAGGTAAAGCTGGTGTCAGCCTGGAGGGCCTGCAGGATGGTGGTGGTGTTCGGCGGAACGATCACACCGGCCATGCGATGTACCACACCATTGGCCGCCTGGATATCAGCTTGAGCAACCGGTACGTTGTTGACAAAAGCGGCGGCACCCCTGCGCGAAGGGAAATTCACCATCTTGGTCAGCGGACTGGCAGCGGAAGCGACCAACAAGGTCGGCATATTCGTGTTGGGATAGGTCTCCGGGATCATGGAACTAGAGAGAACAGAACCAGGTACGACGTGGTACTGGAGGATCGGAGCGAGTGTCGTCAGTGGCAGCAATCCCACGGTAGCTTCTGCCTGGGGCAGACCAAGCGCTGCAAACAGACGATTGAATGCCGCGTTGTCCGGTGCAAACACCGTGAACTTGGCATCGCGGTTAGCAAGTGCGCTCATCAGACCCGCACGGGTGACGGCCGCCTTCAGGTAACTGAAGTTCGGGTCGTTCAGCAGGTCGGAAATGGCGGTACCCTGGGGTGCGACCGGCACGATGGGGGTCGGATCGGGGACGTTCTTGTTACAGGCGGTGAATGTCACGCCGGCGAGCATCGCCAGCATCACGACCGATCCCTTGATATTTTGCATGATGTTCATATGATTCGTTTAAGCCGGTTCTGGGATTAATAGATGTTGTAACCGAAGGATACGTAGTACATACCACCGATGGAAGGGTTTGCAATGGCAGTGATGTAGTACTGATTCAGGATGTTATTGGCACCAAAGCGGATGGCCGACTTGATCTCAGGGAAACGATAGCTGACCTGCGCATCGAGCGTGTGGTAGGCCGGAACGGTTCCGTTGGCGAGGGTCGAGGTGTAGAAGAAAGCATCCTGCCAGCGGTAAACTACGCTGAAGGCGGTGCGCTTATCCTTCAGGAAACCGTTATTGCCGAAGGTCATGTTGTAGCGGTAGTTAGGAGCATTGAAGTTCGTCTGGTCACCACCAGTTACCTCACCCAATTTGTCCCAGCTTCCGTTGACATTGGTGTAGTAACCGCCCTTGAGGCTGTACTCGAAGCTGACACCGGCACCCATGGTCGACACCTTGCTCGTGGAATTTACCGGCACCTGCAAGATGCGGCGGCGTGCTGGGTTAAGCACGTCGGTGGGTTGCGGAGCAGCAGCGATGGACTGGACCACATTCACACTGGTGATGAAGTCCTTGTACTGGCCAAAGTATCCGTAGGCGTCGATCAGCAGTTTCTTATCGGCCATCAGTCCGCGATATCCGACCTCATAAGAAGTAACTGACTCAGGCTTGAATTCGTTGTAGGTTTGAACTTTCAACTGAGGGGTAGGCGCCAGCAGACTCGCAAGGGAGTAAGTTGGGTTGCTGGTTACTTTGTAGTAGTCAAGCATGGCAGGAACACCACCGATCAGGATCGCACCACCTACACCCAGGTTGATGAACTGGTTCTGAGTCGAGGGGAAGCGATAGGCCTGCTGATAGGAGATCCTCAGGTTGTGGTTCTGTGCGAGCTTCACGAGCGCGGTTGCACGGGGGGTGAATCGGCCCTTGAAGTTCTGATTCTTGTCGTAGCGACCGGAGAGGGTGATCTTCAGCTTTTCATCCAGGAACGGCTTGGTGGCCTGGATGTAGGCACCATATTCATTGATGCTGATCGGGGATGTAGAATCCGCAAACAGCGTACCCTGGGAGTTAAGCGTGAAGCGGCGGAAGTTACCGCCCACCACGATCTCGGCGAAGTCGCCGGTTAGGTGGCTGAGGTTGTACTGACCTTCTACCGCGTAGAGGTCTGAGCGATCCACGAACAGACCACCACCCTTGGAGATCGGGCGCGTGCGGACAGAGTCGAAAATGCGGTTGAAGCGGTCACTGCCAGCGGCAGGACGGCCAACATCTGCCACATTGCGGGCAGCAGCGTGGGCATTGGCGTCATTGAGGCCGTTCAGTTTGGCGGCGAGATAAGCCTGACCATATTCGGTGTACCACTGGGTGGAATTCTTCCAGCCTTCATTGAAGAGGCGAGCCGTTACGGTGGAGTTGTAAGACTGACCGGAGTTTTCCTGGGTGGTGTAGGCCCTAAGATTCCAGTTGCGGTGGTTCAGTTCCACCTTGTACTGACCCATTTTCAGGTCACGGAGCGAATATCGTTCGCTGCCTGTGTACACCGTGTTACCGCTACCCCAGAAACCAGCCACAATGGCCTCCAGGCTGTTGGTGATCTTGTAGTGCATGGCACCGCTGATCTTGTAGTTGATCGTGTTGGGATCCACGGTTTCGCGCTCGATCGTGGTTTCGTCGCCATAGGTGTTGACACCATCGTAGTTCGGGTCTGTGGCCCTGTCGCCGGGGATCAGATTATCCGTGATCCGGTTGGTGCGGTTTACGTTGCGGTAGTCAGCCGCCAGCCAGTCTTTTGCCTGGATAAGTTCGGTGTTGATCTTAAAGGCGAACTTATCTCCGATCTTCTTGGCGTAGCGAACATTCCAGTTGTGGAAGCCCGCCGTGTTGCGGTAGCGCTTGTCGGTATGCATCAGGCCTTCCTTCACCTGGAAGGAAAGTCCCTGATATTTGAACGGGCTTTTGCTGTTGATCAGCAGGGTACCATTCATACCGCCCGGTCCGTAGAGTGCGGAGGATGCACCTTGAAGCAATTCCATGTTATCCACGTCGAGTTCCGTCAGGCCGACGATGGATCCAACAGAGAAGTTCAAACCAGGTGCCTGGTTGTCCATTCCGTCTACGATCTGATTGAAGCGAAGGTTACCGCTACCCCAGAAACCAGCCACAATGGCCTCCAGGCTGTTGGTGATCTTGTAGTGCATGGCACCGCTGATCTTGTAGTTGATCGTGTTGGGATCCACGGTTTCGCGCTCGGCAGAAACTACCACCTCGTCGCCCAGAGATGTGCTGGGAGAAAGGGAGATGGCTTCCATCGCTCCGGCTGCGTTGACCTGCACTTCCTTCATGCCATAGCCAATGGATGTGAAGACCACAGTAACAGGGAACTTTGCGGAGGCGGGTACCGGCAGGCGGAAATTTCCGTTCTCATCGGTGAAGGTTCCGGCGTTGGTTCCCTTGATGCCGACGGAGACCGCACTGGCCGCTTCCTTGGACAATGCGTTCTTAACGGTGCCCGTAATAACCTGGCCCTGAGCAGAGAGCAGGGCCGGGAGGACCATAAGCATGATAACAGCGTAGGTCGCTATTCGTTTCATAAGCAGTCGATTTTGATTCAAATTTTGGACAAAATACTGTAAGTGTCTATCTTCTTGAAATATTTTTTAATAGCGGCGAAGGTATGACGGGGATTGCATGAAGTCACAGATATTTGCAAATCCATCAAAAAAAACGTTTCAGGAGGTCCTCATGAACTTATCTACACTACCCGGTCAGACGGGCTTCTACAGAGGAAAGGTACGGGATGTCCATTACATAGGAACTGATTGGCTTGTCATGGTGGCGAGCGACCGGATCTCCGCTTTCGATGTCATTCTCCCCCGGCCGATCCCATTCAAAGGTCAGATACTTAACCAAATTGCCGCCCATATGTTGCGTGCAACAGCGGAAATTTGTCCAAATTGGTTGTCTGACGTACCCGCTCCGAACGTATCGGTAGGCAAAAGATGCCAGCCTTTCCGGATTGAAATGGTCGTACGGGGCAATCTGGTAGGGCACGCATGGCGTACCTACCGCTCGGGCGAGCGAACCCTATGCGGCGCCCGGATGCCGGATGGGATGAAGGAGAATGACTTCTTCCCTGAGCCGATCCTGACCCCGTCCACCAAGGCGGAAGCGGGCCATGATGAAGACATCACCCCCGATGAGATCATTGCCCGGGGACTGGCCACCCGCGAAGAGTGGGATGAGTTGTCCAGCCTGACGCTTCGTCTGTTCCGCAAGGGATGCGAACTGGCGAAGGCCCGTCAGCTCATCCTGGCAGACACAAAATATGAATTCGGATTGCTGGATGGCCGCATTTGTCTGATGGATGAGATCCATACGCCCGACTCATCTCGTTATTTCCTGGCAGAAGGCTTCGAAGAACGTCAGGCGCGTGACGAAAGGCAGTTGCAGCTGAGTAAAGAATTTGTGCGGGAATGGCTGATCTCGGAGGGCTTTATGGGGAAGGAAGGTCAAGTGGTGCCCACCATGACAGACGAATGGGTGGAGACCATCTCCGGACGCTATCGTGAGCTCTATGAGCG
>JAJTFQ010000131.1 GCA_021299955.1 Chitinophagaceae bacterium
AGACACCGCAGGCCTGGACCCGGGTGTCTTTTTTTGATCGTTGAGAATGTCCGTCAGTCTTTCATGAGGTTCTGCAGCCAGCGGGTGAGCAGGAACAGGATGAGGGCGGCAATGCCCGACATGGCGACGAAGAGCATGAAGAAGTCGTACAGATTGTTCATTTGATATCCCATGAACTGAGTCGTCTTTCCTTCCGGATAGAGCGCACTCAGCACGCCGGCCAGCTTGTTGGCAAATGCGTTGGCGAGGAACCAGACAGCCATCAGCAGGGAGGCGAACTTGAGCGGGGCGAGCTTGTTCACAAGCGATAAGCCGATGGGTGAGAGGCAAAGTTCTCCCATGGTGTGCATCATATACATGCCGGTCAGCCAGATCATGCTCACTTTGATGCCGGGCTGTACGCTGTTGACGCCGAAGGCGATCCAGAGATAGCCCAGGCAGAGCAGGAGCAGACCGATGGCCATCTTGGTCGGGGAGGAGGATTCATGCCGTCCCAGCTTCAGCCAGAGCCAGGCGAAGACGGGAGCGAGCGTTACTACGAAGATCGAGTTCAGGGATTGGAAGAGGCTGGCGGGTACGGTGTCCATCGAGAGGGTGGAATTCCCATCCATCAGCAAGGTAACGTTGCCATAAACGGTACCGGCGGCCAGGAGCGCCAGGAGTCCGAAAATGGTTGTCCTGAGGGCGCCTTCATCAGCACCCAGTCCGGCAGCGGCTTTCCTGTACAGGGTATAGACATAATACAGCAATCCGGCGGATAAGAGGTGGATACTCCAGGTGGGGATGCTTAATCCCAGACTCCGGTCGGTCTGTTCGTCGGCGAAGAAGGTAAGTGAGGCGCCTGCCTGTTCGAAGGCGCTCCAGAAGAAGACGACAAAGAAAGATACAATAAAGATGACGGCGATCCTTTTCTTTTCAAGTACGGAGAGGGATTTGTCGGAGAACACGACAAATCCGATGAGCAGGAGTGCGCCGATGAGCAGGTATGAAAGGAAGCTGAAGACATTCGCATCCACATACAGAAGTCCGATCATCAGCACGGACAAGGCCGCCAGGCCGACGCTAATGAACAGGGGGCTTGTCCACCAGCGGGGGGCATGTGCGGGTGTTTCGCCGAGGGGGTTACCATCCGCATCGATGACATATTTCTGCTGGAAGACATACTGAACGATGACGCTGAGGAGCATGCCGATGCCTGCGGCCAGGAAGGCCCACCTGAAGTCGGCCGGGTTGCCGGTGTCGCCTACCAGTCCGCATACGAAGGGGCCCAGGGCACCTCCGACGTTGATGCCCATGTAGAAGATGGTGTAGGCAGGGTCTATCCGCCGGTCGTTCTTGGGATAGAGCTGTCCGACGAGGGAGGAGATATTGGGCTTGAAAAATCCGTTACCGGCGATCATGAAGCCGAGTCCGGAGAAGAAGAACAGGGAAGAGAGGGATTGGTTGGTGTCATAGAACGAGCCGCAAAAGAACAGGAGGATCTCTCCGATGGCCATCACCAGTCCGCCGGCGATGATCGATCGTTTGTTGCCCCAGTACCGGTCGGAGATGTAGCCACCGATCAGCGGGGTGAGGTAGACCAGGGAGGTATAGCTGCCGTAGAGATTCGAGGCGAACACCTTGTCGAAGAGCAGGGCCTTGGTCATGAAGAGCACCAGGATGGCCCGCATCCCGTAATAGTTGAAACGTTCCCACATTTCCGTGGCGAAGAGTACGTACAGGCCTTTGGGATGGCCCTGGCTTTTGATTTCGCTCATACAGCGTTTTTTGATCGTTCGTTTTGGTGACTTGCGGCTTGTAAAATAAGCAATATTGTGAGCTGACCGTCATTTGTAGGCATGAATTGCATTGAATCCATCCGGCCGGCGGTATCTTTGCCTAAATGATGGATGTTGCTTCCACTGAGCATATCTGTCTGTACATTTCATTCTTCCGACATGAATATCCTGCTGCTTGGTTCCGGCGGGCGTGAACACGCCCTGGCTTGGAAGATCCGTCAGAGTCCCTTGTGCGATCGTCTGTTCATTGCGCCTGGCAATGCCGGTACGGCCCTGGAGGGCGAGAACGTATCCCTGGACATTCTGGACTTTCCCGAGGTGGGAAGGTTTTGTCTCAGCCAAGGGGTTGGTATGGTGGTGGTGGGTCCGGAGGAGCCACTGGTGCGCGGCATTCGGGATCATTTCGCCGGCGATGCTGCCCTGCAGGGGGTCATCCTCATCGGCCCATCTGCCGCCGCAGCGCAGCTGGAGGGCAGCAAGGCCTTTGCCAAGGCCTTCATGATGCGGCATGGCATTCCCACGGCCGGCTATCGGGCATTTGACAAGGACAGTTATGCGGAGGGAGTAGCGTATATCCGTTCGCATCCGCTGCCGGTGGTATTGAAGGCCGACGGACTCGCCGCAGGTAAAGGCGTGGTGATCGCCCATAGTCACATCGAGGCGATCGCCGAGTTCGAGCTTATGATCCAGTATTCCAAGTTCGGAGAGGCCAGCCGGCGCGTCGTCGTCGAGGAGTTCCTGTCCGGCATAGAGCTGAGTGTGTTCGTATTGACGGACGGGAAGTCGTATGTCGTACTGCCTGAAGCCAAGGATTATAAACGCATTGGAGAAGGGGATACCGGTTTGAATACAGGCGGTATGGGAGCGGTCAGTCCCGTGCCTTTCGCGGATGACGTGTTCATGGACAAAGTGCGCAGCAGGATCATTGAACCGACGGTTCGGGGCATTGAGGCGGAGGGGATTGACTATCATGGATTTGTTTTCATCGGATTGATCAAGGTTGACGGGGAGCCCTTTGTCATAGAATACAATTGCCGGATGGGGGATCCGGAGACGGAGGTCGTCATGCCGAGGCTGAAGAACGACCTGGTGGCCTTGTTCCGATCCGTGGCAGATGGCTCGCTCGGCACCCAGCAAATTGAGACGGATCCGCGTTCTGTTGCCACCGTGATGCTGGTCAGCGGGGGATATCCCGGCTCCTATGTCCGGGGGCTGGAGATCGACGGGCTCGAGGTCCTGAAGGAGGATGACGTACTGGTATTTCACGCCGGGACGAGTGCCGAAGGAAATCGTGTGCTGACCAATGGCGGTCGCGTGCTGGCCGTCAGTGCTTATGGCCGGGACATCCCTTCGGCAGTGCGCCGGTCGCTGAACATCACCGAATTCATCCAATTTGATGGCATGTACCATCGGCGTGACATCGGGTACGAGTTCAGGTCTTAGGGAGACCATTCGGCACCTGGCCACGAATGGTTGAGCATCAAGTCATAATGAATGATGCCGGAACTATTTTTTAGGCAATAATATCAGATAATTTAGTGAATTTTGTGTCATTGCGTACCTAAAATCAATCAGCCGCCAACCACATGGGTCTCTTTAACTTTTTTACACAGAACGTAGCGATCGATTTAGGCACGGCCAACACCCTGATCATCCATAACGATGAGATCGTGGTGAATGAGCCGTCCATCGTGGCGCTTGACCGGAACAACCCCAAGAATCTCCTGGCGGTCGGCAAGAAGGCCCTGATGATGCACGAGAAGACCCACGAGAGCATCCGGACGGTTCGGCCGTTGAAAGACGGTGTGATCGCCGATTTCAACGCGGCGGAATTGATGATCCGGGAGCTGATCAAAATGATCTATCCCAAGAAGCCACTCTTTACACCCAGCTGGAGGATGATGATCTGCATTCCTTCGAGCATCACGGAGGTGGAAAAGCGTGCCGTACGTGACAGTGCCGAGCAGGCGGGAGCCAAAGAGGTCTACCTCCTGCATGAGCCGATGGCGGCGGCCCTGGGTATCGGCATCGATGTCGGGGAGCCGGTGGGCAATATGATCATTGACATTGGCGGCGGCACTACCGGTATCACCGTGATCGCACTGGCGGGTATTGTCTGCGATCAGTCCATCCGTATTGCGGGTGATGAGTTCACGGCGGACATCATGGAGGCCCTGCGCCGATATCATAGTCTGCTGATTGGAGAACGTACGGCCGAGCAGATCAAGATCACCGTAGGATCTGCGATCAAGGACCTGGAAAACCCGCCGGATGACATGCCTGTGAACGGACGTGACCTGGTGACGGGTATTCCCAAGCAGATCATGGTCAGCTACCAGGAGATCGCCGAAGCCCTTGATAAGTCGATCTTCAAGATCGAGGAGGCCATCCTCAAGGCGCTCGAATCAACCCCGCCGGAGTTGGCTTCCGATATCTACAAACGCGGATTGTATCTCACAGGTGGCGGTGCCCTGCTCAAGGGCCTTGACAAGCGGTTGAGCCAGAAGATCAAGTTGCCAGTACATGTGGCAGACGACCCGTTGAAGAGCGTCGTGAGGGGTACGGGCATTGCATTGCAGAACTATCAGCGTTATCCCTTCATCATGCGTTGACGCATCTGAAAAGATAAGCCTGGCGGGACCTTTGAAGCCGCCGGGCCAAGAGTCTGGTCATCCTTCGCATCGTCAGGAGGTCTCATGAGGAATATTCTTCTTTTCATTAGCAGGTACTCGCATCTCATCGTGCTGCTCTTCCTCCAGGGCCTGTCCCTCCATCTCCTTTTCCGCTATAATCGTTTCCATGAGGCCGTCTTTTCGAATGTCCTCAACGAGATAACGGGCAGTGTTCGTGAGGGATATAGTGGTATCGAGGCTTTTTTTTCGCTCCGCCGGGAGAACGACCTGTTGAGGGAAGAGAATGCCCGGCTTCGAAATCAGTTGAAAGAAGATTATGCATGGCCGGATTCCAGCAGCCGGCAGGTGAATGATACGTTGCGTATCGACACCCTGGTCCAGTATCGGAAATTCGTATATATGCCATCCCGGGTCATAGGTAACACCGTCAATGCCGAGCGCAACCATATCATGCTGCATCGGGGGGCGAAGCAGGGCGTTCAGGTGGGCATGGCAGTGACCAGTCCCTCCGGTGTGCTGGGCACAGTGATCGGTGTCAGCGACAACATGTGCGTGGTGATGAGCCTGCTGCATGCACAGACGCGCATCGTGGCGGTGCTGAAGCGGGGTGGCGGGTATGGCGAAGTCTCCTGGGATGGTGCAGACCCCCGGTATGTTCAGCTGACGAAGATCCCGCGAACGACCCTGGTCAGGAAGGGGGACTCTGTGGTGACGAGTCAGTATTCCGATAAATATCCGCCCGGTCAACTCGTCGGCTTTGTGGAGCGCATTTCAGAGGATCAGCAGTCGGGCACCTTTGACCTGATACTGCGCACGGCAGTGGATTTCAGGAATGTCCACCATGCTTATGTAATCCGGAATCTCCAGCAGGCTGAGATGGACGCGCTGCGCAACCGCATAAAGGAACCGAATGACTGATCTGCTCAAACATATCTTTCGTTGTTGCGTGTTCATCTTTGTGCAGGTATTCCTGCTCAACGAGGTTCCACCATTACACAGGTATGTTTCTCCGCATCTCTATTACCTCTTTTTGCTCTGGCTGCCCTTTCGTCTTTCCCGGATTTCGCTGTTGCTGATTGCCTTTTTTTACGGGTTGACACTGGATGCATTCATGCACACACCCGGACTGCATGCCGCCGCTTGCACGCTGATGGCGTATGTCAGGCCTTTTTTCATCTCGATCCTCCTCCCGAAGGAAGCCGGCGAGACGGGATATCCGGAACCATCTTACAAGAGCATGGGCATCATACCTTACGGCACCTATATCATGCTACTGACGGTGGTTCATCACCTGTATCTCACCTTGCTTGAGTGGTTGCAGCTCGGAGGTTTTTTGCTCTTCCTTGGAAAGATACTGGCGAGTACCGGCGTGAGCCTTCTGCTGGTGTTGATCACGGAGCTGGTTTTTTCCAGGAAGTCCAACTATCGCACCAATATGTCATGACGAGCAGATCCTATTTTTAATCCCGGTTTTCAGACCTTTACATAACTTATGCCGCTGTATCATCAATCCAGACAGACTGTCATCCAGGGAATCTTCCTGGTGGTCTTCGTCATTTTGATCATACGCCTGTTTGTATTGCAGATCCTTTCGCCGCAGTATCAGATGCAGGCGATGGACAATGCCGTGTACCGCAGTATTGTTTATCCCGACCGGGGGATCATCTTCGACCGGAAGGGTAAGCCCATCCTGGAGAATACGCTTACGCGCGAATTGATGATCCTGCCGAACCAGCTCCGCGGGGTGGATACGGCGGGATTGCTGGCGATCTTAGGCATTGATACCGCAGAGTTCCGGCAGCGGCTGGTGGCGGCCATTGTCAAGAACGGCAGGTACCGGCCGACGGTCTTTGAGCCTTCCCTTACGATCGAGAAGTTTGTCAGGTTGCAGGAGAGTATGTTCCGGTTCGAGCCCGGTTTCTTTCTGCAGGAGCGTCCTATCAGGACGTATCCCTACAGGGCGGCCGCGCATATCCTGGGTTATATCGGTGAGGTAGACAGCACGATCCTGCGCCGCACGAATTTCTTCTACCAGATGGGTGACTACATGGGACTGTCAGGTCTGGAGCGTTATTATGAACCTGTGCTGATGGGTCAGCGAGGGGTGAGTTATCAGCTGAAGGATAACCGGAACCGGATCGTGGGCGCATTTGAGAATGGCAAGTACGATACGGCAGCGAAAGCGGGCCGGAATCTTCGGACCTATCTCGACATGGAGATCCAGGTCATGGCCGAGCGTTTCTTTGCCAACAAGCTGGGGGCAGTGGTGGCCATTGAGCCTTCCACGGGGGGCATCATCGCGATGGCCAGCGGACCTACCTATGATCCCAATCAGCTGACGGGGCCACAGCGCCGTATGGATGTGGAGGAGCTTATGTGGCTTGCGGTCGTCCGATCCGTTGTTCGCACGCGGGCGGCGGTCATGCCGCGAATCTGCGCAATGCGCTGGCTAATTCCTGCAATTCCTATTTCTGTCATATCTATCGGATGTCGGTCGACAAGGGCCAGTTTGGCGGGGTGGCCAACGGGTATGTACGCTGGCAGCAATATGCCAATTCGTTTGGGATGGGGGTTCGGCTTGGACTTGACCTGCCGAGCGAAGACAAGGGCTTTATCGCCGATACCGGCTTTTACAATCGCATGTACCGCGGGGTCTGGAATTCCTGCAACAATGTATTCCTGGGCATCGGCCAGGGGGAGATGACCGCCACACCCCTGCAGATGGCCAACCTGATGTGTATCATCGCCAATAAGGGTTTTTTCTACACGCCTCATTTTGTCGAGCATTTCGACGGACGGGGCATCGAGGATACCATTCTGCAGCGTTTTCGCGGAAAGCACGAGGTTACTAAGATATCACGGGACGCCTATGAGGCGGTACAGCTGGGTATGCAGGATGTGGTAGATCATGGTACTGCCTGGGTAGCACGGATCGAAGGTATCACGATGGCGGCGAAGACCGGGACGGCAGAGAATTATGGTATCATCAATGGCAAGCGGGAAAAACTAGAGGATCATTCCTGGTTTGTGTGTTTCGCTCCGAGGGAGAATCCGAAGATCGCGGTGGCCGTGGTGGTGGAGAATGCGGGATTCGGCGCCACCTGGGCGGGACCGATCGCCTCGCTGATCGTCGAAAAGTATCTGAACGACACCTTGCGTACACATCGCTTGAAGGAAGTGGAGCGGATCGCCTCCAAGGAGATCATCCTGCCTGTGATCCGGCAGAAGCGCCAGCGTCTGGACTCGATCCGGCGCGCGCGCGCGGAAGCGGCGGAGAGAAGCATAACCGGAAACCGTGATGGACGAGCGACGGATCTCAGCTCCGGGAGGGCCGGGGTTCCACCTGCATCCGGAATGGTGCATGACGTTTCGAAGCATGCGGGTCGGCCGGCACAGGGTGGAGGCCGGGTTCCGACGGAAGGGCATCGTTTACATAAGGTCGCCATAATCAGAAAAGATGAGGGGACGAAATCCTGAGATCGCCCGTGGGGTGGATTGGGCCGTGATCGCCATCTACCTGATGCTGGTGAGCATCGGTGTCATGAGCATTTTTGCTGCCACGTATCGCGACGAGTCCATACTGCAGGGATTTCTTTCTTTGAAGACGGACTATAGCAAGCAGGCGCTGTTCTTTGTGATCTCGGTGGTATTGGGTGTCTTCATTTTGCTGATCGACAGCAAGCTGTTCACAGCCACGGCCAACTTGTCATATGTTGCGGGAATCCTGCTGCTGCTGCTTGTCTTTCCTTTTCATACCGAGGTAAAAGGCACCAAATCGATCATCCGTTTTGGTACTTTCCAGTTGCAGCCGGCAGAATTATGCAAGATCTTCGTGAATTTGGCCCTCGCCAAATATCTCTCTCAGCTTGAGACAGATTTCCATCGCCTGAAGGATCAGCTGATCGCATCTGCGCTGGTGTTGTTGCCGGCCATCCTTGCCATCTTCCAGAGTGAGACCGGTTTGGCGTTGGTATACTTTTCCTTTTTCCTTGTGATGTATCGGGAGGGGTTGCCATCCGTGGTGCTGGTCGTCGGGATCTCTTTGATGGTGCTGGTGATCGCCACGCTCTTGTTGGACCCAAATCTGTTGGCCGGTACTCTGACTGCCCTGGCCCTGGCAGCGATCTATCTGTTCCGGAAATCTTTTCGTAGGAACCGGGGTCTGCTTCTCATTATTATCGGGTGCTGGGTGGTGAGCGTGGGCATTCAGCGCTTCGCTGTGCCGTTCGTGTTTGAGAAAGTACTGAAACCCTATCAGGTGCAAAGGATCTATGCTACTGTGGGCAGAGATTTCGTGGTCGATCCCGAGACCATGACCGAGGAGGATATCCGAAAGATGGAGGACCGGAAAAAGGCGACAACCTACAATGTGAAGCAGAGCAAGATCGCCATCGGTTCGGGCGGTTTCCTGGGCAAGGGCCTTATGAAGGGTACCCAAACCCGATATGATTTTGTGCCTGAGCAGCGGACTGACTTCATCTTCTGTACGGTCGGGGAAGGCTTCGGCTTCATTGGTAGTGCCGTACTCCTTATCCTTTATCTGTTGCTGCTTATGCGTATCGTGCAGATCGCGGAACGTCAGCGGAGTACTTTTTCGAGGTGTTATGCATATGGAGTTGCTTCTGTCATCTTTTCGCACGTATTGATCAACATCGGCATGACCGTGGGCCTGGTGCCCGTCATCGGCATCCCGCTTCCATTCATGAGTTATGGTGGAACGGCGTTGCTGACCTTTACTGTATTGCTGGCCATCCTGGTTCGGCTGGATGCCGACAGGCTGATGAATCTGCGTTGACGTTCAGACAATAGGTTCCGGAACGTTGTCGGGCGGGTTGAACCATCCTGTCTGCATGCTGTTCCCTTTTCATTCACATTTCATTTTAAACCCAGTACATGAACATCATTCCTTTATCGGAGGGCAGTTTCACGATCGATCAGGGTAAGGAGTTCATCCCCTTTGACACGGACAGCGACCGGTTGTCTGATCGGACCCGGGGCAGTCTGTTGGTGGAGATCCAACCCTTTGTGGTGGTGACGGACGACGACGTGATCTTGCTGGATGCGGGTCTGGGTTTTGCTGATGATACCGGCATTCTTCAAATACATCGTAACCTGGTGGAAGCGGGTTTGAATCCGATGGATGTCACGCGCGTTCTGATGTCGCATCTGCACAAGGATCATGCGGGCGGCATGTCCATGTCCGATGGCTCCGGCCGGCGGGTGCCTGCTTTTCCCATGGCTACTTATCATGTACAGCGATTGGAGTACGAGACGGCCATGCGGGGTGGTTCCTCATCTTATCGTCCTGAATCCCTTGCTTTTCTGGCCGACAGCGATCGGTTGGTTTTTCATGAAGGCGACGGGCTGATCGGTGATCATATACGCTATGCAATGAGCGGCGGACACTCACCCTACCACCAGGTCTTCTGGATCGAATCGGGGGGCCAACAGATATTTTTTGGGGGAGATGAAGCGCCTCAGTTGCATCAGATGCGTCACCGGTTCATGGCCAAGTATGATCATGACGGGCGGAGGGCGATGTCATTGCGTCAGCAATGGTGGGAGCAGGGCGTTTCGGAGGGTTGGACCTTCCTTTTTTATCATGATCTGAAGTCGCCAATAGTTCGGGCGGGGGCATAAAAAAAGGCTAGCCCTAGAAAGAGCCAGCCGTTGCTAACCTATGAAAAACACCGAGATAAAATTAGGTATTTATTTCAAAAACATAGTGGCACCTTTTGTAAATATTTTCTGACGGGCACTATTTTATCTGAGCGGTATATAT
>JAJTFQ010000132.1 GCA_021299955.1 Chitinophagaceae bacterium
ACTGGCATTACATCGAGGATCCCGCTTTGTACTTCACGAATTATGCCGAGGGATTCAGTACCGAGATCGGCACCTTCTCCGTGCCGGTGGCCAGCACCATTCGGAAGTTCATCAAGCCGGAAGATCAGTGGCCGATCAATGATGTATGGCATTATCACGATCTCCATAGCAACAATCAGAACCTGCCGGGATACCTGCGGGCCGTGGACAGTCTCTACGGAAAACCTTCCGGCCTCGATGATTTCTCCCGCAAGGTGCAGCTCGTCAACTACGAAAGCCACCGGGCGATCTTCGAGGGATGGAATAACCGGATGTGGGATCGCGGCAGCGGTGTCTTGTTGTGGATGACCCATCCGGCCTGGCCCAGCATGATCTGGCAGACCTATTCCTGGGACGGGGAAACGCATGGTTCCTATTTCGGGGCGAAGAAGGCCTGCGAACCGGTGCATGTGCAGCTGAATCGACACGATAACAAGATCGTCATGGTCAACGCCACACTGGCCGACCTGAAAGGGCTGCGGCTGGAGTACATGGTCTACGGGCTTGACGGCAAACGCATTCAATCAGTCAGCATTTCGGATGTTGCGTTAAAGGCCAATGACAAACAGGTCAGTCCTGCTCCGGCCTTGGATTCAACCAAGTTGCCGGCCGTGTACCTGGTTCGCCTGCAGCTGAAAGATGCCGCCGGCCGGATCCTTTCCGTGAACGAATACTGGAAGACCCGCCAGCGTGGTGGGGATTTCAAGGCCTTCAACGAGTTGCCTGAGCAACCGCTGAAGGCGACGCGGATTGGAACCTCCGGCGATCGGATCGTGTATCGTCTCCAGAATCCGGGCAAGACGGCTGTGGTGGGTATCAAGCTCAACCTGGCGGATGCTGTCGGAAACCTGCGCCTGCCAGCCCTTTTCAGCGACGGGTATTTCACGTTGTTGCCGGGCGAGTCCCGCACCCTGGAGGTTGAATGCACGGATGCCGCAGGACTTCGACTGCGCACGGAAGCATACAACAGCCGGTCTTTCATTCATGAACAATGATGACTAAAGGTCATGCATACACGAAAATATATGGGTCGTTATATTCATCTGCTGTTCATATTTACTTTATGCCTGACCGCCGTGGGCCAGGCGCAGCCTGCCCTGCAGCCGGTGCAGGTATCGGTCGTTCCCGACCAGGGTGGCTGGCAGCGTGAGCCAGGTGTCCCCGTGCGATTTCGGATCGCCGTTACCCGGCATGGTATGCCGGTCAGGAACCTGATGATCCGCTGGCAGGCCGGTCCGGAAAGGATGACACCCATGGGAGCCGACAGTGCGATGAGTGCAGATGGTCAGCTACTCACGCCCGCCTTCAGGATGGATAAGCCCGGCTTTCTTCGTTGTTTCGCAACCGTTGGTGTCGACGGATCTGTCTATCGCGGACTTGCCACGGTCGGCTATGCGGCGGACAGTCTCCGTCCGACAGTGCCCATGCCGGAGGATTTCAACGTCTTCTGGGATGGCGTGAAGCGGGAACTGGCGGGCATTCCAACCGATGCGCGACTCACGCCCATGCCTGAACGCAGCACGGGGCGGACGGAAGTTTTTCAGGTGAGTCTGCAGAACATTGGGAACTCAAGGCTTTACGGCATCCTTTGTGTGCCCCGCAAGCCGGGCCGCTATCCGGCGATCTTGCAGGTGCCGGGCGCAGGCATCCGGCCTTATCAGCCTGATGTGGAGCTGATGGACAAAGACCTGATCGTCTTCACCATTGGCATTCATGGCATCCCGGTGAACCTTGAACCCTCGGTGTACCGCGACCTGGAGAACGGCGCGCTGAAGGGACATTTCTTCTTCAATAACGATCACCGCGATCGTTTCTATTACAAGCGAGTCTATGCCGGCTGTGTGCGGGCGGTGGATTTCATCTTCGGATTAGCATCCTTCGACGGGGGCAATCTGGGGGTGAGCGGCAACAGTCAGGGCGGTGCGTTGAGCATCGTCACGGCATCGTTGGATCCCCGTGTCAAATGCATCGGTGTCATTCATCCTGCCCTCTGTGATCTGACAGGATACTTCCACGGCCGGGCGGGGGGATGGCCGCACGTTTTTTCTCCGGCCTCTGCCTGGTATTCCGATCAGCCGGAGGTTCGGCAGGCGATGGCCTATTATGATGTGGTCAATTTCGCCCGTCAGTTGAAGCAGCCCGGTTGGTACACTTGGGGCTTCAACGATGAGTCCTGTCCCCCGACCTCCATGCACGCGGCCTTCAATGTCATCATGTCGAAGAAGGAGCTCGCGCTATGGCCCGAAACAGGTCATTGGTTCTATCCGGAACAACGTGCCCGGATGAATGCATGGCTTTTGGAAAAATTGAAATAATTTGACATCATGAAACGCATGTCTCTTCTCGCCCTTGGGGCCTCCCTGGTCATGTCCGCTTTCGGACAATCGACTGCCTCCCGCATCGTGATCGAGAATCCTTCTGCCACGGCGCTGAAAGAGCAGGTCGTCTCTATCCCCTGGGAGACCTTCTCTGCGCGATGCGCCGTGACGGATACTAATGGCTTTCGCATCAGCGATCCGCGCACAAAGCGCGAAGTGCCGGTGCAGCTGGAACGTATGGGAAAGAGTGGTGTGCAGAGTCTCCTGTTGCAAGTGGATATCCCGGCCGGCGGCAGCCTCACACTGAACTGCGTCAAGGGACAGCGCGCACCGGTGAAGGCTAAAACTTATGGACGCTACATCCCTGAGCGCAAGGATGATTTCGCCTGGGAGAACGACCGCATTGCCTTCCGGGCCTATGGCAAGGCGCTGGAGAGTACGCGCGAGAATGCACACGGACTGGACGTTTGGGTGAAGCGCAGCCGCGAACTCGTCGTAAACGAGCGCTATCGCCGGAACGATTATCACAAGGACAATGGCGACGGACTGGATTATTATCATGTCGGCTTCACGCTGGGAGCCGGAAACATCGCCCCTTACTGGCAGGATTCTGTCTGGTATCCCGGGAATTACAGTCGCTGGGAGTTGCTGGACAACGGACCGTTGCGCACGACTTTCCGCTTATATTATGATCCCGTGACCCTTCATGGGCACAAGGTATCTTCCGTAAAAACGATCAGCATCGATGCCGGGACCTACATGAACCGCATCACCGCACAGTATGATATTGCTGGAATGGATTCGCTGCCCGTGGTGATCGGTATTGTCACCCGCAAGGATCCCGGCCGCATGCATGTCGACGAACAGCAGGGGATCATGACCTATTGGGAGCCGACAGATCCGAAGTGGGGCACCACGACGGTGGGCATTGTGTCTCCGGTATCGGGTAAGCTCCGGGTCACACCGCTGCAGATCCTCCTGCAGACGCGCATTGCCACCAACAAGCCCTTCACTTACCACATGGGGGCTGCCTGGGACCGCGAAGGGGTGATGCAAAATGCAGCGGCTTGGGAGGCCTGGGTAGCAGGTTACAAGCAGGCACAGTCGGCCGTGCAGGGGCTTCGGTTTTCTTTCAAATAAAGGGTGGCCGGATGTTCCGGTTTCCGGAGGGTAAAAATTATTGTGCGATGGAAATGCATGCTCACCGCTAAACTTTACATTCTAAACGCTAAATTGGTGCCTTAGAAGGCGCCCGGGGAATCAGGGAGTCGATACACATTCAGGAACATGCCATTGTACATCGCACTCATTACCTTATTCCTGGCGGTTATTTTGTTGTTCCATAACCATAGGACCCATCCGGGTTCCGTCTGGATATCGGGTTCGCTGGTGATCATTTCCCTGCTCAACATCACCCATTATCTCTCCTTCACCGGCGTCTCTGTCTTTTGGCTGGCCCTTACCTTCAACCATCTGACCCCAATCTATTACCTTTTGGGGCCCTTTCTTTTTTTCTATGTCCGCGCGCCCCTGTCAGACAGGGTGGGACTTTCCCGCCGGGATGCCTGGCATTTTGTGCCCTTCCTGCTGCATGTCGTCGGGATGTTGCCCTATCTCATTAAACCCTGGTCGTATAAGGTCTGGGTCGCCGGGGAGATGATCCGTGATGTGCATAACATGGTGCTGATCCCGGATCTCTCATTGTTTCCGGTGGAGGCGAATGTCACCCTGCGCCCTTTGTCCTGGCTGAGTTATACGATTTTCAGCCTTTATCTCCTCTGGCGTTTTAGCCGGAATTATCCCGCGCAACGCCGCATTCGCTTCGAGGCGGCCAGACCCATCCTGGGCTTCATGGCTGCCTTTCTGGTGGTCTGCCTGATGACCGAATTGTCATACACAGCCCTCACGATCGAGTATTTCGTCAAGTTCGACCTTCAGACGCCTGAGTTCGTAAGCACACCTTGGACGCGTATCACGTCCGCAGGCATCGCCATCATCCCTTTCATTTTGCTGCTTTTCCCGCAGATCCTGTATGGCATCCCCAAATGGCGGGAGACACCGGAACTGGAGCCTCTGAAGGCCGCATCCGTTCCCGAAACCGAAGAAACAGCGCATATCGATGCAATCAACCATGTCGAGGACACGCCTGTTTCCGGTCAAACCCTCGAAGACGCTTCAACCAAATTCAGGGATCTGGCGGAGCGCATTCCTGCATACATCGGGACGCACCAACTCTACCTTGACCCGGACTTCAATCTTGATGACCTCGCAGAACATATGAAGGTCCCGAAGCATCATCTTTATTATTGTTTCAAGGACATCCTGAACACCCGGTTCACCCGCATGCGCTCGGAGTTCAGGGTCAGGCACGCACAGGGTCTGATCGACCGGGGCGAAACCGACCGCAAGACGCTGGAGGCCATCGGTATGGAATCAGGCTTCTCGTCCCGCTCTGCTTTTCTGGTCGCCTTTCGTGAGATCACCGGCATGTCTCCCCTCGAATACCTGCGTCGGAACGGATCTTCTTCTGCTTAGTGGCCTCCTGATCTCCGAACGAAAAAATTCCTCTTACACCCAGGGCTGTATCGATGCAGCCTGCCTTTGTTGCGTTGTTTTTTAAAAACAACGCAGGGTTCGGACCACCTGAAAATCGGGTGGGCGGGGTTCCCATGTAGCTTGCAGCATGATTCAGACGAATCCTCTAAAATCAATCCTGTCTGCCAAGTACGGAGCAACGATCCTTAACAAGCGTGTTATTTCCCGTCTTTCAAAATTGGTCCGGAAAACTCAAGATCAGGTGAACCCTTCAAGGCAGGTGCTTGGGCTCTTACTTTGTGTCCTGCTGATTTCATTTTCTGCTGATGCACAATTTTACATTGGTTCTGGTGAGACGGTGAAGGTTACGAGCATCGACGAATTGCATGTACAGGAGAACCTGACCAATAACAGCACACTGGACTTCATCACGTTCAGCGGTACGGCTGCACAGTCCATCTCAGGCACCGGCACGATCGTCAATCTGAAACTTGACAAAGCTTCAGGCATTGCGACCATTGCTTCCGGCATGCAAAGCGTAACCGGCGAGCTGACCTTATCGTCCGGGGAGCTGGCTGCCAATGGCCGACTCACACTGAAGAGCACGGTTACCGGCACGGCCCGCATAGCAGCACATGCAACCGGTACGGGCAGCGTGACCGGGAATGTGTTCGTGGAGCGCTTCATTCCTTCCACGGCCTCATCTACGGCCAGGCCCAAACAATGGCGGATGCTGGCTTTTCCATACAGCGGGAGTTTGCTGTTGAGCAATATCACCGGCATCGGGATCAGTTATGCGCCGCAAACGATGATGGTGTTCAGCGAAAGCGGAGATGATCAGTTGAATTATGGAACTGCCGGCACAAGAAATGCAGGCTATCAATCCTTCAGCAGCAGTTCCCAAAGCATCGATGCGGGCAAAGGGGTGGCGACCTGGATCTATGGCGATAACACAGCCACGGCCGGCACCGGATCGCTGACCGGAGACCTGACCATCAGTTCTTCCGGAACACTCAATGAGTCTGGCGCGGATGTGGTCATGACGGGATTGACCCATACCAAGCAGGGCTGGCATCTGATCGGCAATCCATTTGTGTCCACGATCGACTGGAATGTTATTTCCCCATTGAATGCTGCTGTAGCGGCTACGATCTATCGCTGGGATCCGGCTGCTGCAAATTGGACAAACTATAACTCATCTGGCGCTGGAACGGGTTCCAGATACATCGAGTCTGGTTCGGCCTTTTTCATCAAGTCAGCGGCGGGAGCACCCACGAGTTCGTTTTCGTTGACCATTCCGCAATCGGCCAAGGCGACCAATGCCCCTAATCTCCATTTCAGTAAAAATCCATTCAAACTCGACGTTCCCGGACAGCGGGCAGGTGCTCCTTCCACGCTGGCGGGCCTTCGATTGAAGGCCTCCGGCATGGGCAATCCCATCCCCGGTGAAGCTTATCTGGATGTATCGAGGACGGATGCCACCAAGGGTTGGGATCCAAAGTATGATGGCCTCATGATGGCGCGTACATCCGGTGCGAATGTGTACTTCGATGGAGAAAATGACAATGATTACTCGATGCATTTCGATCGGCCGCTGATCAACGGCGAGCAGCGCTATTATCCGATCACCGTGACGACGCCGATGGCGGGAGAGACTTTGATCGAAGTAGCGCCGGAAGGAAAGTGGTCATCGATGCACAGCGTAGCACTGATCGACAAGCAACTCGGCAGAACCATCCTGATGCGCGACGGACAGATCTCCTACAAACTTCGGTTGGAGGAGTTGAAATCCGAAGGCCGTTTCCTGTTGGCGATCAACCACGTGAAACTGAAT
>JAJTFQ010000133.1 GCA_021299955.1 Chitinophagaceae bacterium
CCTGAATACTTGTATTTCATAAATTCTGGTTTTATGCGACTGTTTTACTATGACCAAAACGGAGAAGAACAAACAACTTTTTTATGTTCGCAAAATGGTTTCATTGCATCATTCTCGTCATTGATTAATCAGACAAAAGCGACAGAAAATGTAGAGTGTATTACAGATTGCGAATTATTGAAAATATCTTTCGTAAATGCAAAACAACTTGTAGACAAAAGCGAAATTTTCAAAAACTTTTTTTTATTAATGTTTGAAAAGTCTATTTCATTAGCAACATTAAGAGCCAATGACTTAGCATCATTAAATGCTGACCAACGCTACCAAAAAATGATAGACCAACAAGCACACTTTATTCAAAATATTCCACTACAATACATTGCTTCATATTTAGGAATAAAACCACAAAGTCTGAGTAGAATTAGAAAACAGGCCATTAAGTAACATTTGTGAAGTAGAATAAAATTTTGTTTTTTGACATTTGCATTTCATTTAACAACATTAATAAAATGGAAAGATTGCAAGAAATCTTAAAACAACTCCCCACAGCATTTGGACAGTCCTTAATGAATTACGGGATTATCGTAATTATTTATTTAGTGGTGTGGAAACTATTAAAAAAACGACTTAAAAATTGGAGAATACAATTGAAAGAACGTGTTGATGCCAAACAAATCAAGTCAGAATTGTTAAACAGCCTTTTCACACTTCTGGTAAGTACCGTATTTGTACTTGTAATTTATCTGTTAAAATCACTTGGTTACACGAAAATCTATACAGACATAAATGAGTACCCTAAATTCTTTGCTTATAGTGGTTTTTTCATTTTTTTACTTTTTGACGACACTTGGTTTTACTGGGTACACCGCCTTTTGCATCACCCACGAATTTTCAAATACATTCATAAAGTACATCACAAAAGCATTGATGTTAATCCATTTACATCGCTATCCTTTCATTGGGCAGAAGCTTTATTACTCACATTTTGGATTGTACCAGTCAGTATGATTTTTCCAATGTACGTTCCTGCACTTGGACTATTACAGATTTGGGGGTTTTTAGACAATATAAAATCACATCTTGGATACGAATTTTTTCCAAGTTGGTGGAATAAAAGTTTCGGAAAACTAATGACATCAAGCACACACCATAATATGCACCACAGTAAATTTAATGGAAATTATGGCGTTCATTTTCGTATTTGGGACAAACTTTTAGGAACAGAATTTAACGACTATGAAAAAACATTTGACGAAATACAAGACCGAAAAAAGGGCAGCCGATAACATGGGTTTGGCAAAAGTGGCGGTTCAGTGCTTCGTATGACAGTTTTTCGTAGATTTGAACATTCGTGCTTCGTATAAACATTTGTGGTGAAAATCGCCACCTTCGCCAAGCCCGAAACCGATTACTGCACTCACAGAATTATTCCTGGAATTAAAAACAGATCAAACGCCTGCGGTAGTTGAGCGCATCGTCACTGATATTGATGGCATTGTTCGCGTAGTTCGCTTTCCCGGATGGCAGAATTCTATTTCAGGAGAACGGGAAGTGCAGAGCTCACTCAGAAAAATCTTGTGGGCGAAGTATAAGATCAACGATCAGGTGTTGTTTGATCGGGCGTATGCTTATATCAAGGAGTATTATTAGAAAATCATATAGTCAAAGAAAAATGATATCAAATTATTAATCAAGAATAAATTCCAACCCATTCAAATATTTCTACCGGATGGTTCTCCAACAAGCAGATGGAAACAGTGGCAGGTTTTGCCCCGGAATTTCGGTCCGAAATCCGAGTCTGCCGAATTAAAATTGGCCGGGTTTGCCCCGGAATCGGTGGCAGATTTTGGAGCGGAATCGTGGCAGGCTTTACGTCGGAATAATCAATAAAGCCAGTAATTATCCTAAATATGCCTTTTCGGATGTGCAATAAAACGTTATATTGCACATACAAAAGTCCACAATGGACATCTTATTGGAACAATCCGCCCGGCTTCTTCACCACACCTGCCTTGACTTCAAGCGCTTCCTTCATGCTGATATTCAATGGAATGAACGGTTGGTAGGCATTAAGGGGGCGCGGGGTGTGGGAAAAACAACGCTGATACTCCAGCACCTGAAAGCGTTGGCACTTCCGTCTTCAAAGGCTGCTTATTTTGCACTAGATGATATCTTTTTTTCCGGACACAGTTTAAAAGAAACGGCAGACACTTTTTATAAGCAAGGTGGAAGAGTACTGGCTTTAGATGAAGTACACAAATATCCCGGCTGGTCTGCGGAGATAAAAAACCTTTACGATTTCTACCCCGACCTGCAAATTCTTTTCACGGGGTCATCCATCATTGACATCATAAAAAAAGAAGGTGATATAAGCAGAAGGGCACTCCTATACGACCTTCCCGGATTATCATATCGGGAGTATTTGATCATGAAAAGGATCGCTGATTTCCCGACCGTATCTTTGAATGATGTGCTCCATCACCCCGATTCATATGCCCATATTGCTGACAGACATTTCCGACCCCTCGAATTTTTTGCTGATTACCTGAAACAGGGCTATTATCCTTTTGGCGTACTAAACCCGGAGTCAGTATATCAGCGGATCAATCAAGTAGTGCGCACCGTCGTTGAAGTAGACATGGCAGAGTTGCCGACCTTCGATATCCGCAACGCCAGAAAAATGTTACAATTGGTAGAAGTGATTGCCGGCCAAGTGCCATTCAAACCCAACATTAAGGAACTCGGAGAAAAAACACAGATACACAGGAATTCGATCAACGCCTATCTCCACTATCTGGAACAGGCAAAAATATTAGCACTGCTTCACCCAGCAGGAAAAAGTATGGCTATACTTCAAAAGCCGGAGAAGATCTTTTTGCAAAACACTACACTCTTATATGCGCTGGCCAGAGAAAGAGCAAACCCTGGCAGCGTCCGAGAAACATTTTTTCACGCAATGGTCTCTCATAATCATCGGCTGGAAGCACCCAAAACAGGTGATTTTTTAATCGATGATCTCTATACCATGGAAATAGGCGGCAGCGCAAAGAAAAAGCAGCAAATTCAATTTACACCTCAATCCCGCGTGATCAGGGATGGTACCGAAATTGGAACAAAAGAATATTTGCCCCTTTGGGTGTTTGGTTTTTTATATTGAGGACGCGGGTTTTATATTGCCACCTTGCAGGATGTATTCATCATTCCGTAAGTTGCAGTTTCCCAAAAATTTCAATCTTATATTTTCATATATTTCTGATCTAAAACTACATCATGTATACAAGTACGGAAGTTTCATCCCCCGCACGCACCCCCACGCAGGATGAGCGCACCCTGGCCATTCTTGCCCATATCCTCTCGATATTCTTTTGGATCTTCCCTGCGCTCATCATCTATCTGGTCAGAAAGGACGACTCTCCCTTTGTGGCGGCACATGCCCGGGAA
Source organism: Chitinophagaceae bacterium (assembly GCA_021299955.1). Lineage (GTDB taxonomy): Bacteria > Bacteroidota > Bacteroidia > Chitinophagales > Chitinophagaceae > Pollutibacter. The sequence goes on from JAJTFQ010000133.1 coordinate 3,442, forward strand.
TCCCTGAATTTTCAGATCACGATGACCCTGTTGTCGATCGCACTGGCGATCACCCTGATCGGGATCCTTTTCCTCTGGGTACCTGCGATGATCGACCTCGTCCTCTGCATCGTAGCTTCCATCAAAGCCGGAGAGCTCAAGCTTTACCGATACCCCATCTCCTGGCGGATCATCAAATGAATAGAACGGCTTACAATATAAAAGGGCGCATCTGACCTCAGATGCGCCCTTTGCTTTTCCCGGAGGTATTTATCAGAGTTCTCTGATCCAGATATTCCGGAAGGCGGTGGGGTTGCCATGATCCTGGAGGAAGATGGGTTCTTTTTCGCCGTGCTTCTTGTACACCGGCGATCCGATGTACTCGGTTGTTCCCCAGATGGTCCGGTTATTTTGAACGAGCACGCCATTGTGCAGGACGGTGATGGTGGCCTGCGTCTTCAGCCGCCCGTCTTCATAGAACCGGGGAGCCGTGAAGATGATGTCATAGGTCTGCCATTCGCCGGCGGGGCGGCAGGCGTTGACCAGTGGGGGCAGTTGTTTGTAGATGCTGCCGGCCTGGCCGTTCACGTACGTTTTGTTGATGTGATTGTCGAGAATCTGGAGTTCATAGCGGCTCATGAAGTAGATGCCGCTGTTGCCCCTTCCCTGACCTTCACCCTTGATGACGGCGGGCGTGCGAAATTCGACATGCAACTGACAGTCGCCAAAGCCACGCTTGGTGAGAATGCCACCGCTGCCGGCCTTGACCACGAGGGCGCCATCTTCAATGGTCCAGGGGGCTGAGGCTCCCTTTTCGGATACCCATTCGGAGAGGTTCTTGCCATCGAACAGGACAATGGCGTCGGAGGGGGCGTCCTGTGCGGTGCGTCCGGGGGTGGTATTCACTCAGTTTGGGATCGCCCTTGGTGCGGTTGATCTCTTGGGCCTGCAGGACTGCGAAGGGCAGGCAGGCGATAAAAAGGAGTTGGATACGTTTCATATTCAGATTTTTGGCAGTTGATATCCGTTGTGATAGGTGGGTTTGAGGAGTTTGTTGGCCTTGGCGTCGTCGAACCGGCGGTTGGCGGCATCCCAGTGGAGCTTCATGCCGCGCTTATAGGCGATGTTGCCCATCTGGCAGACCTCTGCCACCTTGGCGCCAGCCTGGATGGGTGCCGTGAGGATGCTGTTGTTACCGGTCTTGATGGCTTCAATGAAATTTTTGGTGTGATTGGCAAGACCATCGTCGGATCGCTTGACCTTTTCGTATACTTCCTTGTTGCCTTCATCGGGGATGACTTCCCATCCGCCACGATCCAGTACCAGCGTGGCCTGGTTACCGATATAAGCGATGCCGTGGTCTCGTCCGTAATTGCCGTTACGGATGGCCTGGGCGTGTTCCCAGAGCATCACGAAGGAACCGAAATCGTACATGGTGGCCAGCGTATCGGGTGTTTCTGCGGCATCATCCGGGTAGGCCATCTTCCCGCCCATGGCAGAAATAGATTTCGGGTCACCGGCATTCATGCCCAGCAGGGCGTAATCGACCAGGTGCACGCCCCAGTCGGTCATGAGGCCACCGGCATAATCCCAGAACCAGCGGAAGTTGAAATGGAAGCGATTGGGGTTGAAGGCTCTCTTCTGCGCCGGGCCGAGCCAGCGTTCGTAGTCCACGCCGGCGGGTGCGGCAGCGTCGGGTTTGATGGGGATATTTTTCATCCATCCCTGGTAGGCCCAGGTCTTCACCATGCGGATCTTACCCAGTTTGCCGCTTTGCAGGAAGGCCAGGGCTGATTTAAAGTGGGCGTTGCTGCGCTGCCACTGGCCGACCTGTACGGCCTTGCCATAGCGTTCTTGCGCGGCCACCATCAGGCGGACCTCTTCGATGGAGTTACCGGCAGGTTTTTCGACATACACGTGTTTGCCGGCCTGCATGGATTCCACCATCTGCATACAGTGCCAGTGGTCGGGTGTGCCAATGATGACGGCATCCACATCCTTGTCATCGAGCAGGGCACGATGGTCGGCGTACTGTTTCGGCTTCATCTTGTGGTCCTTCTCCAGCTGTTCGGCACGTTTGGCCATGACGGTGGCATCCACATCGCAGATGGCGGTACAGATCGTGTCCGGGTTATTCTTGAGCATCGAGTTGAGGTCGGCCCAGCCCATGCCGTTGATACCGATGGCACCAATGCGGATCTTATCGCCGAAGGCGGCACGTCCGGATCTGATGAAGAAAGGTGAGGCGAAGCTCTGGCCGATGCCGATGCCGGCCGAGATCATAGCGGTCTGCCGCAGGAAACGGCGTCTGGAATCACTCATATGACAAGGTTTTTTAAGGGGTTGTGAGGCTTCTAATTTAAGCCTTCCCGCTCATAATCCAATGTCATTTCCTGATTATCGGATCAGTTGCAGGGTCCCATGCCGGTTGATCATCTTTCCGTCGGACGTGGAAGCGCTGACGGTCCATGCGAAAGTGCCGGATGGCATGCGCTTGCCGCGGAAGCTGCCGTCCCATCCCTGTCGGTGGTCGGTGGTCTGGAATATCAGGTTGCCCCATCGGTCGTAGATCCTCAGGTAGTTGAATTTCAGTCCGATCGGTATCGCGCGGAGGATGTCGTTCAACCCATCCCCGTTGGGTGTGAAGGCCGTAGGCACGTGGATATCCAGGCCTTTGAAGACCCGGACCCTGATGGTGTCGGTGGAGCTGCATCCTGCCGGAGAGGAGGCGGTGAGGATGTATTCCATGTCTCGGTCGATGTTGACCGTGGGGTTGGGAAGGGTCGGATCGTTGATGCCGAAAGGCGGTTCCCAGCGATAAGTGACACCCCCGGAGCCCTGCAACTGGAAGGGAATACCTGACGCAATCAGGGTATCGTTACCGGCAAAGGCCCGGGTACCGAAGATGCGAAGGATTGCTTTTGCTGTATCCGACAGGCAACCATTGGCTCCGCGTACCAGCAATCCCACCGGGCGATCGCCCGGGGTATTGAAACTGCGGCTCAGAACGGGCCCCGTGCTGTCTGTTTCGCCGGGAAGCCGCCAGATCCATTTCGCGATGGCGGGCGTCGTGCCGGCGGGTAGGCCTGTAAGTTGTATCGACTGTCCTGTGCAGATGTCCTGCACGCCGGTAATGGTGGCAGCCGGCCTGGGAAACACTTCGATCTGTTGGGTGACGGGTGCGGAAATGCAGCCTTCCAGCGTTCGCACGCGGAGGGAAACGGGCCAGCTGCCTGCCTGGAATCCAGCCGGCACGACCGGCATCCGGTCTGTGGATGTATTGCCGGCGATCGTCCATTCCCATCGGTTCACGGTGCCATATTCCACGGATGATGAGTCGATCAGGGTCACCGGGCTTCCTGCGCAGAGGGGGACCGGGCTCCAGCGGATCTTTGCAAAGGGATCGGATCCGACGATGATCTCCTTACGAAGGGTATCGGACAGGCATCCGTCGTTTCCCAGGATATTGAGTTTGACGGTGTACTTGCCGGGCGCAGCATACAGATGTGGCGAAGGGTTTTGTACCGAGTCCTTTTTTCCGTCGCCCAGGTCCCAGAACCATTTCACGATCTTGCTGAAAGATCCGGAGCTGTCGCGGAACTGGATGGGTTTTCCGAAGCAGGACTCCACCCCGCTGAGGCTTTTGATCTGAGGGTCGAGGGCCGTGCAGAAGCGCTGCAGATTGCGGGCTCCGCCGGTGGAGGCGGTGAATCCCCAGTAGACCATCGGATCATTGCGGAAGATGTCCGCCACCAGGTCCACGGTGGCGCTGACCCTGTCGATGCCGTCCATGGATGCCTTCAGCACTTTGGTGGCCGGGTCCCACTGCACGCGCAGCATATGCCATTTGCCGTCCTCGATGTTATCCTGGTTGGCGAGGGCTGTAACGGGAGCCGCCAGGCTGTTGGGGGTTCCGTGTATCAGGTCGCCGTTCTTCTGGATGGCGATGTGGTCGAAAACCGGGTCGTTATCGGAAGTGTTTTGCCAGGTATCGATGGTGACGCCCAGGGATGGGGAGACCCCGGCCAATCCAAGGCCGCCGCCCTGCGTGCCGATCTGTGTGCTGATGGGCTGGAGTACGAAGGCAATGCCATCGGCGCCTTGTGCATCGGTGGATCCGAGGAAGACATTGAAACGAAAGTCGAAGCTATCCCTCAGGCTGATCTTGTATATATTCCACACTGAACCGTTGACGCTGTTGAGATCCGGTGTGAGGGTATAGCAGTTGCAGTTATCCTGTGTGGCGGATCCAATGAGGTAGTACGGATTGGTCACTTGCGCCCCGGCGAAGCGGAAGGTCATCACCATCATCAGCAGCAGCACGGATCGGCACGAAACCCGGAGGAAGTCCCGGGGCGGTTGGCAGGTGGACGTCATTTGAATTTGATATCGTTATGGCGGGCCCTGAGGCTTTCCCTGTCCAGCAGGTCGGTTACCATGGTGATCGTGCGGCCATCTGCTCCCAGCCGGGCCTGCTTGTTCGTGTGGTCGGTAATATTCCCCGGCAAATGAAGGATGGTTGTATAGGTCATCTCTCCGGCCATGTTCCGCAGCATGTCAGGGCTGAGGCCCTGGTCTGCAGGCAGTGCGCCAGTGATGTCGCCCATGGCGTCGGGCAGCGGATGGTTCCATACCAGCCGTCCCTTTTGCAGGGCGAAGATTTGCAGGGAATCAGGGATCGGGTTTGCGGATGCCGGCGCATTCCGCGCATTCAGTGCATGGTTGAGGGCCTGGATATTCCTGAATCGGAACGAGAGCACCTGCATCCCGCCTTCCTGCCGGCGTCGTTCAATGGCTGAGATGCCAGGGATCTTATCCAATCCTGTCCAGTTCCCCAGAAGGGAGTCGTTCAGGCCTGCCCCGGATAGTTCAGGCTGATTGCGCAGGCTATCCGGGAGGAAATTCTTCACCATCTCCATCATCTCCATCATCCGGGAGGCATCAATCCGGGTTTCATAGCGTCCGCTTCCGTCCGCTTCCAGGAACAATTCCTCCGCGATCTGCAGGCAGCCGGTGAAGGCCAGGCAGCTCAGGATCGACAAGGTGTACAAGTATCTTTTCATCCGGGGATGAAGATACATCAAAACCACTTTTGACCATGTTATCCGCCTTATGCGGATGACGCATCAGACGTCGAGTTTCGCATATTTTGCGTGCGACTCGATGAATTCGCGGCGCGGCGCCACTTCGTCACCCATCAGCATGCTGAAGATCCTGTCTGCTTCGGCGGCGCTTTCGATCGTGACCTGCTTGAGGGTGCGGCTCTCGGGGTTCATGGTGGTTTCCCAGAGCTGTGAAGCGTTCATCTCACCGAGGCCTTTGTAGCGCTGGACGTTGACGGAGTCATCCTTTCCGCCACCGATCCGTTCCACCAGGAATCTGCGTTGTTCTTCGTTCCAGGCGTATTCCTGCTCTTTTCCCTTCTTGACCAGATAGAGTGGGGGCTGAGCGAGGTAAACATATCCCTGCTCGACCATCTCTTTCATATATCTGAAAAGGAAGGTAAGGATCAGGGTGGCGATGTGGCTGCCGTCGATGTCGGCATCCGTCATGATGATGAGCTTGTGATAGCGGAGTTTGGACAGATCGAGCGCCTTGGGGTCTTCCGGGGTGCCGATCTTCACGCCGAGGGCGGTGAACATGTTCCGGATCTCCTCATTGTCGTAGATCTTATGTTCCATGGCCTTCTCCACGTTGAGGATCTTTCCGCGCAGCGGGAGGATCGCCTGGTAGTTCCGGTCGCGGCCCTGCTTGGCGGTACCGCCGGCCGAGTCACCCTCGACCAGGAATAGTTCGCATTTGTTCGGGTCGCGTTCGGAGCAGTCGGACAGCTTACCGGGCAGGCCGCCGCCGGTGAGGACGGTCTTGCGCTGCACCATCTCGCGGGCCTTGCGGGCGGCGGCCCGGGCCTGAGCGGCGAGGATGACTTTGCTGATGATCGATTTGGCTTCGCGGGGGTTCTCTTCCAGATAGATCTCCAGGGCACGTGCTACTGTAACGTCCACGATCCCGCTCACTTCTGAGTTGCCCAGCTTTGTTTTCGTTTGACCTTCGAACTGAGGTTCGGGCACCTTCACGGAGATGATGGCACTGAGGCCTTCGCGGAAGTCATCACCTTCTACCTCCACCTTGGATTTTTCGAACAAGCCTTCCCGCTTCCCATAATGCTGGAAGACGCGGGTGATGGCCCGGCGGAAGCCGGCTACGTGCGTACCCCCCTCGATGGTGTTGATGTTGTTAACGTAGGAGAAAATGTGTTCGCTGTAGGAATCGTTATAGTTGATGGCGACTTCCACGGCCACATTCGTTTCCGGATCATGGCCCTCCATGTACACGATCTTGGGGATCAGCGAGGTGCGCTTTCCGGCCTGGTCGAGCATCTCCACGAATTCGGTGATGCCGCCCTCTGAGAAGAATTCTTTACGGTATATCTGTTGCGCATCATCGAGTTCCCGCTCGTCGGCGATGGTGATGCGGATGTTGCGGTTCAGGTAAGAGAGTTCTCGGAGACGGCCCTCCAGGATATCTTTATTATATATGCCCGTGGTGAAGATCTCCAGGTCGGGCCAGAAATGTACCGTGGTGCCGGTGCGTTCGCTGGTGCCGGTTTCCCGAACGGGGTACTGCGGAGCCCCCTTGGCGTATTCCTGTTCGAAGGTCTTTCCTTCGCGTTCGACGACCACATGCAGTTTGGTGCTCAGTGCATTGACGCAGCTAACGCCCACACCATGCAGACCGCCGGACACCTTGTAAGTGTTCTTGTCGAACTTTCCACCCGCATGCAGGACGGTCATGACCACTTCCAGGGCGCTGCGGCCCTCCTTGGCGTGGATGCCGGTGGGGATGCCCCTTCCGTCGTCCCTGACCGATATCGAATTATCGTGATGGATGGTGACTTCAATATTCTTGCAGTATCCTGCGAGGGCTTCGTCGATGGAGTTGTCCACGACTTCGTATACCAGGTGGTGCAGACCCTTTACCCCGATGTCTCCGATGTACATCGCCGGCCGCTTCCGGACGGCCTCCAGGCCTTCCAGCACCTGGATACTGTCGGCGCCATAGCCTCCCTTACCCTGTGTTTGTTCTTCGTTGATCTCAGTAGACATATCAGCGTGTTCCCTGCCCTTTGATGCGGGCATTTCCAATGCAAAGGTACCGAAAATCAGCCATCTCTTCCATCCCTCCGGGGGATGACCGGCCGCCTTTATCAAGATGATTTCCACAGAGATACCCTGGTGGCCGGCGGAACCTTGATGGCATGTCCCCGAAAAAGGCGGTAACTTTGCCCCATGCTCGAGACGCCTGATCTGATCGCCGAGTCCCTGGGATATCCTGTGATGCTGGAGGAGCTGGACCTGTTACAGCAGAAGGGGCGCGACATACCCGG
>JAJTFQ010000134.1 GCA_021299955.1 Chitinophagaceae bacterium
GAAATAATCCTTCCAGGAGAGTACATAGGCGTAGTTGCTGCGCTCCGGCACAGGCATGCGCGATTCGGCGGCCGTGACCGTTTGTCCGGCCGACTGCTCCGGGTTCCAGGCATTCAACTCAGCGTAGGGAACGCCCATGGCGAGGGGGATGGTCCAGGCGGAGATGTCGTAGAACAGGCTGTCGTCGAATTTCGTGTTCTTTTCAAAGATCGATTTGATGAGCTTGAACTGGGTCTGCTGGGCAGGCACCACAAACGCGTTGCCCGTGCTGAACTTCTGCCCGCCGGCGGTCATGTCTGATTTCAGCCGGTAGATCCGGATCTGGTGACGCAGCAGCATCTGGACGAAGAGGTCCGTCTTCACCGGATCGATGGCATCCCCGAATACATATGCCTTCACCGGATAGGCGGCTGCTTCCTTGCGGGCATCCTGGTAGAATCCTCGCTGATAGTCGAGCAACTTGGTCCTCATCTTCACGGCTGCCTCCATGGTGGAGAGCATGGTGGTGAACTGATTGCGGATGGTGAACGGGAAGCTCAGCGGACCGTTGACACTTTCCTGGATATGCCCACGGGAACTCGCCTGTTCGAAGAGGATGCCGATGCCGCCGTTCACATCCGGATAGGTGGAACCTTTTCCATAATAAAAATCATCATATCCTTCCTTGGTGAAATACAACGATCCTATCCGGTCGAGATGCTTCGCGTGATAGGTCGCGATCTCTCCGGTCAGCTCCTGGTTGCGTTTCGGGGTATTGCCGTTCACCCGCGCAGGCTCTCCGGGCTGGAAGAAGAAGGTAGCGTTGGTGCCCATCTCGTGATGATCGGTCAGGATGTTCGGCTTCCAGTCGTGGAAGACCATGAGCCTGTTCTTGCTCTCATAATGTTGCGCCGGCAGCCAGTCGCGGTTGAGGTCGAACCAATAGTGGTTGAAACGTCCGCCGGGCCAGGCCTCGCTGAACTCGCGGTGGTTCGGATCGCTCACGCCCGTTATGCTCTTGTGGCTGTTCACCCAGGAGGAAAACCGCTGTAATCCATCAGGATTGAAGGAAGGATCCAGCAGGATGACGGTGCGGGAGAGGATCTCATCGATCTCCGGTCCCCTGGCCGCGGCCAGGTGATAGATGCCGAGCAGGGAGGCATTGGCGCCACTCGCCTCGTTGCCGTGGATGCTGCAGCCGATCCAGAGGACGGTGGGCATCTCCGCCGTGTTCAGTCCGGCCGACTGGTCGGGGTCGCTCAATTTGAGGTGCTCGGTGCGGATGGATTCGATCCGGGCGTGGTTGGCGGGTGAGGTGACCGTCAGCACGACCTGAGGCCGGCCTTCGTAGGTCTTTCCGATGTCCTTCAGCGTAATGCGGTCAGAAGCCTGGTCAACGGCGCGCATATATTGCACCAGCCGATCATGTGTCACATGCCATTCTCCGACTTTGTGGCCGATGACCTGTTCAGGCGTTGGAATGGCAGGGTCATAGGACACACCTTTGGGGAGATAGTAATTGAGGTCTTGTGCGTTGACAGCGTGCAACGACAATGTCAGGGCAATGGCGATCAATCGTTTCATGATGCGAATGAATATAAATGTGTACGTTCCCTGTCGACCTGCTTAGGTTTTAGGGTATGCATGACCGTTAGTGTGCGATTCAGTAGGTGCGGTTCGGGTCGAAGGCTTCGAGTTCTTTGGCCACAGCGGTCAGGAAGGTGGCGCCCAGCGCCCCGTCGATGATGCGGTGGTCGTAACTCATGGACAGGTACATCATGTGCCGGATGGCGATGCTGTCGCCCTGCGGACCTTCGATCACCACCGGACGCTTTTTGATGGCGCCGGTCGCCAGGATGGCCACCTGCGGCTGGTTGATGATGGGCGTGCCCATCAAACTCCCGAAGGTGCCGACATTGGTGAAGGTGAAGGTGCCTCCCTGGGTGTCATCCGGCCGGAGCTTGTTGTTCCGTGAGTTGTGCGCCAGCTGGTTGACCTGACGCGTGAGCCCGACGAGGTTGAGCTGGTCTGCATTCCGGATCACGGGGACGATCAGGTTCCCGGAGGGTAGGGCTGTTGCCATACCTATGTTGATGTCCTTTTTGATCAGGATGCGGTCGCCTTCCAGGCTGGAATTCAGCATGGGATAGCGTTTCAGCGTTTTGACGATCGCTTCGATGATCAACGGGGTGAAGGTGATCTTCTCGCCTTCGCGTTTTTCGTATTCTTTTTTCACGCGTTCGCGCCAGAGCACGAGGTTGGTGACATCTGCTTCCGAGAAGCTGGTGACATGGGCGCTGGTAGCCTTGCTTTTGACCATATGGTCAGCGATCAGCCGGCGCATGCGATCCATCTCAATGATCTCCACGTTTCCGGCGTAGGAGGTGACGGGGGTGGTGGCGCGATCCTGAGCCGTTGGCAGGGTGGGTGCCACCGGCGTAGGGGCAACAGGTATCTGAGCCGGTTTGGCTGCAGGTGCTGCTGCGCTTATGTTTCCACCATTGCGGCGGTACAGATAATCGAGGATGTCCTGCTTGGTCAGTCGCCCTTCTGCACCGGTCCCTGGGATGGTCTCGAGTACGGAGAGCGGGATGCCCTCGCTGGCCGCGATGTTCATGACCAGCGGAGAATAGAAGCGGGCGCCCGTGGGGAGGTCTGCCGGCATGTGGGTCGGCTGGTAGGGGATGTCTGCCTCGACGGCCGGGGTGGGTCTCGGGGCACTAACGGGCTCGGCTACCCGAACTTCTTCAGGTATGGCGGAGATCTCGGGTGCTTGCTGAACGGGCTCAGGTACGGTGGATGCAACAGGTACTTCTACATCACCCGTGATACGGATGCGGGCGATGACAGCGCCAACGGGTACGACATCGTTCTCGCTGAAGAGGGCTTCTTCGAGGATGCCTTCTTCCGTCGAAGGGACTTCACTGTCTACCTTATCCGTGGCGATGTCCATCAGGGTTTCATCCTGTTTCACGGGATCTCCCGGCTTTTTGTGCCAGCGCAGGATCGTCGCTTCCATGATGCTTTCACCCATTTTGGGCATTACTACCTCTTTGAGGGCCATATGCAGTTCAGTTTACATCCGTACTCCGGATTTCATGCTACTTTGGTAAAGGTACTCATTTTTCGGGGTCTGCACAGTCATTGTGCATGCGATGCCGGCTCATTCGAGGATGAACTTGCGCAGGGCATTCAGGCCATGCATGGCGGTGAGTTCGATGTTCCGCATCCGGTCGAACCGGAAATGGAAATGACTGGCAGCTTCCCGGTCCTTTCCCGACAGTCCAACCCACACGGTGCCCACAGGTTTTTCCGTGGACCCGCCACCGGGTCCCATGATCCCTGAAGTGGCGATGGCGAAGTCGCTACCGGCAGCCATCCGCGCGCCCCGGGCCATGTCCAGCAACGTCTCCCGGCTCACGGCCCCGTGCGTCCTGAGGGTTTCCGCCCGCACGCCGAGTTGCAACTCCTTCATGGCATTGGAATAACTGATAATGCCGCCCTGGAAGCATTCGCTGATGCCGGGGATCGAGGTGAACAGATGCGCGATATATCCACCCGTGCAGCTTTCCGCTGTGGCGAGGGTCTGTCCTCGCTCGAGCAGCAGTTCGGCTACGACCTGGGGCAGTGTTTTGTCGGCGTCCACCACCATGACATCCGTCACCTGCTGCTTGAGCATATCGAATTCCGCCTCCAGTTCCGCTTCCAGACCGGTCCGGTCGCCCGTGGCGGTGAGGCGTAGTTTCACCATACCGTAGCTGGGCAGGTAGGCCAGTTTGATGTTCTTCGGGAGCATGGCCTCGAACTCGCTGATCCGCTCGGCCAGGAAGGATTCGCCGATGCCGGCGGTGAGCAGGGTTCGGTGCAGGACGGGACTGACTTTCACCCGCTCGAGTAATGCCGGGATGACATCGTTGGTCATCATCCCTTTCATTTCATGCGGTACACCCGGCATGCTGACGAAGATCCGCTCGTTCTTTTCGAACCACATCCCAGGGGCCGTGCCGCGTCGGTTCTGGATGACGGTACAAACATCCGGAACGTCCGCCTGCCGAAGGTTTCGGTCGATCATGGGTCGCTTCAGCATCTCGAAGATATGCCGCACGTTGGCCTCTGCCTGTGGGTCGGTCACCATCTTTCCACCGAAATACTGGCAGAGCAGGGGTTTAGTGATATCGTCCGCTGTCGGGCCCAGTCCGCCTGTGATCAGGATGATCCGGGAGTGGGCGGCTTCCTGATCGAGTGCCTGCCAGATGTCTTCCCAGCGATCGCCCACCGCCACTCTTCTTTGCACCCAGATGCCAATTTTGTTGAGTTCCTGGGCCATCCAGGCGCTGTTCGTATCGATGGTTTGTCCGATCAGGAGTTCATCGCCGATCGTGATGATGCTGGCCTCCGTTTTCTGCTGGCTCATGTTCCTGCAATTTTGGGTGGACGATCGTAGTTTGCCGTTTCAAAGGTACGATAAGTGACGCTGAGAGGGGAAGCCGTTATCTTCGCATTGACCGTCATCATCATAAAAGCTACCATGATCCGTCTTCATTATCTGTCTATTTCACTAGCCTTGTGGGGGTGTTCCTTTTTCGATTTACAGGCACAGGATGCTGCAAAGTCCGTCAGTACCGCGGTGGAGCGACTGATGTCCGATCCATCCATGCGCTATGCGCAGCTAGGTGTTCATGTCGAGGAGGCGGGCAGCGGGAAGGTGCTATACAGTCACGACGGGCGGGTCGGGCTGGTACCAGCCAGCAGCCAGAAGGTGGTGACGGCGGCCACGGCCCTGGAACTGCTGGGCAAGGATCATCGGTTTGAAACCATCTTCGCACATGCCGGTGCACCGAAAGACGGCGTTGTCGATGGACCGCTGGTCGTCATCGGCGATGGTGATCCAACGCTGGGGAGCGACCGATTCATGGCTACGCAGGAACAGGCTGTAGTGACCGGTCTGACTGCGGCGTTGGACAAGGCCGGCATCCGGCAATTTCGGGGTGGCATTGAAGGCAGGATAGGTGCGGTGGAGCGGGCGACCATCCCATCGGGGTGGATCTGGGAAGACATCGGCAACTATTACGGGGCCGGTCACGCCGCCCTCAACTGGCATGAGAACCGGTTCACACTCTGGCTGCGACCGGGTCGACAGCCCGGTGATCCGGTCATGGTGGATCGCACCGACCCATCAATGGATGGGATCCGGTTCCATAATGAGTTGGTTTCCGGTGCCGCGGGCAGCGGCGACAATGCATATCTTTTCATACGACCTGGTAGTTCCGACATGGTGATTCGTGGATCTGTGCCCTGCTGTGTCGGGCAGTTCAAGATCTCCGGCGCGGTCATGGATCCTGTGGCTTTCACGCTGCGCAGATTGCAGTTGATCGGGCGTGCATCCGGCGTTGTGCGCGAGTCCTCAGAAAAAGGGATCAACGGACTAACGATCATCCATACCCACCGTTCGCCCGGACTCGACAGCATCGTGCGGGAATTCCTGCGTGAAAGTATAAATCTGTTCGGAGAGGCGCTGGTGCATGCGGTGTCTGCGACGGGGACTGCTACATCGACATATGACGACGGCCTTGCGCGGATGCGACGATTGTGGCAGGAGCGGGGCATCGATCCGGAGGCATTGCGGATGGAGGATGGCAGTGGACTGTCTCCCCGCAACCGGGTGACCGCCGAATCACTGGTGAAAGTATTGCAGGATGCCCGGAAACGCCCGTGGTTCAATGTATTTGAGCAGGCACTGCCGGTACATGATGGCATCCGCATGAAAAGCGGTTCCATGACCGGTGTGCGTTCCTATGCGGGGTACATCAGGGGCACAGACGGAACCATGCGGGTCTTTTCCGTCATTGTCAACAACTACTCCGGCAGCGGTTCGGCCATGGCCCGTCGCCTGCGCGAATTGATCGCATGGATGAGCCGCTGATCCTAACCGTCCGACCGGTCAGTCCAGCTTAAAGATCTGGTCCATGATCACCCACTTTTCACCGGGTTTGGCGGATGGGATGGGACGCTGGTATTTCCACATCAAGCCTTCCCAGGCCTGTACGACCGGATTGGCGGCATCCGCTGCATCCTTTGCCTCAAAGGAAAAGTCATCCGTGGTTTCCATGATCATGAACAGGCGGTTGCCCGCCCGGTAGATGTCCATCACGGTGATGCCACTGTCCGTAATGGTCTTTTGTATTTCCTTGCTCACGGCACGGTGATGTGCTTCATATTCCGCTATGAGTTGCGGATCATCGGCCAGATCGAGGGCCAGACAGTATCTCTTCATGATTGCTGTGTTTGCTTGTGGCCTTTCATGGCAAAATAAAGTACGAACAGGAAACATACTAACGGTACCGTATAACCGATCTGAATATTATCTCCCGTGCTGTCGATCACATATCCCATGATCACCGGAAATACGGCGCCACCTATGATCGACATCACGATCAGTGAGGAAGCGGGCTTTGTATGTTCCTTTACGTTCTGGATGCCCAGGGAGAAGATGGTCGGGAACATGATCGACATAAAGAAGCCGAGTCCGCCGAGGGCGACGACCACGAACCGGCCGTCAGCGTAGATCGCTACGAGGCTCAGCAGGATGCAGACGGCGGAATAGATCGACAGGAGTTTCGGAGCCGGGATGAAGCGGATGAGCGCGGTGCCGA
>JAJTFQ010000135.1 GCA_021299955.1 Chitinophagaceae bacterium
TAGGACGTCCCACACCCTATGCCCATGTGGCCGATAACGATCTGGCGGTCGGTATGTTTGTGGAGGCCCTGGCGAAGAGTCCGATCTGGAATGAAACGGCGGTATTCATCCTGGAGGATGATGCCCAGAACGGAGCCGATCATGTGGATGCACACCGCAGTACGGCATATGTCGCCGGTGGTTTTGTAAAGCGGGGCTATGTGGATCACACGCCTTATTCAACATCTTCTATGCTGCGCACGATGGAGCTGATCCTGGGTATGGGGCCGATGACTCAGTATGATGCGGCGGCCATGCCCATGTGGAGATGTTTTGACACGGTGGCCCGTCCCTTTGATTTCACGCATATCCGGCCGGAGGTTAATCTGAATGATCGGAATATGGTGCGCAACGAATGGCAGCGGAGGTCAGAGGCCTTTGATATAGCCCGGGAGGACAGCAACAACGACATCGAATTCAATCTTGTCCTGTGGCATGGTTTGAAGGGGGATGTTCCGTTTCCGGGGCCACGTCGTGCGGGCTTTCTGAATATACGAAAATCTGATGACAAGGATGATGACTGAGGTCATCTGTCGGCGGGCCGGTAAGCGTAACTGATTTCGAAGGGAGCGTCATGCAGTCCCTTCAGGGATTCTCCGGGTTTCAGGTCCCGACGTTGGGGGGTGGGTTCGCAGAGCGTGTACTCTCTTCCCTCGTACCGAACGACCTGTCCGAGGTTCTGCTTGAGATCCACCGCTACGGAAACGTGGTTGGGGAAGGTGAGCACCACCATCGGCAGGTCGTAGATCTCTTTGACGAGATAGAAAAAGAGGGCAGCGCGGTCTTCGCAATCACTGGTTTCATAGAGCAGCGTCTCTTCGGGGGAGAGTCTTTTTTCCCGACCGAAGACCTGTGTGTCCGTTGCAAATGGGAATGCATGGCGAGTGAACTGCAGCAGGTATTCAATCCCTTTTTTCGTATCCATTCCCCCGAGTTTATGTCGCAGCTGACTGACCAATGAGGCCTGTGTTTCGCGACTGAGCGGGATGTTGAAATGATGCCGGTAATCGGTCACCGGATAGTTCCTGAGCAGGGAAGGCAGTTCGGTGTTGAGCGATACATCCAGTTGTTCGCGGCGATGGCCGACGTTGAAGACGAAGGCCTTGCGGCGATAGGCGTCTTCCGGGAATTCTGGGAGCCGGTCGATGCTGAAACTAAAGGGTCTGGCAGATGTCTTTTCTCCGGCGATGATCGACCGTTGATCGGGTGACCTGCGTTCATCGAAACTGTAGTCGTGTGCGTTGATGCAGATGTACTGGCGGCCGTCGATGATGCGGCCGGGCAGGTTGTAGAGGGTGTCTTCTGTCTGTATGTAGAGCCAGATCCTTGACCCTTCCAACACCACCAGGGGATCGAAACCTGAGGCGCGGAGCAGGTGCCATTTTGCCATGGTGTATCCCCGGTAATCGGAGGCCTTTGGGATGATCCGATCGGCTACCCGGCGGATGAGCTGATAGTAGAACCAATCACAGAGCTGCTGACGTTCGCGGATGGCGGTCATCTCCGGAAGGATCCCTGTAAGATGCTGCTCCATCCAGTTATCCATTTCCCGGAAACGGGCATCATCCGTTGGTTTCAGGTTTGAAGTTCCTGCCGGGTATGTGGGAATGGACAATGACTGGCCGATGAATTGAAATCCACTGTGGTCCCCCAATACCTGTGCCTGCAGGTCGGCAGACATGCAGCAGAGAACGATCCAGCAAATTATGATTTTGATCCTCGGCAAGGGTTATTCACATTTGTCTCCTGAAGTTAATGATAAATTAACATAGGAGCAAACGCATTTCCCTTTCTAAGATTGTGAGGGATGAATTTTACAGGGGTTTAACGTTTCCCCGGATACTTCTTATTTCCCTTGGTATAATACCATACGATGCGGTTCATGGCATCATCCTCACCGCCGTCCACTTCTTCAAACAGTTCGTTCATCGATTCCAGGGCATAACGACGTTCCTTGCCCCGCAGTACGTTCAGGGGCTTGTTCATCTTATCCAGCGGGATGTTGTTGGGCAGGGCCTGGAAGGATCGTTTTACGGGTGTTGACCGGAAGCAGTCGAACATTGGACTGGCAGTGGCGTCCAGACTGTGCATGGGCGGCAGGCCGAGGATCTGTTCGATGGTGCGGACCATGGATGTCTGATTGTACTGGGTGGTGACGACATCACCTGTGCTGTAGGGGCTGATGACCATGCCGACGGTCCGGTATCCGGAGATGTGATCCCATCCGCTTTGCGAGTCGTCCTGTGTGATGAGGATGACGGTGGAATCGAAATGCCGGCTGCGGGTGATGCGCTCGATGATGCGTCCCATGGCCAGGTCGTTATCGGCCACCATAGCGTCAGGTGTTGGGAAGTCTGGACTGAGTCCGGCCCCGTGATCGTTCGGCAGGGATACGATCATCAGGTGAGGCAGGCTGTCGCCCGCTTCGTAGCGATCCCATTCGCGGATGAAGACATCCGCCCGCAGCTGATCTGTGAATACGAGGTTATCGTTATCCGGAAAATCGGGAGAGATGATGGGGCGCAGTGGTGCGATGGTCGTTTCGTTATGCCAGATGGCGGGTTTACCCTCTTGTTGGTGGCGATAGAAATCCGTCCATTTGAGTTTCTTGTCGTACACGGTCAGGCAGGCTTCGCCGAAGATCCTGACCTTCTTCCCGTAGGCCATGGCGTGGTTCCAGATGTAGCCGGTCTTGTTGTAGACCATAGCGTCTTCCTGCCGGTGGGGGTAGCTGCGGAACCAGGCTCGGACATTCTTTTCAACGTAATCGGATACGATGGCGGCATTGCTCCATTGGTGGCCTTCGGCGCTTGACTTGCCGGAGGCGTAGTAGTTATCCATCCATCCGAAGGAGCGTGCCAGGGCATGCGTGTTGGGTGTGGTCTTTTCTCCGAAAACGCATAGGCTGCTGTCGCCCCTGCCTTTGGGCATATCGCCGAAGACCTGATCGTATGTCTTGTTTTCCTTGATGATGTACACGATATGCTTGAATACGCTGGGCTCTCCGATGCGTTCGGGGACGGGTACCGGTGCGATGTCTTTCCGGGCGGGTAGACTGGCGTTGAGGAGCCGATGGTCAAGTGCCTGTCGGAGGACTGCTTTGGAATGGACTTCGAGGGTCTGCGGATCGGGCAGGGGGATGATGCTGACACTGGCCAGTTGATAGTGAATGCCACGGGCCTTTCGGGTGGGGTTGATCACATTCACGCCCTCTGATTCGAGGTTGGCGACGAGCAGTTTACCATCGAGGACCAGGGTGCCGGCGGGATAGGCTTCGGTCGGGATGAAGCCCTGCACCTTCGATCGGCCTTTGTTCCCGGGCTTGTTCCCAAGCCGGACGACGGCGACGGCATTGTCCATCCCGTTGGACACATAAAGCGTGTGCCCGTCCGGATGCAGACTGAGTCCGTTCGGAGAGCTTCCGCCGCTGATGGTCTGACCTTCGAAGAGCCCGACGCCGATGGTTTCCACGACCTTGTCATTTCGGGTATCGATGACCGTTATGTTGTCGCTGTTGCCATTGGATACATAGACATATCGCTGATCTTGCGCGGAGATGATCACGTTGGGATGCAATCCGGTTTCGATCTCCCCGATCGTTTTGCCATCGGTCGGATCGATGACGGATACATTCCCACGGGCCGTGGCCCCGGTGGCGGGTGATGTGTAGGCGGCACCCCAGGGGACACCAGCACGGTCGGAGAGGCTATCGCTCACAGCCGGCCCCGCCCAATTGGTGACGTAAAGTTTTCCGTTGGCCATCGTCACGCCGTAGGGCGCAACGCCCGTCCGGGTTTTCCAGGCTATGCGTTTATCGGCCCAGCGCATTTTCATGAGCTCGTCGTTGCCGTTGAGGACGATGTAGAGCTGCGGATCCTCTCCGCCGATGACATGGATCTCATTGGGGATGGCATTCTTGGCGGGAGCTTTTCGCTCTATATCGACGGATCCGATCCCGGTGAGTTTTCCGGTCCATTCGGCATACATGAGCCGGGCGTTTGCACCACCTGCGGCGGACCAGGCGATCCAGGTTTTTCCATCGTGGCGGAATGATTTGATGCCGGAGTAGGTGCTTACGATGTTTCCGAGTTCCTTGCGGTCGGCGTAGGCGAATCGATCCAGGATCTTTCCGTTGGCATCGATGATGCAGATGCCATAGCGGTCTTCGACAGCGGCCAGGTTCGTGCCTTCGATGCGTCAGATATCAAGGTCATGATTTTCCGTGGCAGGATTGCCGAAACGCACCACCTGTCCGGCACTGCGGATGATGCGGTTGTAAGGCATGAGGACGGGGGCAGTGTGGAGCACTGACTGTTGAACGGAGTCATCCAGTAGTCGCTGCGGGATATCTTTCATGAATGCTGCCAGCTGGTCGATGTGATCGGTGTTGAGGTAGTCGGCGCCAATGTTGATCATGCGCATCCATCCTTCGGGATTGTCAGGATGCGCCCAGAAGCGGAAGGGCTTGCCGAGGGTGTGTGCAGCTTCTAATGTCCTGCGCATTTTGGCGGTATCCGGGGACTGCGTGCCTTTCACCAGGTAATTACCATAGGCGTCGCTGATCAGGGCGACCTTTGACAGGGCTGCCGCATCATAGGAGATGCCCGGGCGGCCATCGAATCGGATGTATTCGGGATAGGATGCGTAGCGGTTGACCGGTGGCCGGTTGCCACTAACGGCAACGACTACCTTGTTTTTTGGAAATTTATCCTGCCATTTACCGAGCAGAGCGGTGAGGGCGTCGAGTGTGGATATTGCTTCCGATTTGATGTCTATGAGGAGTTGAAGGGGGGCTTCTCGCCTCGTTTTCCGCTTGATCAGGGCTTTATACAAGGGTTCGAGGTAGAGAGATTCGAGGGTACGATCTGGACGAATATCCTTACGGTCGTGACCAACGAGCAGTTGACCATCCACCAGCCAGACGTCGGCTTCGATGGAATGGAATCCTTTATCAAAAGCGTGTTTGAAGGGGATGGCCTGTTCGTAGTCGTTGTGTGAGTGGGTGAATGGGAGACGGGTTTGGGCAGAGAGGGGCCCTATCGTGACAAGGAGCAGGCAGCAAATCAGAAGCCGGTACATCGGGAGGCGTATCAACATTTCCTATTTTCTTTGGTGGAAATTACGTCAAGGATTTCCAATTTTTGCAACCCGATTCCGTTTTCCTCCCCATCCCCTGAGGATTATCTCCCCCCTCAACATTGTGCTTCATACCTTTGATCAGGAAACATACATTAAATGAAACATCTAACATTTGTCATTCTATATTTCACCCTTTTAGGATTGAGCAACGTTCGCGCTCAAAGCACCGATACCACCCTCGAAGTCGTGAGCTGGAACATAGAGTGGTTCGGATCCCCGGCGGCGGCCAACGGCCCGGCCGACAAGAACCTGCAGGAGGCCAATGTGGGCAAGTTGCTCAAATGGATGAATGCGGATCTGTATGGACTCGTTGAAGTGGTGGATACCATGCGCATGCGCCGGGTGGTGGACTTCATGGGTTCTAATGAATTTGGATATGTGATCTCGCCGTATTGTACCCAGGCGACGCAGCCCTCGGGTAATGCGTGGCTGACGGGCCAGAAGATGGCGTTCGTTTATCGCAAGTCTGTTTTTTCCAATGTCACGACGCGGGGGATGATGCGCAACAGTGCCACGGCCAATGCCAGCTGGGCGTCGGGAAGATTCCCGTTCATGTTGTCGGCCAATGTCACCCTTGAGGGTGTGAGCAGACCTATGAATTTCATTGTGATCCATGCCAAGGCCGGTAGTACGCAGAGTGATTACGACAAGCGCCGGGCGGGAGCTCAGGAGCTAAAAGATACGCTTGACCTGTATTACAGCACGACGATGAATCTCATTATCGGGGATTTCAACGATGCGCTGAACACCAGCATCTATCCAGGCACTTCCATTTCTTCCTATCAGCCTATTGTGGCGGACAGCACCGATGCCGATCATTATAGATCCATCACCCTGCCGCTGGGCGCACAGGGTCAGACATCGATGATCGGATATCCGAATGTTGTTGATAATCATATGATATCCAATGAGGTCATGCCATTCTTCATTCGGAGTTCAGTGAAGATCCTAACGGATGTAGTGAGCCAGGTTTCCGATTATGTCACCGCCAAGAATACATCGGATCACTATCCTGTGCTGTCGAGGTATGACCTGAATGGCTCCATCCTGACATCTGTTCCCGTGCTTTCATTGTCTGCTGCCGGCATCAGCGCCTGGCCTAATCCGGTCCGAACAGAAATTTTTCTCCGTTCTGAGAAGATGCTTATCGGCGTAGATATCCGAATACATGATGCCATGGGACGAATGGTTTGGGAAGAGAAGATAGATCGATGGAATGCCGGTGTGTCACATCGAATTCCAATGACGGAGCGTAAGCCCGGGATCTATTTCATCGAGGTACTGACAACTGGAAAGAGGATGATGCACAGGTTTATGGTCGATTGATACAATCCGATATCTAAATACAAAGGCGCGATGAATGACCCATCGCGCCTTTGTATTTAAATAAATATAAGAAGGAAAGAAGGATCAATTCCAGCTGATGCTCAGATCATCGATGGCGGTAGAGGCCCTGCTGCCTGTTCCGGTGGTGGCTGCCAGTGTAACAATGCGGATCCATAGCGTCTGGCCGATATTGTTCAGGGCACTGCCAAAGTTTACCGTAACGGGCGTAGAACCGAAGGTCGGTGTTGTGCTCAGCGTTGCCGGCACGCTGGTGGCGTCTGTAAATGTGGCCGGGTTGTCGCCAATACCATATTGTACTTTCCAAACCGTTATCCGACCGATCGAGTTATCGAGTGATTGCAGCAGGAAGGAAAGCTGGAGGTTGGATCTTCCGATCGTATTATCAATGCGGAAGAGGTAGGATGCACCCGGGTCGTAGCCCGTGGAGCTTGTCTGGCGGATGCCGAGTGCCCTGTTGGTGGCGGCGTTCTGTGCTGTGGCATCACTGGTGGCAGTGAGTCCGGTCGCGGAAGCGAAATTCTTCAATCCGGCACTGGTTTGGTTCCAAAGGGTTCCGGTTCCCAGACTGGTGCCGTAGATCGGCATGTCTCCCGTGCCAGCAGAGGTAGCGGAGGCTCCGATCTTGACGAATATTCCTTTGGGCAGTCCGCCGGCAAGGTTGTTGAAGTTCTGTGTGTATGGCGATGTTGTCAGTTCCAGACCATTACCCCCACCTCCGCCGGCCGCGATCACGTCATTCAGCGGGGCACCCGGGTTCCTTACGGATATTTCCTGCAGGGTTCCGAATTGTGTCAGGTAACCGGTGACGGAGGCGACCGTCGCCGGGTAGCTTTGGCTGGCGAAACTCGCGCCGGTGGCCGTGTAGAGTATGAGGGTGGCGCCATCGTTCATGGTCACATTACCTGCATAAGTGCCGGCCGTACCGCCGCTCAGGGATGCCGGGCTTGTCTTCACCAGAGTCGACTCCCATGCTTCGAAATTAGAGGCTACCTGGGACAGGGTAACTGTCCGCGGGGTGATCGACTTGCCGGTGGCTTTCAGCGAGGCGTAGGACAGCGGAACGTTATTCACCTGCAGCAGTCCGTTGAATTCAGAGAGTTCCTGCAGAGATATATTAACATCGATCGAATCACCGAGATTGAATGCATGCGGCGCCTCAAATCTGACAAGGATTCCGGCGAGTCCGCTGCCCTGCTGTAGTACCAGGTTCTGCGTATTCAGATTGTTGGTCGAGCGGTCGCTGATCACGACACCGGTGATGCGTTTGCCTTCGGCGATGGTGGTGGTGGTGCCGGTGAATGTACTTCTCAGTTCTGCAGTATTCATCAGCGTGGTTGCCCCCTGTCCGCATCTCGGGTTATTGAATTTGACATCCGCGGTATCGCGAACGAGCAGTTGTTTTGTGGTACCGAACACCGTATAGATCGCCGTCAGTGTGCCATTGCCATTAGGAACGTTCAGTCCCGCGAAATCGGCGTATCCGCTTGTACGGATCAGGATGGATGAATTGGCCTGACAGTTGCGGGCGGTCAGGTTCTGGCTGTTCCGATAAGCGGAGGTGTCGGCGTAGGTCTTCGAGGTGTCGGCCGGGATGAATTCATAGTTGTTGAGCTGGACCAGCGTACCGATCATATCGTCAGACATCGATGTGCCGAGCTGATTGACGGTCACCACCTTGGGGGTGACCGGATTGTTCAGTGAACCACCGATCACGAATTGACCGATCAGGTTTGATGCGATGGCCTGCAGGGAAGGAACATTGTTCACCGTCGCTTTGATTCCCAGTTGCATCAGCCGGTTGTAATCGCTCAGCGCGAGTCCCTTACATTTTATGAACACCTTACGCCCCACCGGGAATGAATTGTGCAGTCCGGCTACATCAAGCTGAATGCTGAGGCCGGCCGTCCCGTCCTGAATGTATATTTCCTTGTAGAGATTTCCACTCTTATCATTGGCCACGACGACGCCGGATACCACCATGTCTGCTGTGATCACATCGATCACACCACCGGTCACATGCAGTGCCTTCAACTGTTTTAGGGTATGCGTGACCGTTATATTCGGATCTGTAGGGGCGGGCGGTGCATCAAAATCTTTCTTACAGCTTCCGAGCAGGAGGATGATGGCGGCCGGCATGATCAGCCGGGTGAAGTATTGAATGTACATGCTCATATCTTTTATTTTTCGGGTGTCTGTCGTTGATCAAAATCTGAGGGTGGCGCTGGCGAACATGTTGAGGCCATAACCGTAGAATATGCGTGGCGGGAACTTGCCTGGGTCTTTGTCGGCAAAATCAAATCTGAGTTGTTCAAAGCCACCCGTGATGATCTTACGGTTGTCGAGGAGATTGTTTACGCCGAGATTGAAGACAAGGAAGGTCGATTTGTGATCGATCTCCAGTTTCTTCGGCAGTTTCCAGGAGTAACCGGCAAACAGGTCCACCGTGTATTGCGGATCCCAGGATGTCTGGTCGATGATGGCGTTGAAGGTTTCTCCCTTGTACTCCAGTCCGTCCACGGCATTGGATGTGCGGCGGATCGGGTTGAAATCAAGCCACATTTGACGGAAATAATTTCCGGTCAGGCTCAGGTACCAGAACTTAGGTGATCGATAGTTCAGTCCCATGCTGAACGCTTCCTGCGGTGTAGCGGGTACGCGGAAGTTCTGCGAGTAGATCGTTTCATTGCCGAGCAGCGTATTGCTGTTGTCGAGGGTGACCACGGCTTCCTGCCGGCTCGTGTAGTAATATCTGCCCAAGGCTGCTGCGGCGTTCACGCTGAGGGAGGAAGTGACCTTCACTTCCGTGCCGAGCTCTCCTCCGAAATGCAGACGATCGATATTGCTGAGGGCATAGTTGACGAAGTTGCGGTAGTCGTCGTGATAGAAGGAGAGTACATTGTAATCATCTTCCATCTTGGTGACATAACCGGTCAGTCTGACCTTGACCTTGGGGGCATTCAGTACATAGCCGGCTTCGGCGCTGCGCACGGTCGTCGATCGTGGACTCTGCTGCTGGAAGTCGCGGGTGCGTGGGGCGATGTAAATATTCTCGAAGTATGGCGCCTTGGTGAGCATCGCGGCATTTGCATAGATATAATTCCGGCCGTCGATCTTGAAGGTAAGTCCGGACTTGACCGCATAGTTGGTGAACCGATTCACGGTCGACTTTCCGAGAGAATTGTTCGGATAGATGCCGGTCCGCACATTGCCTTGGCGGAAGAAGGATGTCTGGGAGCCTTCAGCAGATAGGAAGTAGTCGATCCTGCGGAATTTGAACACGCCTTGCACCCAGGCGGCCGTACGTTGTACATGCATGTCATAATCATATCCGAACCGGTCGCCCTGGCGGAGGATCCGGTTGGGCCGATCAGCGTCGAACTGGTTGGCGGCAGGGTTGTTCGGGAAATCCCGCTCAGCGAACTGGTTGAGGTTGACATAAAAGTCTCCGCCCAGCAGATCATCCACACGCTTGTAATAATGGTTGCGCATCTGCAGGTGATTGAGACCTGCCGTCAGATCGAAATGCTCGTTGACGTTCTTGTTCAGTACCGTGTTGAAGTTGAATCGGTTGGAGCCGATCACGCGTTCTTCCACGATATATCTCGAACGAAGTCCGCTCACATTATTTCCCGGGATGCCATCGGCGTTTTGGATGGTTTCACGGTTTCCCAGGTTGGCCGTGTAGAGGTAATCCCAGTTGACCTGCCTCAGATTGATATCCTGCTGCATCCGATCGCGCATCAGATTGGCCTGGAAGGGATCTGTGGATGCATA
>JAJTFQ010000136.1 GCA_021299955.1 Chitinophagaceae bacterium
CAAATGGGAGAAGCGGCCTGCAAACCTGGAGCCGTCGGAGGCCGGCCGGGTGGTATGGGTCGACCTGCAGTCGCCCACGGCGGCAGAAAAGCGACAAGTCGAATCTCATTTCGATGTGGAACTTTTCACGCCACAGGAAGCATCGGAGATCGAGAGCAGTTCGAGATATTATGAAGATGCCAACTGCATCGAGGCCAATAATGGTTTCATAGCCTACGAGGCCCGGAGTTACAAGACAGATCAGGTATCCTTCATCCTGAGAAAGGATATTTTGTTTACGATCCGGGATGCGGACCTGCGTTCGTTTGCGCTGACGGTCAGGCGGATGAAAGTTTACAGGACGGCGGGCTTTGTGCATGCCATCCAGATCCTGCTGACGATCATCGAACATCAGATCGACCTGGATGCGGATTTCATCGAAACGATCTCGCGGTCCACGACCGATATCAGCCGGAAGCTGACCAAGGAGCGTTCCTTCAAGGAGGACACTCTGCTGGATATTGCGGAGTTACAGGAAAATACGATCCTGGCGCGGGAGAGCATCGTGGACAAGCAGCGGCTGGTATCCTCGCTGTTGAAGAGTACCAAGGTGGAGGGCGACGAGCGCGACCGGTTCCGGATCATTATGAAGGATATCAGTTCGATCCTTCAGCATATCGAATTCGGATTTGAGCGGCTAGAATATCTTCAGAATACATTCCTGGGTTTGGTTGACCTGGAGCAGAACAAGGTGATCAAGATCTTCACGGTCGTGACGGTCATCTTCATGCCACCGACGCTGATCGCCAGCATCTACGGGATGAATTTCGCGCACATGCCGGAGCTGGGCTGGCCGGTGGGCTATCCGCTCGCGATCCTGCTGATGATCTTA
Source organism: Chitinophagaceae bacterium (assembly GCA_021299955.1). Classification (GTDB taxonomy): domain Bacteria; phylum Bacteroidota; class Bacteroidia; order Chitinophagales; family Chitinophagaceae; genus Pollutibacter. Next base: position 872 of record JAJTFQ010000136.1, read on the forward strand.
TCCTCCCTCCTTTTTCTCTGGTATTTCAAACGGAAGAAATGGCTCTGAAGTTGGCAGTTCGATGCGTTGCATAGCGTTGATGGCATGTTGGTACACGGGATCGGAGTATAACACCTGTTCGTCGCCAAAGAGGATCACCTGGTTCATGGCGCGGGACAGGGAAACGAGCAGTTTCCGGTCGACATCCACTGAGCGTATCTCCTCCCCTTCTGCCCAGCGAAATGTTCCCGGTGAACGGAGTATGTGCATCTGTGCCGGGTGGCTGACGGCCATCGATACGAGGATGATCCTGTTTTCGGATCCCTGAAAGCGTTCGACGGTATCGATGTTGATGGCCTGAAGTTCGTCATCCGGCCCGATGAGTTGCCTGATCAGGCCGATCTGGGTCCGCCAGGGTGTGACCACGCCTACGGTGCGTGCATTGAACGCCTCACCTTCGGAAGCCCGGATGTAGCGGATCAGGGAAACGATCCTTTCGGCCTCGATGCGATGAAAGCGGGCGCTTTGTACCCGGGGGCTGGGCACGAAGATGGCACGCCCGGCCGACAGCAATTGCTGCCAATGGCTATCCGGCGGGCCTGAGTATTCGAGTGCGGATTGCTGTTCTGTACGTCCGCATACCAGCCGGTGTCCGTACCAGGGGTTGATGATCCTGGCAATGTCCGTATGCATCCTGAAGTGTGTGGTGAGCATTCCGAAGGTATGTCTCCAGCCGTTGCGGCGTGCCACTTCCATCAGTCTTTCGAAAAGAGAGACCCTCAGATCGCGGATGTCAATGTTATGCAGGAGCGGATCGCCGGTCCGGCAGAATGCAGCATCCTGTGTGACCACGGGCGGGAGTTGGTTTTGGTCGCCGATGAGGATGAATTTCCGGAACGACATCACCAGACTGATGACGGCGGGTTCCGTGAGCTGGGTGGCTTCATCCACGACGAGGGTGTGCAGGTCGGGCCGGAGGAGTCGAAGGTGATCGATCCTTCCGGATAGGGTGGCGATGGTGGCGAGGAATACGCGGTGTTCCGCGATGAATGTGCGGGCAGCTTCGATATCTCCGGCTTTCACGAGGGTCCGGAGATGGGCTTCTGAAGCGGATCTCCGGCTGCCGAGCCTCAGGAAGGGGATGCCCTGTTCCGTGAGCCGCGTTGCGATCTCCTCCACGGCACGATTGGTGAAAGCGGCCACGACCATGGCGCCCTCCCGTTCCATCAATTCCTTTGTCAGGCGGGTGAGGAAGGTGGAAGTCTTGCCGGTGCCGGGCTGTCCCTGAATGAGGTAATAGTCTTCCGCTGCCAGGGCTTCCTGCAGGATCTCCTGTTGGTTGGGATTGATTCCTTGCGGGTTGATGCCGGGCAGGGCACCCGATGCCGGGGCCGTGAGGCCACTGAGCAATTTGAAGCGATGCTGCTGTGCGGGTTCGAGAACACTAAAGAGTGAGGCGGTCATCTGCCAGTAGCTGGCTTCGTAGAGATCGTGTTCCACTGCCCAGTCGGCATGCCGTTCAAAATAGGAGGCATCGATCTGGCGGTTGTTGAGGGAGATGGTCACGCCATCCGAACCGATCCCCTCCAGCCTCCCCTTCAATATCTGTTGCTGCAACGGGTGCAGGCGTCCGTTGGTCACCGGATAAAGTATGATGGTGTCGCCAATCCGGAAGTTATGGTGGGAGGGTGTGTCTATGGTGAAGGTTGCAGCGCTTTCCGGCGCATCGAACTGTTGGAATCGGAGGTGCCTGAGGATGCCGAACTGGGCCTCTTTGCGGGCATCATCGTGTAGCCAGAGGGCAGCGAAGCCGTCTCCCTCGTATTCACGCTCGGAGGCTGACCAGATCCCACATTTGGCATTGAGAAATTCCCGCACGGCAAATGACAGGAAGGCGCGGTAGTAGGCGCGTGACAATGGCTCGGCGCCGCGCCATGCTTGTGCGAAACGTCGAAAGCCATCCCTTACAAATGGGGGCGCTTCGGCCAGGCTATCGGGGTGTATGGCATCCAGGACCTCCAACCGACCCGCGGCGATATCCAGCAGGGCCGATACCACCCCATTGCGCAGGGCCAGCAACTCCTGTTCGGCTGCCAGCGTGGAACTCACATTCCGGAGGCTGTCATGCTCTGCGCGGGAGTAAAGGATCGCGGAAGTGCCGGTGCGGTGATCACCGAATGTCGACCGGAGGAGCATGTTGTAACCTACGACCTGCATCTCGTAATTCTTCCAGTGGTTGAAGTCCGGCGGCTTGCCACTCTTCAGTTCTATGATATCCTTGCGCAGCGGATTATCGGCATCCTCCACGAGCAGGTCGAGGCGTCCCTGTAATCCATAGGTCGCCGATAAAAAGCTTGGCTCGATCCGGGTAGGCTTCGTACGTACTTCATCAGCCAGTTTTCGCACATTTTCCCAGTGCATCGACTGGATGGTGCGGTACATCTCATTGAGTTTGGTGCGTCCGTATCCCGCCGCCTGCAGGATATTCTCGGCCACCGCTTCCCGGAATACCTCCCGGAATTCGGGTTCAGGGGTGCGAACGGCCTCATCCAGCAGCGCGTTGACCATGTTGCCCAGGAATACGGCCTCTCCGGTTTCCTGGGGGACGAGCTTTTTGACGAGAAACTGCAGGGGTTCGGCCGAATTCCGCTGGAAGCATTCCGCGAGGTGGGATATGTCAATAAGCAGGTCGGGTTCGATGACCACACGGGTGAGCGGTCCCGATACGAAACGATCGTCTTTCCCCTCAAATTTCCTTATTTGCAAAAGGTGAAGGGCCTGCCATGGTCGGAGCAACCCGTGGAGTTTGCTCAGGTCATTCTTCGGGTGCTGCCATAATTGAAGTTCGAAGTCGCCGGCCTCTTCATCCCGGCATTGGACTGAGAAGTATGCCACGCCCTCGGGGGTTTGTTGCAAGGGCAGCACCTCGAGAACGACCGGCTTCAGAATGGACACTTCCTGAGGGAGCCTGCTGCGATCCCTGCGGAATCGCCGGTCACCCAGTGCGGTGTACATTGACGCGAGTTCGTCCGGCACGGGTATTTCATAGAACCAGGCCACCGTCTCACAGATGGCGCGGAGGGAGAGCAGGTAGTGGGTCGGATCGGGGTCTGCAGGTTCGTGCGTCAACCGGTTTGCGTAGATGCGCAGGCCGTGCACTTGTTCCCGCATCCCCTGCGGAACGGTCCTTCTGTCGAATACGTATTCGATGCGGCCGAACAGGTTACTAAAACTTCGTGTATCCGTTGCCGTTAGTTGCCGGAAGACAGATTCCAGGATGGCTCGGAAATCGCGGATGGCGTGGACGGAGCCGGCTCTCTGCACGGCTTCGGAGATGCGTTGGAAATGGTGGTCGGCGGGTGTTGCCACAGGCTTGGTTTTTGAAGGGCTGCGAAGATATGTAGCGTAAATATAACGATACGTTAAAGGCAAAACGCATCTTTCCGGACGCCGTTGATGCCCCAAATAATTCGTAGGTTCGTAGTGTTTCGGACCCGGTATAGCGGGTATTTCCGCCGTTTCACTGACCAACACAGAAGCAAGCACATGGGACAGACGAGAAGAGATTTCATAGCGCAGCAGGGTATGCTGGCCGCAGGCATCATGACCGGTATTGGCCCGCTGAGTGCATGGGCCGTCCAGCCCCTGCCATCGGGCAGGCCCAAGCCAACGGAGAGAAGGTTCATCAGCCAGGCCGTCGAGGATACCATCGCCCGGATGCGCAAGCGGATCGCAGACCCGAAGCTGGCACAGTTATTTGAACACTGTTTTCCCAACACCCTGGATACGACGGTCGACTTCGAGATGATCGACGGGAAGCCCGACACCTTCGTGATCACCGGAGACATCGATGCCATGTGGCTGCGCGACAGCACGGCTCAGGTATGGCCTTATCTCCCGTTGATGAAGTCTGATGACAAGTTGCGTATGCTGGTGGAGGGAGTCATCCATCGCCAAAAAAAATTCATCAAACTTGATCCATACGCAAATGCTTTCTACAAAGACCCTTCGAAAGTCAGTGAATGGGCGAAGGATCACACCGTGATGAAGCCCGGCATCCATGAGCGGAAATGGGAGATCGACTCGTTGTGCTATCCGGTCAGACTGGCGTGGCACTTCTGGAAAACCACGGGCCGGACCACGCCCTTTGATGCCGACTGGGAGGAGACGATCCGGCTGACCATCCGGACATTTCGCGAACAGCAGCGCAAGAACGGCGATGGCCCCTACAGTTTCCAGCGGACGACGTACTGGGCGACGGATGGCGTTCCGATCTCCGGCTATGGCTATCCGGTCAAACCGGTGGGACTGATCTGTTCTATCTTCCGGCCAAGTGACGACGCCACACTCTGGCCCTTCCTCATCCCGGCAAATTTCTTTGCAGTGGTTTCGCTGCGGCAAGCGGCGGAGATCCTGGAGACAGTCAGAAAGAACAGGACGCTGGCGATGGAATGCCGGAAGCTCGCAACAGAAGTGGACACGGCACTGAAAGCTTATGCAACGACACAACATCCCGCATTCGGAAAGATATATGCCTACGAAACGAATGGTTTCGGCAGTTATCATCTCATGGATGACGCAAACATCCCCAGTCTGCTGTCGCTGCCCTATCTCGGAGCGGTCGGCCCGGACGATGCTGTGTATCTGAACACCCGAAGATTCCTGCTTTCGGAGGAAAATCCTTTCTTCTTTCGCGGAAAGGCAGGCGAAGGGATCGGCGGTCCCCATGCCGGTATGCATATGATCTGGCCGCTGGCAGTTGTCATGCGCGGACTGACCTCCTCAAACGAGCAGGAAGTCAGGCAGTGTTTGCATATCCTGAAAACTACGGACGCCGGGACGGGTTTCATGCATGAGGCGTTCCATAAGGATGATGCATCGAAGTTTACGCGCAAGTGGTTTGCCTGGGCGAATACGATCTTCGGGGAATTTGTGTTGCAGGTAGAGCGGAAGTTCCCGGCGCTGCTGGAGTTGAAGGATGTTTGAAGGGATTGAATGCTTTACCGCAAGGGCGCGAAGGAAAGACAAAGACAAGAACTCTTGGAGAGTCCCGAACTCTTGGAGAGTTGGTAACTCTCCAAGAGTTCGGGACTTAGACGCGATAAATCGCGTCTCTACGAACGATCACGGGACTTAGACGCGATAAATCGCGTCTCTACGAACGATCACGGGACTTAGACGCGATAAATCGCGTCTCTACGAAAGATCACCGGATTCCAGATTTTTGTTTACTTCGAGAATGTGAAGTCCGGCAGTTCCATTAGTTTGCCGCCTTGCAGGGCAGACTCATGGGCCAGGATGCCCACACAGGTGATGTTGGCTGACTGACGGGCATTGGGGAAGGGAGAGCGGTTCTGCACCAAAGCAGAGACAAACTCATGAACAAGATGCGGATGAGAGCCACCGTGGCCTGCTCCCTGGGTGAATGACAGATGCTGATTGTCATCTGTGTCATACACACCTTTGGTGGTGTATCGCTGAATGGGAGCCGGCAGCAGATGAGCGTAATCTGGGGAATGAACCTCTTCCGGGATTTCGGGTTCCGGTTTCTTGGCGGTGTGTACGACCAGCGGCTGGCCTTCAATGAGCGGCCATTCGACAGATTTCTGAGAACCATAGACTTCGAAGCTTTCCCGGTATTGACGGGCGGTATCGAAGAGGGAGCGATAAACATGCGCACTCAGGTC
>JAJTFQ010000137.1 GCA_021299955.1 Chitinophagaceae bacterium
TGATACTACAGCACCGGGCTACCTTTCCAGGATGTCGGCGGCGGTAAGTGTTCGACGCGAACTCGAGGCGATGCCTGCACGTGCTGGACGCCTGTCTGAATGTATCGCTGGGTCATATCTCTGGCTGCACCGTCTTACTGGCATAGGACGCTGGTACTACCGGGCACCCGGAAGCCGGCGTCAGTTGATGCAGATGGCACTCGCCTGGGGATTGTTTTCGGGGGGATCGGACACCTCAAACCAGGGCAAAGCCGGGCAGAAGCTGGCGCGTGAACGGATGGAAATATATCTGGCGGAAGGCTGGAAGGATCGCCAGCCGCCGGCTTCCGGCTTCAATGCGGCGCGCTATCGCAAGCAGGTTCCGGTATTTGATCCGGCACAGGACGATCCGGTATCCCACGCCCTGCTGTTTGGTATGAAGGGCGGATATGTCCGGCGTCGTTTGATGGATCAGATGAGTGAGCCGGTCGGGAAGTCGGACATCATGGCGGCCAGGACATGGTTGCGCAGGGAAGATTTCCGTCCGGAAAGATTCAAGGGCAAGGTGCTCCTCATTCTCAGCGAACGCATCTTCGCCCGAGGCGGGATGAGGGGATGGGAGCGCCATGTGGACGGCATCATCGAGGTCAGCAAGGGTAGGGGAGACCACCGGAGCTATCTCCGCGAACACGTCCGGGAGACGGCCCTGGTCATTCGCAGGAACATCGGTAAATTATTGAACAACGATCCTTTGGTCAAGATATCAGAGGGCAACGGGAACTGAATCCCGGACAGTTGAAAAAAAAATAGGCCGGCTCCTGATGGGAACCGGCCTATATATTTTTGGGGGCGAAGTAAATCAGGCGACGGCCTGTTTCACCAGGTCGGCTGCCTCGCTGAGGAGGATGGCACTCTGGACCTTCAGTCCGCTTTCGTCGATCAGTTTCTTGGCTTCTACTGCGTTGGTTCCCTGCAGGCGCACGATGATCGGGATCTCGATGTTTCCGAGGTTTTTGTATGCCTCGATCACACCGGAGGCGACGCGATCACAGCGAACGATGCCACCGAAAATATTGATCAGGATGGCTTTCACGTTCGGGTCCTTCATGATGATCTTGAAGCCGGCTTCCACCGTCTGGGCGTTGGCCGTTCCGCCTACGTCGAGGAAGTTGGCGGGTTCACCTCCGGAGAGCTTGATCATATCCATCGTTGCCATGGCCAGGCCGGCACCGTTCACCATGCAACCAACGTTGCCGTCGAGCTTCACGAAGTTCAGGTTGAATTGTCCGGCTTCGACTTCGGTGGGATCCTCTTCGCTCAGATCGCGGAGGGCGGCGAGATCCGGGTGGCGGGTCAGGGCGTTGTCGTCGATGTTCATTTTGCAGTCGACCGCCACGATCTTGTCATCCGCAGCCTTGAAGAGCGGGTTGATCTCGAGCATGGAGCAATCGAGGCCGACATAGGCGTTGTAAAGATTGGTGACGAATTTCACCATGTTCTTGAAGGCATCACCTTTCACGCCCAGGTTGAAGGCGATCTTGCGGGCCTGGAAGGGGAGGAGTCCGCCGGAGGGGTGCACCCATTCGCGGAAGATCTTTTCCGGGGTATCGTGGGCAACATCTTCAATGTTCATGCCGCCCTCTGTACTGTACATAATGACATTCTGTCCGGTGGCCCGGTCGAGCAGGATCGAGAGATAGAATTCCTTGCGTTCAGAGGGTCCGTCGTAATAAATATCCTGGGCCACGAGGACCTTGTTCACGACCTTGCCAGCGGGGCCCGTCTGCAGGGTTACGAGGGTTCCGCCCAGGATTTTCCTGGCATAGTCTGTCACATCCTCGAGGTTCTTGCCCACCTTTACGCCGTTGGTTCCGTTCTCCTTGATGGCGCCTTTACCGCGTCCACCGGCATGGATCTGTGCTTTGACAACGGCAAAGCTGCTGCCGAATTCATTCTTGATCTGCCGGTAGGCTTCTTCTGCCTCGTGAGCGGTGCTGCAGGCGAATCCTTCCTGGACAGGGACCTTGTAGCGTTTGAGCAATTCCTTGGCCTGGTATTCGTGAAGATTCATCTATGGGGATTTTTTCCAAAGGTACGGATTTGGCGTTGTTTTCCGAAGGGAAACCCTCGGAATCGGAGGCTTTGGGCGCAAGCAGATCGTGCGAAGGGATCCTCACGTGCTAACGGGAGGAATCGGTATCTTTGCCGCCCAAATCAACAGTGTATGACCCTGATGGATCGTTTGGCAGCGGCGGTTTCTGATATCAAAATGCGACAGTCATCATCGCCACGCATCGGCATCGTTCTGGGGTCTGGGCTTGGCAATTTCAAGCGACAGATCCGGGTGGACATAGAAATTCCTTATGCCGAGATCCCCCATTTTCCGGTCTCTACCGTCGAGGGTCATAGCGGAACGCTGATCTTTGGTACCATCGCCGACGTGCCGGTAGTGGCCATGGCAGGCCGTTTCCACTTCTACGAGGGATATGACGCATCGGACGTGGTATTTCCGATCCGGGTTATGAAATTACTGGGCGTCGATACACTGTTACTATCCAATGCTGCGGGGGGCGTAACGCCCGGTTTCCGGGTTGGGGATGTGATGCTCATCCGGGACCACATTAGTCTGTCGATCGTCAATCCGCTGATCGGGATAAATGAGCCCTCGCTGGGCCCGAGATTCCCGGATATGAGTCGACCCTATGATCCGGAATTGATCGGTATGGCCCGGGAGATCGCGCGGGAGAAGGGTTTCGAACTGCAGGAAGGTGTGTACTACGGCGTCACCGGGCCCACTTATGAGACCCGTGCCGAGTACAGGATGATACATATCCTCGGCGGGGACGCCGTGGGGATGAGTACCGTCCAGGAGGTCATCGTGGCGGTGCATATGGGCATGCGGGTGTTCGGGGTGAGCATCATCACCGATCTGGGCATCCGGGAGGAGGAGAACACGATCACCCACGAGGAAGTGCTGGAGGCAGCAGCGGCCGCAGAACCCCGGGTAGCCGAACTCTTCACCGAACTTATCCGTCGAATGTGAGGATATTGCGTGCCTTCATATTACTGGTGTTCATTACGGCTTGCGGTCTGTCGGCCATGGCTCAGCTGCCCTCGCGTCTGCAGAACATGGGCGGAGGAATGGGCAGGATGGGTGGTGGCGGACGCGCCGGCGGTGGCGGAGGAAGCGACTCGTTGAAATTCGAAAAGCGCGACTTCAGTGCGGATTCGGTCACGGTCATCTTCCGTTACCTGGATTCGGCCAGGTTCAGTTCGCTGGATACATCGATCAGTGATTTTTACCGAAGGGTGCCACTGCGTCCTGACATGATCAGCCTCGGAAATGTAGGCAATGCCACGCGCCCTGTGCTTTTCACGCCCCGCACCCAGACGGGTTGGGATGCCGGATTCCACGCCCTCGATCCCTACGCTTTCAACATCGCGGAAACGCGGTTCATGAACACCACCAAGCCGTTCACTGAGTTGACCTACCTCATCGGGACCAAACTCGAGCAGCAGGTGGGGATACTGCATACCCAGAACGTCACACCCGACTGGAATTTCGTGGCGCAGTACCGGCTGGTGAATGCACCCGGTGCCTACAACTCCCAGAACACCAACCATGCCAATCTGCGCTTCAACAGCCAGTACACATCGAAGAATAAACGCTACAACGCCTTCCTGATCGTCCTGAGCAACGGCTTGCAGTCTGCAGAGAATGGAGGCATCGAGCAGGATAGTTTCCTGGTGAATCGCAACCCGGCCTACACGCGCGACCGGTTCAACATTCCAACCCGGATGGCGGACAGCGTTTTCACTTCACGCAATTTCTTCAGTGTACGACTGAATACAGGATCGAGATACACAGAGAGTCGCTTTTTGCTCCGACAACAATATGACTTTGGGAAAAAGGACTCCGTGGTGACTGACTCTTCTGTAGTGAGATTCTTTTTGCCCCGCCTCCGGTTCGAACACACGCTGGAACAATCAAACAACCGATTCATTTTTCAGGATATCCAGGCGGGGAATGACAGTGCCTATTACAAGGAATTCTATCGGTTTACCCGGGTGCCCGATACACTCTATTTCGATGACCGCTGGCGGATGCTGTCCAACGACCTGTCCGTCATCCAGTTCCCGGACCCTAAGAATCCGCTGCAGTTCCTGAAAGCAGGGGCCACCCTGGAAAATCATGCAGGAGCGCTGGGTGCGGCGGGCAGTCCGAGGTTTTCCGCCTTGATCGCCCATGGCGAATACCGCAACCGGACACGAAACCGGCGCTGGGACATGCTGCTGGCCGGACATTTCCATGCTGCCGGTCGTTTCGCCGGAGATTATGGTGCCGAGGCCCGCATCCGCACCCAGCTCAGTAAGCGGCTGGGTTCGCTCGAACTCGGTTTCCAGAACGTGAACCGCAGTCCCTCCATGCTTTTTCAGGGGATCTCCTCCTTTCCGCTGCCCAAGCCTTCGGATGTGAAGCGGGAGAATACAACCCGGATGTCAGCGGTTCTCGATTTGCCGGTCATTCGCACGCGTCTGTCGGCTGATTATCATCTTGTCGGAAATCTTACCTATTTCGACGGCTTCAACGGAGCCCGGCAATCAGGTGCGCTCTTCAACCTGCTGCGACTCGGTGTCTCCAAGGATTTCGCGTTCGGGAAGCACTGGCACTGGTACCTCGATGCTCATCTGCAGCTCACCACGACCGATGCGCCCGTGAACGTTCCGTTGATATATACCCGTAATCGGCTGGCTTTCGAAGGTCGATTCTTTAAGAACCTGAACCTCGCCACGGGTCTGGACCTCCGGTATCTGTCGGATTTCAAGGCCGATGCGTATTCTCCGGTTTATGGGCAGTTCTTCCTCCAGGAGGGGCTCATGCAGCGCAGGCTGCCTGATATCTCCGCCTATTTTAATTTCAGGATACGCAATTTCACGGCCTTCGTGCGCGCCGACAACCTGAACACGCTGACCTTCACGCATGGATTTGGTTTCAAGAACCCGAACATGAATGCGCCGCTCTATCCCGGCCAGGATCTGCACATGCGACTGGGTGTCTTTTGGGTCTTCGTCAACTGATCTTCGGTCATGCCTAACGGTCAGGCATACTTCTTTTTGATTTCCGGAACCGCTGGTGGAGACCATAGGTGATACTGGTGGACAGGATGCCAAGTCCGGCGCCTGCTACTACCTCACTGAGATGGTGTTCGTTCCGCATCAGCCGGGACCCGGCTACGAGACCGGCGACCAGGTATCCGCTCCATTGAAGCCATGGGTGACGGCCAGACATTTCCCGTCGCAGTAACTCTGCGCCACGGAATGCGTTGGCCGTATGTCCGGAGGGAAACTGTGTGTCCACGATCCCGAATCCGTCGATGCGCTCGCTGACCTTGCGCATGACGAATCCCGCTCCGCCCGTGATCAGGATGGATCCCGCATCCAGGAGGAGGTGCTCCCTGAATCGATGCTTCAGTCTGACACCTGCCGCATCCAGGGCATAGATGGAGGTGGAAGGGGCCCACTGGAGCCAGTCATCCGCGTTGAATCCGACATCCGGATGCCGTTTCGAGATGCTGTTGCGCAGATCCATGTCCAGCCGACGGATGGCGGGCATGATCGGTTTCGCTGACCCATAGGCCAGCAGTGAAACGGGTATGATTGTTTCCCGCAACCGAAATGGCGCACAACTGTCTGACTGGGTTCGTTGAAGTACCATCGTTGTGTCCTGTGCCATAATATTTGCTTCCAGGAGGAAAAGGTTCAGACCCAGTATCATTCCAGACAAGTATCGAAGATTAGAAGCTATTGGTTGGTTTCTGAACATGTTGCAATGGTACGAATTGCCGGTCGGAATGACGAAATGCGTTGGTTTTGGTTAGCTTAGCGGCTTGGCTCCTTCGCGGTGAAGACTTTACCATCTGGATTCAAAGGACCATTGGGCGATCGAAATTGTTAAAATTCAGATACAGGGTATACAGCTTTGCGTAAAGAGGTTAATTTTGGGATGTTGAAAAAGCTCGCGATCATATTGACCTCGATACTATACCTGGCTATGTCAGCAGGGATGGTGGTGAGCGCCCATTACTGCATGGGCGATCTGGCGGACATTTCGCTGGGTCATAATACCGCAGAGAAATGTGACGATTGCGGCATGGACAACAATGGTTGCTGCCATGACGAGGTCAAGATCTGCAGGATCACCGATGCCCATGGGCCGGTGTCGTCCGTTGCTGTCAACCATTCCGTAGTACCTACTGCCGTAGTCCCGGTTTCTGATGTACTGCAGCTTCCGCAATTTCGTGTGGCGTGTATCCCGGTGTTCATGCCGGATCCGCCGGAACCGGACGGCATATCCCTTTGCATCCGTCATTCCGTATTCAGGATCTGATAAACACGGCATTACCATTTAACGTACCCGGATTATGGGTACAAACCTGTCGCATGAACATCTTCATGCATCCAATCGTCTATTTTTAATTATCATTCATCTAATCATGAAAACAAATAC